>CAZHAD010000160.1:0-1538 GCA_964529965.1 uncultured Leptospirales bacterium | reverse complement strand
GTCTTTATCTCCTCCTTGGCAAGGTCATACAGGTCGGTCGGCTTCAGGTCTGCGGAAACCGATATTTTCAACACCGGAAAATCCGCGGGGTCGAAGCGGCTGATGACCGGTTCCTCGATCCCGTCGGGAAGATCTTTACGGATCAGACCGATTTTGTCCTTTATCTGCTGTTCCGCGTATTTGATGTCCTCGCCTAGGTTGAACTCGGCGAATACGAAGGAGAGGCTTTCCATGTTTCGGGAGGTCACCTTTTTGAGGCCCGAGATCGAGCTTATCTGGTCCTCCATCGGCTTGGAGATCAGGTTTTCGATCTCCTCGGGCGCCGCTCCCTGATACACGGTCTGCACCATCACGAAGGGAAAGGTGACGTCAGGGTAGAGGTCGACGCCGAGCCTCGTGATCGCGATAAAGCCGGTGAACACGATGACCAGCACGATGCTGGATATGAAAATGGGGCGTTTTATTGACAGGCGCGCGATGTTCATCGTTACATCTCTCGAATTCTTCCCATGCCTTTGGGCTATGCCGTGCACGTTAATGAGAGGAGGAAAATAAAATTTAACCAAGCGGTTAAAGTCAGATTAGACAAATATAAGGGGCCTTTTTTGTCAACAAACTTAGTATGGTTTCAGTCAATAATTGAATTTTTTTATCGCAGCGCGCCACAGGATTAGATCCCGCGTGAGACCGACCGTTCCGTCAGCAATGATTTGAATATTCTTGACATTTTTTCAAGATCATGAATCACCTAGAAGCATGAAAAAAACCGGATGGATATTGATCGTTTCGCTCTCTTTCAACCTGATCGCCATCGTCCTTGCCGTCATACTCCTCTCCATGGGAGAATACAGAAAAATCATGAAGCCGTATCTCGGGGACTACTATCTTGACCGCTTGAGCCTTTTTCGCATTCTTCCCAAAACTCGAGGCCGGATAGTATTTCTCGGGGACAGCCTGACCGACCGGTGCGAATGGTCCGAGCTGTTCGACAGGTGCGATGTCATCAACCGCGGCATCGATGCGGACACGACCGACGGCGTGCTGAACCGCCTTGCGGAAGTAACAGGTCTGAAGCCGGAAAAGATATTCATCATGATCGGCGGGAACGATTTTGCGGCAGGGAGGGGGGTCTCTGACATTGCTGAAAATTACCGCACGATTATACAAAGGATCAGGTCGGAATCCCCGCGCACCAGTATTTATATACAGAGCGTTCTCCCGACCATCTATCGCCTCGTCCCGCTTCCGCGAAAAACCATACATGAGCTGAACGACCGCATCAAAAAATTGTCTGATGGCAGGAATATATTTTATATTGACATACACCGCTTCATGGTCGATGCAAACGGCGACCTTAAATCAGGCTACACCCATGACGGCGTGCATCTGAACGGCAGGGGTTATCTGGCCTGGCGAAAGGCGGTGTATGGATATCTAACAAAATGATTTGGTGTCGATGCGCCTGTAGCTCAGTTGGATAGAGCGCCGGACTTCGAATCCGTAGGCCAGAGGTTCGACTCCTCTCAGGCGCGCATGGT
>CAZHAD010000159.1:0-1703 GCA_964529965.1 uncultured Leptospirales bacterium | reverse complement strand
TGCACCACGCTGTAGATGTCGTACATGCCGCCGGAGTTGGCGCAGGAGCCCATGGATATGACCCAGCGCGGCTCCATCATCTGCTCGTACAGCCGCTTTATCACCGGCGCCATCTTGATGAAGACCGTGCCCGCGATCACGATGAGGTCCGCCTCGCGCGGCGTGCCGCGGATCACCTCCGCGCCGAACCGGGCGATATCGTATCGGCTCGTGAGGACCGTCGCCATCTCGACGAAGCAGCAGGAGAGTCCGAAGCCGAACGGCCACACGGAATTCTTCCTCCCCCATTGCACGAGGTCGTTAAGCCTGGCGAGGAGAAACGGCTGGCGGCCGGCGTTCCCGGACCAATCGTATCCCTTCTCTTCGGCCCGGCGCCGACCGGGTGTGTCCGATTTCACGGCCATTGCGTTACATCCTCCTGGCTGTCCTGATTGATTTTAAAATCTTCCTGCCGCTTGCGGCATAGTCAAACGCGCCGATCCTCCACTCATACACGAGCACCGAAATGAGAAAGGCGAGGAAAACGAGCAAAACGGCGAACCCGCCCCATCCCACCTCGCGGATCGAGATCGCCCACGATACAAGAAAAACGGTTTCCAGGTCGAAGATGACGAAGAACATGGCGATGACGTAAAACTGCGCGGAAAACCGGAGCCTGGCGCTTCCGGTGGTAAGTATCCCCGACTCGTACGGCTCCGCAGTCGCGTGCTCGCGGTGCCTCCCACCGATCAGATAAGACAGAATGATCATGCCTGCCGTGATTATGGCGACGGCGAAGGAAAATATGAGAAGATATAATAGACTTACATTGTAATTGTCCACATTACAATATCCATTTCGCGATTATTTGCCATGAAGCTTCGCGAACAAGAAATAAAATACTCGACCATGCACCACGACGCCTCGTATTTTATTTTGCATAAAATGCGCGCGCTCATACCGGGTGCAGATTTTCGGGATAACCGCGCGCCGCGCAAAGCTAAATAGAACATAAAGCCCAATGTGCAAAAAGTCAATAAAAAAATGTGTATGCCGCGTAATTTTGGATGGCCGAAGCATTTCATGATCAGGCCCGATGGACTGCAGCAGCGCTCAGGGAGCGCTTTTCCGGTACTGCGCGATCTGGCGGGATATGGCGGCGAGGTTGCCCTCCTCGTCCCACAGCTCCCCGTCCTCCTCAAACAGGCCGCAGGTGATGAATCGCGTGCGGAACACGCATTTCATCCATTCGGTGACCGGGATATTCCTCACGTTTACCGACATCTCTATGGTGGGCACCCAGGCGACCATCCCCTGAGAGACGAACACCGCTGGCGGAAACGCGTCCGCGAGCAGAAACATCGAGATCATATCGAAGGGACGGCCGTCCCTGAACCTTATCCATCCCTTTATCTCCGACTTGTCCGTCATCTTCCCCTGAATCCACCCGGCGCATCCTGGATCGAGCCGGATTTCCAGATTGTTGAAGATGGTCAAACCCGGAATTCTCGGGGAGGATATGCATTCGTCCAGCGGGGCAAGAACGGGCGGGCCCGTCTCGTAGCGCTCAATCACGCACTCGTTCTTTTCGTCCGCAAACGTTCCGAGGCCGCGGATTTTCTCCCTGCCATCCTGGACAAGGCTGGCCTGCAGGCGGTTGAACTGCGTCGATCGGGCGATCATCTCGACGTGAAGGTCGGCCTCCCCCACCGTGGTTTTGGCCA
>CAZHAD010000158.1:0-2171 GCA_964529965.1 uncultured Leptospirales bacterium | reverse complement strand
CCGCTTAATTTGTATATAAAAGGGGGCTCAACCCTGAAGATGGTTGCAGCAACAATCACCAATCAGGGAGAACCCCACAATGTACAAGGAGCAGAAAATGATGAAAGCACGAATTTTACAAGCAAAAGGTTATCGGCAACGCGAAATTGCAGAAATGCTCGATGTGTCTGAAAGGACGGTCCGGAATTATTTGAACAACCCTCCGTCCCCAAGAAAGAAGGGAAAGCGGCCGAGCAAGCTGGATTCCTTCGTTGGGACAATCAAGGCAGTTATTAACGAAAATCCCTTTTACAATTGCGAACTTTTATATGAGGATTTACAGAAAGCCGGTTATCAAGGTCGGAAATCTATTTTACGTGACCTGGTGGGCAGGCTCCGCAAGGAAGTCATTACCGAAGCAGTCATCCGATTCGAGACCATACCGGGCTATCAGGCGCAAGTTGACTGGAAAGAATTCGGCCAGAGGCGCGTTGACGGGACAGCCCGCAAACTGTACGCCTTCGTGATGACACTTGGGTACAGCCGGACGCCCTTTGTCCGGTATACCACGGACATGAAACAGGATACCTTTCTCTCGTGTCATATTGATGCATTTCACTATTTTGGAGGCGTTCCGCGCACGATTCTGTATGACAACATGAAAACCGCCTTTATTGCGGATACTGACGGGGTTTTTCATCCGCAGAAATCACTCATGTCGCTGGCAAGTCATTATGGCTTTGCGCCGGAGCGCTGTCGGGTACGCAGGCCGCAAACCAAGGGGAAAGTCGAGCGGACGATCGGTTATCTGGATAATAATTTCTGGATGCGCGTGAAGGATGGCGATCTCGAAATCGATCAATTGAACGAGGATGTGCTGCGCTGGATTGACTCCATCAAAGACAATCCCATCGGGGGCATCGGCGAGTCGCGTGCCGCGCGTTTCGAACGCGATCGGGCTGAGTTGTTGCCTCTCCCGGCCCGGGATCTTGACGTTCGACTCTCTATACCCTGTACGGTGAACCGCGAGTCGATGATCACCTATGAGACGAACCGGTATTCCGTAAGTCCTGAATTGATCAGCAGAACCGTGGAATTACGGGTTGAGCGGCGGTACGGCCAGGCCGAGATATTTATCGAGGGTCAATCGATCAAATCATTCGTTCTAGCCCCTGCGGGAAGCCGGGCGTATATTCTGCACGACGAGGATAAAAAGGCTATCCGGGAACGATGGCGAAAGGACCGGGCATGCAGGGAAGACCGTGCAAAAAGAGCGAGATCACGGCGGGAAACCGACACGATGGTATCGGTGCGTCATCCATCGGTCTATGATGAAGTCATGGATATTCATGGAGGCGTTCAATGAGCACCATGACGACAATGCTTATTCAACGGATGGAATCTCTAGGGCTTGGCGTCATGGCAGCATCGCTTGAGAGCTACCTGGGCGATCCTGCAAGGAAGGATGAGACTATTATTGAGTCGCTTGCCTCCCTGGTGGACATCGAATACACGGCACGAAAAGAACGGTCCGCACGAACCCGACTTAAACTCTCCGGAATGCCTTCATCGAAACGGATTGATGACTTTGATGTGAGCTGGCTCAAGGGAGGGCTTTCGCAGGCGAAGCTCCGGGAGCTCGCGAGCCTTTCATTCATCGAGCGCCGGGAAAACATCCTTTTCCTGGGACCTTCGGGTCTGGGCAAGACGCATCTTATGCTCGCCTTGGGACATCACGCCTGCATGTCCGGCTACACGGTGTATTACTTGAGTTGTCGTGACGCGCTGGAGAGTCTCCGCCGTGCCAATGAGCAGAACCGGTTGAAACGAAAAGTCAAGTGGTTTGCCAAGCCTCATCTGCTGCTGCTTGACGAAGTCGGATATGAGGCGCTTTCGACGGAACAGGCGCACATGCTGTTCCAACTTATCAATGTCAGGTATGAAAATGGGTCGATTATCATGACATCGAATAAGACGTTTGGGAAATGGGCCGAGCTGATGAGCGATGAGGCCGTTGCCACCGCCATGCTTGATCGCCTTCTGCATCATGCCCATGTCCTCAGTCTCAAGGGTGATTCTTACCGTATGAAAGATCGCCTGAAGGTTGGAGCAGTTAATTTTGAATAGTATCGAATACAAAAACCGGCAAATTCAAACCGGTGAAAAGCGGCAAAATAGAATCGGCGTTGACA
>CAZHAD010000157.1:0-2310 GCA_964529965.1 uncultured Leptospirales bacterium | reverse complement strand
ACCTATTTTCTCTACGACGCGAGCAGGGGAAGCGGCGAATTCGATCAACTGCCGGACTGGCTTTTTTCCATACAAGAACGGCTTATCGTATCCGGAGGCCTGAATCCGCACAACGCGGGTCCGGTCATACGGAAGTTCAGGCCCTTCGGGATCGACGTGTCGAGCGGCGTTGAGGCCGAGCCGGGGCTCAAGGATTATTCATTGATGAAAAAATTCATGGAAGAGGTTGCGCATGCGTCATGACGGCGGATTTTACGGCGGGTACGGCGGTCAGTTCGTGCCCGAGATACTGATTCCTGCCCTTGACGAGCTCGAGCGGGCGTTTCAGGATTTCAGGCAAAGCGACGAATCGATACAACTGTTGAACCGGTATCTGGGCGAGTACGCGGGTAGGCCGACGCCCGTGTATTACGCAAAGAACATATCGGAGAAATACGGGTTCGGCCTCCATCTCAAGAGGGAGGACCTGCTTCATACCGGCGCGCACAAGATCAACAACACCATCGGCCAGGCGCTCCTGGCCGTGCACATGAAAAAGAAGAGGGTGATCGCAGAGACCGGAGCGGGCCAGCACGGCGTGGCGACCGCCACCGCCGCAGCCCTGTTCGGACTCGAATGCAGGATATACATGGGGAGCGTGGACGTGGAGCGCCAGATGTCGAATGTGAAAAAGATGAGGCTCTTGGGAGCGGAGGTGGTGCCGGTGGAGGAGGGCCTGCGCACCCTCAAGGACGCGATCAGCGCCTCGCTCAAGGACTGGGTGACGAACGTCTCAGACACCCACTACCTGCTCGGAAGCGTGACCGGTCCCCATCCCTTCCCCGAGATCGTGGCCTACTTTCAATCCGTGATCGGCAGGGAGGCACTTGAGCATTTCCGCGCGCGGGGGTTTATGCCGGACTGCGTGATCGCGTGCGTGGGCGGCGGCAGCAACGCCATGGGGATATTTCGTGAATTCCTGGACCTGACAGAAGTGGAGCTCGTCGGCGTGGAGGCGGGCGGCAGGTCGCTCGGGCCGGGCCAGAACGCGGCCACGCTCACGCGCGGTACAAGGGGTATATTCCAGGGCACGTTGTCGTATCTGTTGCAAGACCAACACTCACAGGTGCAGGACGTGCACTCGGTGTCCGCGGGACTCGACTATGCGGGCGTGGGCCCCCAGCACGCGTTTCTGAAAGACTCGGGAAGAGCCAGGTACGAAAGCGTGTCAGACGAGGAGGCGCTCGAGGCCTTCCACGAGCTCACCAGGCTCGAGGGAATCTTGCCCGCGCTCGAATCAGCGCACGCGGTTGCGTATGCGCTCGTGCACGCGACCGAGCTTCGGGGCAGGCAGGTGCTGGTGAACCTTTCAGGCCGGGGGGACAAGGACCTGGGAATCATCGAGCGGCACATGCGGGAGGAATCATGAGGGGAATATACCTTGTGGCGGGATATCCGGACGAAAACAGGTTCATGGAATCGTTCCGGGCCGTGGACCGGGCGGGGTTTGACTTTGTCGAGATCGGGATCCCCTTCAACGATCCGATTGCGGACGGCCCGGTCATTGCGAGAGCGATCCATGAGGCTCTCGCCGGCGGCGCAACACCCGGGAACGTGATGAAGAATATACGGTCATTGCATGACAGCGGCATAAAAAAGTATGCCATGACCTATGCCAACGTCATATACGCGATGGGACCGGAAAAATTTTCGGATGAAATGGCCGGCGTCCTGAGCGGGGTCATCGTTCCGGATCTGCCGAACCGGATGGCGCGGCGGTTTTATGACAGCGGGCTCCGCATCCCCGTCGTCCCCTTCGCCACCCTTGAAACCAGGGAGACGGACATCGATCTGATCAACGGGTCCGAAAGCGAGATACTCTATTTCGTCGGGGTGAGGGGGATCACGGGCAGCGCCGGAAACCTCGATTCCCCGGAGTTATTGGACAAAATCAAAATGCTCAAGGCACACACCAGCAAAAAAATAATCATCGGCTTCGGCATCAAGACCAAAAACGACGCGGACAGGGCGCTTGAGATCGGCGACGGATTCGTGGTGGGCACGGAAGCGGTGAGGAGGCAGAAAAACACCGGGGAGCTTAAGGATTATCTGCGTTCACTGCTGTAAGAAACCCCATTTCAGAAGAAACGGATGATCTCGTAACTTGAAATTATTCGGTCTTTCCAGACTTCAGCCATTTTCGCTTGATTTTCCCCGGAGAAACTTTATAATGGAAGAGGTAAATGCAACCGCAGATTCTTTCATTGCCCTCCGCATGAAGAAATCATAAGATAGCGTCTCCCGCGCCATGAAGGATGTATGCGGGGGCTG
>CAZHAD010000156.1:0-2919 GCA_964529965.1 uncultured Leptospirales bacterium | reverse complement strand
CCGGATCGAACAGGAATTCTCAAGCCCTGAGATTGCAGATGTGCCTTCGGCGGTCAGGGCGGAGCTCTATCGGCTCGATCTGGCGCGCACGATCCACAAAGGAGATACCGTGGCCGTTTCAGCCGGCAGCAGGGGAATTGCAGACATAGCCATTGTGCTCAAAACAACGGTTGAAGCATTGCGCGGAATCGGCGCAAAACCGTTCATCGTGCCCGCAATGGGTAGCCACGGCGGCGGAACCGCACAGGGCCAGGCCGAGACGTTACGCCGCGTCGGCGTCACCGAAGAAACCACAGGATGTCCGATACGCTCTTCGGTCGAGACGGTCAAGATAGGTACTACGATTCTCGGCTTCCCGCTGCTGCTTGACCGTCACGCGGCGTCCGCGGACCATATCGCGGTGATAAACCGGATCAAGCCGCATACCCGTTTTACCGCACCGGTCGAAAGCGGGCTCGTCAAGATGTGCCTCCTCGGACTCGGGAAACCCGAGGGCGCACGCATACTCCATCACGCAATCGACCAACACTCATGGCAAGCCGTGTATGAAAGCGCTTTCCCCCTGTTCGCGGCAGGAACAAGGCTCAGGTTCGGACTCGCGATTATCGAAAACGCGCACAAAAAAATTGCAATGGTTTCAGCCATTGAACCGGGTGAATTTCTGACCAAGGAGCCCGAGCTGCTTACACGGGCCCGCTCCCTGATGGCGTTCATTCCGGTGTCGAACATAGACCTTCTGATCGTGGACGAAATGGGAAAGGACTTAAGCGGCACCGGCATGGACACCAACGTCACCGGCAGAAAAGAGGGGCTTGCATCGATCTCCCGTTTTATTTTCGTGAGGGACCTCACCGATAAATCAGGCGGCAACGCACTGGGAATAGGCCTTGCCGACTTCACCACAAAACGGCTCGTGGGAAAAATCGATTTTAACGTGCTCTTCACCAACGCCCTGACCGCATACAGGACCGACGCATGCAAAATCCCCATGTCATTCGGGTCGGACAGGGACGCGATCCGCACGACGGCGTACATGGCGGGCGCACACGAGCCGAAAACGTTCAGAATAGTCCGCATCAGGAACACGCTCGATCTTGAACAGATATATGTGTCGGAGGCCTTCATCGATGAGATCAAAGGCAACGCATGCCTCAAAATAATGTCAGGCCCTTCGGCTATAAAATTTGATGATGCGGGAAATCTGATTGAATGAGAAAAATTTTATTATTTATAATTTGCCTCGTTATCATATCCTCTCTGCTCCCAGAAGCCTTTATAGGGATCCTTTGACAATACTATCTTGGTTACCCATTTCACCCATTTATACCCGTACTTCGATTCCACTAATACCTGCAGCGGGAATCCCCTTATGGCGTCAAGAACCCTGCCGTTAATCTTTGTAGCGAGCAATATATCAAGCCTTCGGGCATCATTGTAGGATATTGAGGAGGAATATCCGTCAGCCGCGTAAAATATTACCGTCTTTACTCCGTCCCGCGGCATGGCCGGTTTAAGAATGTCGGCAAGGCGCACTCCCTCAAAAAGAAGGGTTTCGCTCCATCCCTCCACGCAGTGAAGAGTTATGACGCGTTTTTTAGAAGGCAATTTCATTATTTGTTCGTAACTAAGATGCTGCGGCTCCTTTACCAAGCCGCTGACTTCGAGCCTGTACGTTTTAATATCAACATTCTGCGGTCCTTTGATTGAATTATCATAACTCCTCTCAAAAGGATCGAGCTTTTTACCCTGATACTCGCGGATCTCATGATCGGAGCGCTTGGAAAAATTGATAAAAATTCCGGAATTTAGAAAAAGTATCAGTATTAAAATATAATGTTTCATAGTTCCTGTTATTCCTCCATTAGCCTGCCGTCTTATGTATCCCGAATTCACTGCACTGCCGGATCCTGGTCGTTTTGTTCAAAAACTTCCGGTGTTAGCGTTGGTTTATTCCAAGCTGAAAAAGGACGTTTGATAAAGCATTGGATCTGGCCCGGATGCATTTCAAGCTCATGGCCGATATTAAATGCATTTTTTACTTACCATGTACATTTATGAATAAAATTTTATTTTTGCAAGTATTTTAAAAATTAGTGTCTGGGTCATTGATTTAACCTGCACGGATGAAAAATATCTGCATGAACTTACCGCTTTTATAGCTACCGATAACTATCGGTTATAACTCCGGCTGCTTATCTGTGATGCTTTTAAAATTCTTCTTGCCTAATAACACTTTCAATATTATTAATCCTAACATAAAATTTAAAAAAGCCGTTACTTGAGCTACTCGATTTTTTGATATTTGAGGCCCCATGGGATTATCATACAAGGATTCAGGCGTCGACATTAACGCCGGTGACCGGTTCGTAAAAAAAATCGCACCGATTGCCGCAGCCACCCATTCGAAGAGCGTCATTGCCGGCGTTGGCGGGTTCGGCGCCCTTTTCTCCGGCGCATTCCCCGGGATGGCCGACCCCGTGCTCGTGTCGGGCGCGGACGGCGTGGGCACGAAACTGAAGATCGCGCAGATGGCGGGAAGGCACGACACCGTGGGCATTGATGCGGTCGCCATGTGCGTTAACGACATCATCGTGTACGGCGCACAACCCCTATTCTTTCTGGACTATATAGCATGCGGCAGGCTCGATGAGGGCGTGCTCGTGGAAATAGTAAAGGGCCTGGCGCAAGGATGCACTCTGGCGGGCTGCAGCCTGATAGGCGGGGAGACCGCCGAGCACCCGAATATCATGGCTCCCGAAGATTACGATATCGCCGGGTTTGCAGTGGGCGTGGTTGACCGGAAAAAGATTATCGACGGTGCACAAATCAAAAAAGGAGACCTGATCGTCGGCCTCGCCTCGTCCGGGCTCCACTCAAACGGATATTCCCTCGTACGAAAGCTCTTTTTCGAGATGAAGC
>CAZHAD010000155.1:0-3076 GCA_964529965.1 uncultured Leptospirales bacterium | reverse complement strand
AAGCGCGACAGGAAGTCGCAAAAAGCTTCGACCATGTCTGCGGCGGAGCGAGTGAGATATGTGTCGCCCGATTTCCATTAAAATTTGTCCCGATGTTACTTTGGGGACAGCCCCATATTAAACACCTGCCTCGGAGAGTGAGGGATTCGAACCCCCGGTACCTTTCGGCACAACGGTTTTCAAGACCGCCTCCATCGGCCACTCGGACAACTCTCCGATAGCAAAAATATTGGAAGACGGGCGATTGTCAAATAAAAAAGAAGCGGCGCTGCAGCGCTAATGCTCCTCCACGATCTCCGTGCCGATGCCCGCGTCCGTGAAAATCTCAAGGAGCACGGCGTGCTCCACCCTGCCGTCGATGATGTGCGCCTTGCCCACGCCTCCCGCCACCGCCTCGCAGCAGCAGTTCACCTTCGGTATCATGCCCCCGTGGATCTGGCCCTTTTCAATGTATGATTTTGCTTTTGCGATCCCCAGGGACGACACAAACTTCTCGTCAAGAAGCACCCCCTCCACGTCCGTGAGGAGAATGAGCTTCTCCGCCTTGAGGGATTCCGCGATCTTTCCCGCGGCCAGGTCCGCGTTGATGTTGTAGGTCGTTCCGTCGGGATCGACCCCGATCGGCGCGATCACGGGGATGAACCTGTCACGATCGAGGGTCTCGAGCACCGTGGGGTTGATCGACTTGACCGACCCCACCTGGCCGATGTCGACCTCCTGATTATCGCGGCTGACGTGATAAAGCTTCTGCGCGGTGATCAGGTTTCCGTCCTTTCCCGAAAGCCCGACCGCCTTGCCGCCCGCGATGTTGATGTGGTTCACGATCTCCGTGTTTATCTTCCCCACCAGCACCATCTCCACCACGTCCATGGTTTCGCGGTCGGTGACCCTCAGACCGTCCACGAAGCTGCTCTCCTTGCCGATCTGCTTGAGCAGACCGCTGATCTGCGGCCCGCCTCCGTGCACGATGACCGGGTTGATTCCGACCAGCTTGAGCAGCACCATGTCCCTTGCAAACGATATCCTGAGCGGATCATCAACCATGGCGTGGCCGCCGTATTTGATGACGATGGTCTTTCCGCTGAACTCCTTTATGTAGGGAAGCGATTCGAGCAGGGTGTTGACTTTTTCAAGATATTTCTTCATCGTGCGCCGCCCGCGGTCATGTCACAGTGATTCACCAGGCATCAATGCTGCAGCGAAGTCAATAATATTTTTCCCGTGAATCGGCGGTTACCGTTACATTTTTCAAGACTAAACGCTGACTGAAATAGGCAGCACTATCAGTCCTTCCGGAGGGTTTGTGGGTAAGAGAATGAAATGTAGGATGTTTCGCAATTACTACTTGATAAAATTGCGCTCTTGAAAAATTCTATCTTACAAAATCAATATAAGCATGACGGCTTCGTTACCACATACGGACATAAAAAACTTATCCCACGCGAAATGGCACGCCTTCCTGGTGGGGAGCGGTATTTTCCTGAGCCGCATCGCGGGGCTCGTCCGCGACAGGGTGTTCGCCCATTATTTCGGCAACTCCGACGCGGCGGACGCCTTTAAAGCGGCCTTCCGCATACCGAACATTCTGCAGAACCTCTTCGGGGAAGGGGTGCTGTCCGCGTCCTTTATCCCCGTGTACGCCAACCTGCTGGCGCGCGGAAAAGAGGAGGAGGCTAACCGCCTTGCCGGCGCGGTCGCGGCGATCCTCATGCTGACCACCTCGGTGCTCGTGCTGGCCGGGGTGCTCGCCACGCCCTACCTGATCGACGCCATCGCCCCCGGATTTGAAGGTGCGAAAAGAGAGCTCTGCATCCAGCTCGTGAGAATCCTTTTCCCCGGAGCGGGCCTGCTCGTCTGGTCCGCGTGGTGCCTGGGAATACTCAACAGCCACTCGCGCTTCTTCCTTTCATATACCGCGCCGGTGGTCTGGAACCTGGTCATCATCGCGACCCTCGCCCTGTTCGGCGGCGCGTGGGGCCAGTTCCCGCTCGCCGCGATAACGGCGTGGGGGTCGGTGGCCGGCAGCGCCCTGCAGATCGTCGTCCAGCTCCCGATGGTGCTTAAGCTCGTCAAAAGGATGAGGCTTTCGCTCGACCACCGTCTGGAAAGCGTCCGTACGGTGATCCGCGGCTTCGTGCCGGTCTTTTTCAGCCGCGGCGTGGTCCAGATCAGCGCGTACGTCGATTCAATACTCGCCAGCCTTCTGCCGACCGGCGCGGTCGCCGCGCTGAGCTACGCCCTGACCCTGTATACCCTGCCGGTAAGCCTGTTCGGCATGTCGGTGTCCGCGGCCGAGCTTCCCGCCATGTCCAAGGCGCTGGGAAGCGACTCCGAGATAGCCGGCCACCTGCGGGAGCGCCTCAATACGGGCCTTCGCCAGATCGCCTTTTTCATCGTGCCGTCGGCCGTCGCCTTCATCGCCCTCGGCGACGTAATCGCCGCGGCCATATACCAGACCGGCAAGTTCGGCCACTCGGACGCGGTGTACGTGTGGTCTATCCTCGCCGGCTGCGCGGTCGGGCTTCTTGCCACCACGCTCGGGCGGCTTTACTCATCCACCTTCTATTCCCTGCGCGACACGCGCACCCCCCTCCGCTTCGCGGTCATCCGCGTGGTGCTGACGACGATATTGGGGTATCTGGCCTCCCAGCAGCTCCCCGCCCTGGTCGGCGTCCCGCAGCGATGGGGCGTGGCCGGGATCACGGCCGCATCCGGATTCTGCGGCTGGATCGAATTCTCTCTTCTCAGATACAGCCTCGACCGCCGCATAGGAAAGAGCGGGCCGGGTTTAAACTACGTCGCACGGCTCTGGGTCGCGGCGGGAACGGGGGCGGCCGCGGCCTGGGGAGTAAAGCTTTACACCCTGCACTGGCATCCCCTGCTGCAGGCGCTTTTCGTGCTCGGAACGTTCGGGATCGTATACTGCGCGATTGCGCTCGCGATGAAGATACCCGAGGTCCGGTCTTTGATCCGGTTTATGGAATTTTTCAGGAAATAGGCTCTGCGTCCAGGCCTTCAGCCCGGTCTTGTATGCTTCCTTTGCCGAGGTATTTTTTTGTCTCCGCCGCAATCACCC
>CAZHAD010000154.1:0-3080 GCA_964529965.1 uncultured Leptospirales bacterium | reverse complement strand
CAGAAATGATGTCGCCTAAACTTTTCACGATCGGCGGGCGATTTTTATTGACATCTCAATAGAACCTTTCTATAAAATATCCTACAGTCCCGATGAGCCGGGACGGGATATTTTATTTATTAAAGGAACTCACATGCCGGAAGAATTGATCCGCAATTTCGAGGCGAGGCTTGCGGAGATCGACTGCCGCCCTGGAACGGATCGGTATCGCGTGGTCGTCAGATTGGAGGACGATATAACCGAGGCGCTCCCCTATCTGAACGCGGAGCTGGAGCCCTCGGCCGATTACCACAGCAGCAACGAAGTCCTGATCTGGAAGAACGGGGACAGGACGTACGCGTTCAGGCCGAACGAGATCGCCATCGCGCCCGTTTTCAACAACGAGGAAGCGCAGGAGCTGGCCGGGAGCATAATCGAGACGGTCAACGATATCTGGAAACGAAGGGGCTCGATAACGCCGAAATTCGAGGCGAGAAAGCCCCTTGCAAACGTGCTGGACATATACAGGCTCCTGCCTGGTTCGAATTGCGGAGAGTGCGGTTTTCCTTCCTGCATGGCGTTCGCCGCGGAATTGAGGACCGATCCCGCAAAATCATCATTATGCCCTTTAATCGCTGAACAGGACTTCAATACCGACCATTGACCTTTCGAATATTTCCTTTCAGCAGAAGCGAGGGTTGCAGCAGGCCGGGCGGCCTGCCCGGCCTTGCTTTGGATACGGATTGTCAGAACACGTAAGTCTGGCTTGCTCCCTCTACGTCCATCAGAAATGGCGGGGCTTTCTTGATCTTGATGCGCGAATCGCGCAGATCCTTTGGATCGATCCCCTTGTTCTCGAGAGCCAGCTCGCAGAGGATCATCTGTCCGCCCTGGTCAAGTATGTCATTGAAGAGCTTGACCGGGTTGGGCAGACCCTTGGGCTGGCCGAACTTCTCCAACTCTTCCTTAAGCGTCCACTTCGCTCCTGCGGGGCAGAAGAAGATGTGGACCTCGTAGTCGAGGGCGATCCCCGATGAGCCGAAGATCAGCGTGGGCATGATATTCGCACCGGTCTCGCCGTTGCAAACGATAGCCATTTTTTGTGCCATAGGAAACTCCTTTTTGGTTGAAATATATATGAAATCATTGTTCCGCTCCGGCCTCTTTTGCTTCGGCGACGGGCACGGGCTTAAGCGCATGAAAGAACAGCGCGATGACCCTGTACAGTGAATGGGCGAATTTGGTGAAAGGAAGAAGAAGAATCAGCGTGATCGAAACCGCAACGTGGAACAGGAACATCCAATAGCCCCACACGGGAGCGTACGGCAGGTAAAGGGCGATCTCGACAATGAAGCCCGTAACGCCGCTGAACAGCAGCAACATCAGGAATATCCAGTCGGACGGGCGCGAGTAACTGTGCGCCTTATCGGCCGCCCTCAATCGTTTGACAAGCAGTACGGTGACCCCGTAGGTGAAAAGCAGGCCGGCAAGCGTGCCGATCAGGCGGGTCGGGTACCAGATCGGAACCGACGCGCCCGTCATCTTCAGACCAACAATATCCAGCAGATAATCCAGCGCCGTTGCCAGCAACAGGCCCAAAAAACCCCACATCGTGGCCGCGTGCACGAACCATTTACTGATATACCATGCCTTTCTGTTCTCCTCGGCGTCGCATTCGTCGCGGTACCGTTTTTGTCCCAAAGACTGGACTCCCGCCGATTCCCAGAAGGCGGAAAGCCAGTTCATTCTTGATCCGTTCACGAGGTTTTTGACCGAAACGTCATTAGCGCGCGCCATTCTGTAGATCATGATGAAAACGGCGATCAGGCTCGCAAGCCCGACCAGGGCCATGACGGCGAACCCGGCGTTATGAATGAATTCATAAGGAATGAAATTAAAAAGCTTCAAGGACTCGGTCGACATGGTCCCCCGCCTGGTGTACATGAACGCGCCGAACAGGAGCACCATCAAGACCGCGATCAGACCCCCCAGCAGGGGGATTCTGCAGAACAATTTTGCGAGCCCGAGGGGGTCGTAGTGGGTGATTGCATAACAGCGCGCGGCAGCCATGAAATTGGCGGGCTCCGCCTGCTTCGGACAGGTCTCTGAGCACTGCGCGCAGTTGTAGCAGAGCCACAGCTCCTTGCTTCCGAGCAACTGTGTCCGCATGCCCATCTGGGCCATGCGGATGATCCTGCGCGGGAACCGGGCTTCGTTTGACGTCAGCGAGCATACCGCGGTGCAGTTCCCGCAGTTGAAGCATTTCTCGATGCCGATCGCGCCGTACTCTTTCAGCTCATTCAACAAAGTCGGATCAACGCGGGTGCCCATGTTATTTCTCCTCCGCTTCCGCATACAGAGGATAATCACCGCACATGCCCGTCTCCACCACTCTGCCGTATTTTCTCATTGCAGCCAGAAACCACAAGACCTTGTCAGAGGGGATGCCGGTCGCCTCAGCCGCCTCCGGAACAGTGCGGGGCCTCTCACGCAGGAGCGCGCAAAGCTCTTTCTCCATCCGTTTCTGCTCCTTCAGAAGCGCCTGGGCCCGTTCAACCGATGCGGCGTGCTTCGTCCGCAGCCGTTTGAGGACCTCGCCGCGAGAAGGTGATTTTCCCTGTATGCTCATGATGCCACCTCCGGTAAAGCGGGCGAATCGGCGCCGATGGCCTCCACCATCGCCTCGTATTGTGCCAGGGTCCAGCCCTGCACGTCGATGGCCCTGTTCGGGCATGCGCTGACGCACGCCCCGCACCCGACGCAGTTGGCGGGCGTGATCTCCGCGCGCCTGACCTGCCTCCCGTTTTCTTCGAACGTTTTCAGCGCGATCGCGCCCTCGTACTCGCAGGCCTCGACGCACGCCCCCGCGCCGTTGCACCTGCTCTCGTCCACCGAAGCGACGAAGGGAGGCAGCTCGACGCGTCCGCGCCCGAGCAACGACTCGACCTTGGCCGCGGCCGCGGACGCCGCGCTCAGGGACTCCTGAATGTTCATCGGGCCCTGCGCCGTGCCGGCCAGTATCACGCCGTTGACCGCGGTCTCCACCGGCCGCAGCTTCGGATGGACCTCCAGTAAAAAGCGGTCGTTGCCGCGCGAGATCT
>CAZHAD010000153.1:0-3298 GCA_964529965.1 uncultured Leptospirales bacterium | reverse complement strand
TTTTTAAAAATTTTCACGTTAAAGGACAGTGATATGAACAATCTGTCGACTGAACTATACCCGCAGGCGATTCGGGCCGGAGGCGAAAAAAGCGCCGCCTACTTGAAAGCCCGCCGTGCTTTGATAGCCGAGCTGGTGAGTGGAGTGACCGGGGTCCTTCTGGCCGGGTTTATTTTCGGACATTTGGTGCTCGAAGGAACGATGCTTTTCGGGAAAGACCTGTATGATGTCGTCTCCTATTATATGGAGCACCCGCTGCCGATCGCCCAGATATCGGTGATCGCCGTCGGCGTGCTGTTTTTCGTCCATTTCGTATACGCAAGCAGAAAGATACCCGCGAAGCTGTACGAGCGTAAGAGAATGATGGAGATCGGGCTCAGCATCAAGAAGGCGAAAAGAAGATGGAGTCAGCCTAAAAGCGACATCGTGCTGAGCCGTCATCGTGAGACCTCTTTGTGGATATGGCAGGTCCGCACCGGAATGATCGTTCTCGCCTGCGGCGCCTTCCATCTTTTTCTCGTCACCTGGAACATCTTCACCGACATGGGGTATGCGGATTCGGCCGGCCTTACCGCGAAAATAGCGCGCAGCAGGGTTGAAAGCGGACTCTGGATCCTGTATCTGGTGCTCGGGATATCCGTGGTGGCCCATCTTGCCATAGGACTGTATCGCTTCGCGGTAAAATGGATTTCCGATACATGGTTCTCCCGCCGGTGGGCCTATCTGCTCTGCACTGCTATTTTTTGGTTTTTTGTGATTTTGAGCGTCGCGGGGGTAGCCGCATTGGCGGGGAAACTGACTCTCATGAAAATCCCTGTCGGGCATTTGTTGATCAGGAGCTGATTGAATATGAACGATATTTTTACAACCGATGTTCTGGTTATCGGCGCCGGCCTGGCCGGAGAAAGGACGGCAGTCGCCGCCGCGCATGAAGGCCTGCGCGTCATATTGCTCAGCCTTGTGCCGGCCAGGAGGAGCCATTCTTCGGCTGCGCAGGGAGGTATGCAGGCCTCATTGGGAAACATTGCAAAGGGGAAGGGCGACAATCCCACCGTGCATTGGCTGGACACGGTAAAGGGGTCGGATTGGGGCGCGGATCAGGAGGTGTCGCGGATATTCGCCGACAACGCGCCGATCGCGATCCGCGAGATGGCCCACTTCGGGGTTCCGTGGAACCGGGTCGTGGGCGGTCCCCAGCAATATTACATTAAAGGAAAAAAGGTCACTATCGAGGAAGATAGATCAAAAGAAGGACTTATTACCGCACGTGATTTCGGCGGCACGGCCAAGTGGAGGGCGTGCTACACGGCGGACGGAACCGGGCATACGGTCCTTTACACCATGGATAATATGGTTTCCCAGCTCGGCATCACGGTTCATGATCGCATGGAGGCTGTCGCTCTCATGCACGCGGACGGGAAATGCAACGGCGCCATAGTCAGAAGCCTGCGCGACGGCTCCCTGAACACCTATTTCGCGAAATCGACCGTGATCGCCACCGGCGGCTTCGGAAGAATCTACGGAGCGTCGACCAATGCGGTCATTAACGAGGGAACCGGGCTCGTGCTGGCCTTTGATACGGGCGTGGTTCCGCTGGGAAACATGGAGGCGGTCCAGTTCCATCCGACCGCGATCGTGCCCACGGACATCCTGGTCACCGAGGGGTGCAGGGGGGACGGGGGCTTCCTATTGGATAAAAACGAGCACCGGTTCATGCCCGATTACGAGCCGGAAAAGCAGGAGCTCGCCTCGAGAGACGTCGTTTCACGGCGCATGACCGAGCACATGAAAAAAGGCCTCGGCGTCGAATCTCCGTACGGCACGCATCTGTGGCTTGACCTCCGCCATCTGGGGAAGGAGCACCTTACAACAAAGCTCCGGGAGGTATATGAAATCGCAATGTATTTCATCGGCGTGAATCCGATCACGGACCTGATCCCGGTCCGCCCCACCCAGCATTACACCATGGGCGGGGTCCGCGTGAACAAGGACGGCCACGCGTACGGACTCGAGGGGCTTTTCTCCGCAGGCGAGGCCGCGTGCTGGGACATGCACGGGTTCAACCGCCTGGGCGGGAATTCACTTGCAGAGACGGTGGTGGCGGGAATGATCGTGGGCGGGCGGGTCGCCGAATATACGAAAAAAACGAACCTGGAGGCGCGCTCCTCGCTTGCGGACGAGTTTATCGGAAAGGCACAGAAGCGCATAAAGAGTTTGTATAACGGCGACGGCACCGAATCAGTGGCGGGGATAAAGAAAAGGATGGCCGATATTCTTCTTCATAAAGTCGGCATCTTCCGCAACGGAAACGATCTTGAATCCGCCTGCAGGGAATTGAAAGAGCTGCTGCAGAAAACCGACAAGATCAAAGTCAGGGCAAGCGTTTTGGGGTCGAATCCTGAATTAAGCGCGGCGCTCAGGATCAAGGGGCAGGCAAAACTCGCCATGACGATCGCCTGTGGAGCGTACGCGCGCAAGGAAAGCCGCGGCGCGCACACCCGCGAAGATTATCCCGATCGCGACGACGCCAACTGGCTGAACCGCACCCTGGCCCGCTGGCCGGAGGGCGCGGACGAGCCGGTGCTCTCGTATGAGCCGGTCGGCATACTGGATCTGCCGCCCGGCGAGCGCGGTTACGGCGGCGCCACGTTTATCAAGATGAAGGAATCGATCGAGGACTATAATTCAAAGGTGTACACGCTGCAGAAGGAAGCCGGAAGACTCGATACGGCGGAATCGATAGGCAATAAATTGAAACCCGGTTTATGGAGAGACGAGGTGAAATAATGGGCAGGACATTGACATTTAAAATATTCAGATACAACCCCTACGATCCCTTATCCAGGCCCCATATCCAGGAATATTCATTGGAGGAGACACCGCGGCTGAATCTTTTCAATGCGCTGAACATGATCCGCGACGAGCAGGACCCCACGCTGATGTTCGATTTCGTCTGCCGCGCCGGGATCTGCGGCTCGTGCGCGATGATGATCAACGGCAGGCCCACACTGGCGTGCCGCACCCTGACCTCGGATCTTCCGAAGGTGATAGAGCTCTATCCCCTGCCCTTTTTTAAAATGATCGGCGATCTTTCCGTGGATACCGGCGTATGGTTCAGGGAAATTGCTCAGCGCGTGGAGTCGTGGATACACAGCGGGAAGGAATTCGATCCGGGCGCGGAAGAGGCCAGGATGGACAACAAAACCGCGGTGGCGATCTACAACGCGGAGCGGTGCATTGAATGCGGATGCTGCATCGCCGGATGCGCCACGGCCAACGTGAGGCAGGATTTTATGGG
>CAZHAD010000152.1:2300-3390 GCA_964529965.1 uncultured Leptospirales bacterium | reverse complement strand
CTGACCGCTCCGGGCCCGGGCGGAGGGCCGGTCTCTCGCCGCGGCGCGGTCATACCACGGTCCGATTTTGAAGCGATACTGAGGGAGTATTACGGACTCAGGGGATGGGATCCCGCAACCGGTCTCCAGAAGAGGCAGGGACTCGCCGATCTCGACCTGCCCGATGTCGCGGACGATCTTGCAGCGCGCGGCCTTCTTGCGGGAGGATAAACCATATCCCTTCCTTCTTTTCGGTCGTTTCATAGATTGGGGCGGAACCCAACAAATGCCTTCTGAAATCCACTCCTCGATATTCATCGCATGACTTACAAACCGGATATCCAATGAACTCCCATTTCATTTTCTTCATTTTCCGAAAATGCAATTGACAATGAGTATAAATATGTTCTTACGTATAGGGATATTGATGTAAGATTCCACATAGAGGATGACAATCAGCGTATGTTCGCTGCAAAAAGCTTGATATGAAAAAAAGGGATAAAGATGCCGACAGCGGAAAACTCAAAATCGGCAACAACTGGAACGCAATCACGATCATCGCACTGTCACAAACCAATCCCCTGAAGGCGATCGCAGAATTCGTCGAAAACAGCATCGACGCGGGGGCACATCACATTCAGATAATTAAGGGCAAACACCGCGGCGAGCAATATCTTCGTGTCATCGACGACGGCGAAGGGATCGACGATTTCAAATACGTGGCGACTCATATCGCGGATTCGATCAAAAAGCGGCTTAAAAGCGAAGGCATTGCAGGTATCCAGGGTGAGTTCGGCATCGGCCTGCTGAGCTTCTGGACCGTGGGTGACGAGCTGGTCCTGACTTCCACCGGGAAAGAAGGGATCACCCGGCGCATGAGGCTTGTGAAAAACAATCCCGGGTATTCCATTGCGCCGGTCAATACCATCTTAAGCCAACGAGGGACCGATCTCCTTATACGGCCGCTCCTGCCGGGCATCCGCCAGCTCAACGGCGAAAAGATTCAGAATTATTTGGCATCCGAGCTGCGCGACCGTATCAGCAAGTCCGGTGTAAACATCAGCATTATCGACCGGACTGCACGCAAGCAGCTCACCGTCAAGCCCCGGCA
>CAZHAD010000152.1:0-2290 GCA_964529965.1 uncultured Leptospirales bacterium | reverse complement strand
GGCTCCTGCATAATCTTCCCGAAATAAAAAGCCCCATCGGCGATATTTATTGTGAGCTTTATCTATCTGAGCCGAAACCGGAGCACACGGTCAGCCTGTATCGGCTCGGCACCAGAATCTTCCCCTCGATCACCGCCCTCGATCATTTCAACGCGCCTCCCTGGGCATCAGGTTACCTTGAGGGGATCGTCGATGTTTCTTTTCTTCAGCTCACGCCAGGCACAAGAGACGGAATAATATTCGACTCCTCGTACGAATCGTTCTGTGAATCAATGATGGAAGTGACAGAGCGGCTGTCGGAGATCGTTTCCGAACAGGAGAAAGCGGAAGAAGAGAAGACGAGTAGGAACATTATGCAGAAAGTCAAAAAGGCGCTGAGAGAGGCCCTTCTGATGTTACCCAAAGAGGAATACAACTGGCTCGACATCCATACCGGCGACCGGGCGACGCAGGGAACGTATGCGGGGTTCCCGAGCGATGCCGATTCTTCGGACGGTCATGGACCTGAATACACGTCCGATGCGGGGGAGGTCGCATCCGAAGCAATCACCGAGACCGTGGAAGGCTCGGTGCGGAAGGCCTTCTTCGAATATCCCGGCCCCTTGTACGGCCTTCTTATCAGCCCGTCATCGGCCATTATGGGCGTTAATGAAAAGAAAAAATTCCGCGCGATCGCCAGAGATCGGAATAAGCGCCAGATAGATTACGGCGTGGACATAAAATGGAAAATTAAGGAAGGCTCCGGAATTCTCGACACTTCTGGTGGGGAAATTGCGGAGTTCGCGGCTCCAGATGAACCGTGCATCTCGATCATCGAAGCGACGGCTCTCCAGGAAGATGTCGCCGTAACGACCGAATCGGTCATAACCGTAACAGACCAGTTGCTGCCGAAAAAGGATACGACCGGGGGATCGATGAACAAAAAGGGGCTGCCGGGGTACACCTACCGGAAGGCCCCGGGAGAGCTCTGGCGCTCGCGCTTTGAGCTTGAAAAATACCTGATCGTCATCAATAACGGCCATGCCGATTTCATATTCGCTTCAAAAAACAACGCCCGGAAGCTGAAATATATTCTGCGGCTCTACAGCAAGGAGCTCATCCTCGGCAACTTCCCTGAACTGTCCAGGGAAGAACTGCTCGAACGCATGGTAGAATTGACGCTGTATACAGAAGAATATATGCGTTGACCAAACATCAACGAAACGAAACATTATTTATTTTTCTTCGCCGCACTTTTAATGGCAGAGAGAACGAGGCGGTCGAACAGCCGGTCGGCCATCAGGGCAATTGCTCGGGGGATGACCTTTGCATCGATCGTCGTTTTGTACACGGTTTTCGGTCTTTTCGCGGTCAGTGCCTTGACCATGCAATCGGCCGAGCTTTCAGGACCGGGGGACCTCCGGTACGCCTCTGATAAAAACCTGCCGAATCCTCTCACATATTCCTTATAGTCGTCCGGATGCTTAACCCTGCGAAGCGTGCCGAGTGCGACCGCATCGAAGCCTGTTTTGACCGCACCCGGCTCGATCATCACCACCTCTATGCCGAACTCCTTCACCTCCTGGCGCAGAGCTACTCCCATGGCTCTCAGCGCGTGCTTCGTGGATGCATACCAGCCCAGGCCGAGGGTTGAGATGCGGCTGACCGTGGAAGAGGTGAGCACTATCCTTCCGGACCTTTGCCTCCTCATGTATGGAAGCACCGCTTTGAGAACGCGCGCCATGCTGAAAAGGTTGACCTCATACTGGTGCAGGATCTCCTCCATGGGCACGCTCTCGATCATGCCGTAGGTCCCGTACCCGGCGTTCGAAAGCAGGGCGTCGATCCTCCCCTCTTCCCTGATGATTCGACCCACCCCCGCGTTCACATCCCTGTCTGAGGCCACGTCCATTTTGATGATGCGTGCGCCCCTCTTTTCAAGACCCCTCATTTTCTCGACCCGCCGCGCAGCAGCATACACTATCCACCCTCCCGTGGCCAGGAGCTTTTCAGCGGTCAGTTTCCCAAACCCCGACGAGGCCCCGGTTATGAGCACTACCCTGTTTTCTCCGTTATTCATTGATTTCTCCTTAGGATTTGTAATAGTTGAGATTAAATCCGCTATACCGATAATATAGGTAATAATAATTTTTTATCAGACCGGAAATAGAGTTTGTCACTTTAAAATCGAGGCTCTGACCCCGAATTCTAAAAAATGATGCTCTGACCCCATTTTTTTTACCATTTCGCACCCCCCCAAACGTATATAGATTAAACGCTCAATATCGGGAGGAACCTATGCCACGACCGT
>CAZHAD010000151.1:0-3409 GCA_964529965.1 uncultured Leptospirales bacterium | reverse complement strand
GGGCGGCTGTTGAAAGGTTTGTTGGTAACGTGATGACGACCCGATGAAAGCAGAATGATTATTATCTGCGCGAGTAGCCTGATCTTCTGTAATTCTTGGGGCGGGCTTCGTCGACCTTTAATTGATTTCCGTCGATGGCATATCCGTTCAATGAATTCTTCGCGTTTTCCGCTTCAGTCTGATTGGACATTTCAACGAAACCAAACGCGTTATATCCGATGATTTTTACGTCAATTACGCTTCCATATGCGGAAAAAAGCTCAACCAATTCCTCCTTGCGAAGCGAATCGCTCAAATTACCGATGTACAGTGTACTACCTTGCATTACGGACTCCTGCAATTTTATTTTGCCGGATAATATTTACCAGTCAGACATGGATGAGGCGGAAACGGCTCATGAGTACATTCCATATTATCAAACAATAATGACACTAATGACTATGGCCCGATTTTTATCAAGCTAATTAAAAATTAACCACGTGTTTATCGCATAAACGGATTTTAAGGACTTTGTAAAGAATAATCCACAGAAAGAATAATCCATAGATTGAAGGAAATAAAAATCCTCCGTCCGTCATTTTAATTTGACTTCGATCGGAATAAGATGTTTATTATGATATCACTGTTTTATAGTGATTTCAAATTTGCGTTATTTTTCAGGATTTTACCCCAACACCACAAATACTGCCTAAAGGAGGCGCGTATGTGGATCACGTATAAGAATTTATGGACGATAATACACGGAATGAGCCTCGGGGGTCTGCTTCTGATGGCGATAGCTGCTATTTTGATAGGCCTGCTATACCAGAGGCCGGGCTGGCTCACGGAAACGGGTATCCAGAAAAACGCCCGGATCCTGAATGCCGGGATGTGGCTCATTTTTATTCTGACATGGCTCACGGTCATCATCGGCACCTACATCATATATCCCTGGTATAGGGCGACGCCGCCGCCGGGAGCCGACCTGGTCGATTTCCCCAGGTCATACCTTCTTGCGCATCCGAAGCTCTCCGGGCTTCACAACTTCGGCATGGAATGGAAGGAGCATGTAGCCTGGCTCTCACCCATTCTGGTGACCGCGGTGGCGTATATCATCATCCGGTACAGGGAAAGCCTGGCGGGGCGTCCCCTGATGATCAGGGCGGTGATCATCGTGATCGCCGTCGCCCTGTTCTCGGTTTTGAGCGCCGTTGTGCTGGGCGCGCTCATCAACAAAGCCGCGCCCACCAGTTAAATAAGGAGGAGATATTATGGCACTACATGATGCACCGAAAACGAACGGCGCCGCGGCCGCGGCTCTCCTTGCGGCCGGCATCGGAAGCTTCATTTTTGGTTTGCTGACCGTCCTGAAGGAAAACATAAAGGCGGTCGGGAACGCGTTGAATTTTTACAATCCGGTCGGCTCCCTGAGCGGGGCGACCACGGTCGCGGTGGTCCTCTGGATATGCATATGGATTATTTTGCACCTTCTGTTACGGGGCAAGGAGTTTAAATTCGGGGGGGTCACCCTCATCGCGCTCATATTGATAGGACTAAGCCTGGTGGCGACGTTTCCGCCCTTTTTCGACATGTTTCACTGACAGAGGAGGGTATGAATTGAAAGGGAGATGTGGCGAATATCATGGGCTTTGGACGAATGAAGCTTTGAAGTGACGATAGGGGCGAAGAGAAGTTGTTTTTTGTGGATTAACGGTCGGCTCAACGCCCCTTTTTGTCCTTCAATATCTTGAATTCGGTCCGCCTGTTGAGCTCGTCAAAGCCGGCTCCAACCTTGTCCACCACCGGGCGGCTTTTGCCTGCGCCGAATATACTGATGCGGTTCGAATCGAGGCCCTTACGGGTGAGATAGCATTTGACCGCTTCCGCCCTTTGCAGGCTCAGCCTGTTGTTGTATTCATCGGTACCGTGAAGGTCGGTATGGCCCGTGATCTCGACGTCGGCGCTGCCATGCTCTTTCAGAAATTTGCTCAGGGCGTCGAGGTACGGATACGACTCCTCGCGTATCAACGCCTTGTCGAAATCGAAATGGATGGCCCGCGTCTCGAACCTCGGCTCCTCCCTGCTGAATATAAAAGAGGAGTAAATATCGAACCTTCCCTGTCCCCCTGTACGGTTTGAGCATATGAAATATCTCTGGTCCGCCCTGGCGAGGTACAGCTCGTTCGCGCTGCTGTTGATCATGGGGCCCAGGTTGACCGGCTTTTCGAAAGCGCCGTTCTTATACGATATGAAATAGATGTCGAACATGCCGAACCCGCCCGGCCTGTTCGAGGAGAAGAAGAACCCGCCGAGGTCTTCGGCCGGGATGAGCGCCACGTCCTGGTGGCCGGTATTGAACGGCGCGGGCATCGGCCTTGCATTCACGAATCCCCCGTCCCTGTACCCGGCGCTCATGAGGAGCGTTTTCCTCATGTCTCCGAAATGCCACCTGCAGAAATACAGGGTTTTGCCGTCCCTGCTCAGGCTCGGCGTTCTCTCATGGTACATGGTGTTCACGTCTCCCGGAAGCGGCTTCGGAGCACTCCAGCCGTCCGCAGTCCGCTTCGACCAGTACAGGTCGAATGAGACCCTCACCCGGTTGCGGCGGTCCGTGGGCATCTCGATGCTTCCATCCCTGTCTGACGAAAAGAGGAGTACGGAGCCGTCCGCGGACAGGAAGGGGGTCTCGTCGTTGTAGGGCGAGTTCACGCGCTCGAGCGGCTCGGGCCTCGTCCACGCGCCGTTGACGAGCCTGGTGATGAACAGGTCCTGGTACCGGCCGTTCCGGTTCGAGTTGAAAATCATGAAGCTTCCGTCCGGGCTGACCGCAGGGGCGAAGTCGTTCTGAGGGCCGTTTACCGGAGGCCCGAGATTTTTCGGCGCCTCGGACACGGAGAATCCGTTCGGGTAGAGCCGGAGGGTCAGCATGATACAGGTGCATATGATCATGCCCGAGGTCAGGAGAAAGCGGCGAGACATAAATAGTATTCCCTATGGTATTTTACGGAATATTTTTTCAAAATCTTGAGCTAATTTTTTTGTATGCGGGCCGGGGCCCGCAGGCTCAAAAATCGGTTGACCGCGCCCGTGTTTAATGCACCCTTACATTTTACATTTTTTCACGGAGCCGCGCATGCATGATGCGTTGAGCATTTTTCATCCTGCTGTCGCCGGATGGTTCGCGGACAGGCTGGGCGAGCCCACCGGCATACAGGTGCGGGCATGGAGGGAGATATCAAGGGGCTCGCACGTGCTCGCGACCGCGCCGACGGGAAGCGGGAAGACGCTTGCCGCGTTCCTGTGGGCGGTCAATAAGCTGGTGACCGGGGAATGGAAGGGCGGGGCGCCTGCGGTGCTCTACGTCTCGCCCCTCAAGGCGCTCAACAACGACATCAGGCGGAACCTGACCGGACCGCTCGGCGAGCTCCGC
>CAZHAD010000150.1:0-3444 GCA_964529965.1 uncultured Leptospirales bacterium | reverse complement strand
TGGAGCTTGACGCGTGCACGCATTGCGGCACCTGCAGCCTCCGCTGCTCCGCCCTCGCCGCCGCGTCGGGAAGAAAAAACCCGGATGTCCTCCCCTCTGAAAAGATGAGCCACCTGAAATCATGGATCAACGGGAAAAGGCTGAGCGCCCGGGGCCTGGCTGCATTGATGGAGGGCATATATATATGCACCAGCTGCGACCGGTGCACGGTCGTATGTCCTGCGGGCATCAACCTGAGGGAGCTCTGGTTCCAGGCGCGCGAGGAGCTCATTCAAAGAGGGAATCCAACGCCCGCAGTCCTTTCCCCCCTCTCCCACCACCGCGGGCTGCTGAAAGACAGGCTGGCGGACCAACATTACGCGCGGCCGCTTCAGGAGGCGGTCGATGCGCTCACGTCGGCCATGCGCGATATCAGGTCACGCGGATCGGCCCTTTCCGGGGCAGACATAGACCTCAATTTCATGAACGAGGCCGGGCTTTCAACTGAAGCGTCAACATACTCGAGCTGCTTCGCATGCAGCACCTGTTCGTCGTCCTGCCCGGTCGTACAGAGCTATGAAAAGCCGATGGAGCGCCTGGGCCTGCTCCCACACCAGATAATACATTCCACGGTGCTGGGACTTAAGGAGCTGGCCCTCGGCTCGAATATGCTATGGGACTGCCTGACATGCTACAAGTGCCAGGAAAGCTGCCCGCAGAAGGTACGTATAACAGAGGTCTTTTACAGACTTAAAAACATCGCAGCGGCAAGGGTCTTAAAATCTCAAATTGAAGGCGCCCGATCGGATGTTTAACTCTGATATAATAGAATGAGATGATGATTAATCTGAATAGTGAAACCGCAGATGAACGCAGATCATGTTTGAGTTCAGGTTTTTCGAAAAGTATATGAAACAAGGATTTATTGAAATAAAAGCAGTAAAAATACCCTTAGATGTTCATATAGAATCGGCGTCGATCTGCGTGTATCGGCGGTTCCGTTTATTCTTGATAAATGGCTGAGTAGTCATATGAAATATGCATTATTTTTAGGATGCACGATACCGGCAAGGCTGAAGCAGTACGAGGCTTCGGCCCGGGCCGTGTGCGCCGGGCTCGGCATTGAGCTCGTAGACGTGCGCGACTTCAATTGCTGCGGATATCCGATGAGGAATTACGATAACCTGTCA
Source organism: uncultured Leptospirales bacterium (assembly GCA_964529965.1). Taxonomy (GTDB): domain Bacteria; phylum Spirochaetota; class UBA4802; order UBA4802; family UBA5550; genus RBG-16-49-21. The sequence goes on along the minus strand of CAZHAD010000150.1, from coordinate 2,275 downwards.
TTTCTTCTGTCTTCGTCCCGGAATATAGCCCTGGCCGCGCGCAGGGGTCTCGATATCATCACCCTGTGCATGTGCTGCTATGGAAGCCTCAAAAAGGCCCAGCATCTGATGGCCGAAGACATGACGCACAGGAAAGAGATGGAGGATTTCCTCGCCAGGGAAAAGCTTGCGCCGGTCGGCGATATTGCAATCAGGCATATCCTGTCCGTGCTGCACGACGAAGTCGGCCTCGATGCTATACGGAAGCATGCGACGAGGCCTTTCAGGGGCGTGAAGATCGCGGCCCATTACGGATGCCATGCGCTGCGGCCCAAAGAGGTCGTCGAATTCGACGATCCCCACAATCCGGGGATATTCGACGAGCTGGTGGAGGCGACCGGTGCCCAAAGCATAGACTGGCAGATGAGGCTGGACTGCTGCGGCGCCCCGCTGCTCGGATATAATGATGAGCTGTCGTTGAAAATTCTGAACAACAAGCTTGAAAGCGGGATACAGGCCGGCGCCCATTACCTGTGCGCGGCCTGCCCTTTCTGCCAGCTGCAGTTCGACCGGGTTCAGAACAGGCCAGGGGTGAAGAAAAATGGAGGCTTGTCGTCGATCCTGTATACCCAGCTCCTCGGTCTATCGATGGGTATAAGCGCGGAAAAGCTCCAGATTGATGGGAACGAACTGGATATAAGCGGGATAATAAAATATATATAAACACTCCCTCCCCCTCGATGGCAGACGCTTTTTGCAACTTCCTGTTGCGCGTCTGCACCTTGCCATCCTGGCAAATGGGGAAGAGCTGGAGTAGAGGGGTAATTGAAGGTAAAATGAAAGCGGACGAAGATATACACAAAACCAACGGCACAGTCGGGGCCGTTATGGTGGTGGGCGGCGGAATCGGCGGCATCCAGGCGTCGCTTGACCTGGTCAATTCAGGCTTCAAGGTCTACCTGCTGGAGGAAACGACCGCCATCGGCGGAAGGATGGCCCAGCTCGACAAAACATTCCCCACGAACGACTGCTCAATGTGCATCATATCCCCCAAGCTGGTCGAGGTGGGCAAGGACAGGAACATAGAGATACTGACGAACGCCAGGCTCGAATCGCTCGAGGGCGGGGCGGGTTGCTTCACGGCCACGGTCCGCGAGTTCCCGCGTTACGTGGACCTGGAAAAGTGCACCGGGTGCGGAGAGTGCGCAAAGTATTGTCCGATCGAGCTCCAGGACGAATTCAATATGAACCTCGCCGCGAGAAGGGTCATATACAAGCGCTATCCCCAGGCGATTCCGAACGCCTACGCCATATCCAAGGCGGAACGGGCGCCCTGCGTGATGACCTGCCCCGCAAACATAAACATCCAGGGATACGTTTCACTGGTGGCAGTGGGCAAATTCCAGGAGGCGTACGATCTCATACTCGAGAGGAACCCCCTTCCATCCATCTGCGGCAGGGTGTGCCATCATCCCTGCGAAACGAAATGCAACCGCGGCGAAATCGACGAGGCGGTCGCCATCAACAACCTTAAACGCTTCGCCGCGGACAAAGTCCGCCGGGCAAGGATGGATTCAGGAACCGTCGTGGAAAGGGCCGCGATCGTACCCGAAAAGCCGAAGGTAGCGGTCATCGGCGGCGGTCCCTCCGGCCTCACCTGCGCCCGGGACCTCATACTGAAGGGATTCCCGGTCACCATATTCGAAGCGGAGGAAAAGCTGGGTGGCGCCATGCGCTACGGCATTCCGAAGTACCGTCTTCCGGATGAATACCTCGATTGGGACATACAGAACATCATCGATCTCGGAATCGAGGCGAAAACGGGCATGAAACTGGGGAGGGATTTTTCCCTCGAGTCCCTTAAAAAAGATGGATTCAAACTTATCTATATAAGCGTCGGTCTTCCGCTCTCGCGCAGGGTTCCCTTCAAGGGCGCGGAGATGGAGGGAGTGCTGTGGGGCCTCGACTTCCTCAGGCACGTGAATCTCGGCGGAACGATCCGGGTCGGCAAGAAGGTCGTGGTCATAGGCGGGGGAAACGTCGCCATCGATGTGGCCATGACCGCGAAGCGGCAAGGGGCCGAACGGGTCGAGGTCGTCTCCCTCGAGTGCAGGGAGGAGATGCCGGCCCATGAGTGGGAGATACAGGACGCCCTTGACGAGGGAATCGAGCTGAATCCCGCATGGGGCCCTGATGAAATCACCGGGCATGACGGCACGGTAAACGGCGTGAGTCTCGTCAAGTGCTCATGCGTGTTCGATGCGGACAAAAAATTCAATCCGCAATTTGACCATTC
>CAZHAD010000149.1:0-3556 GCA_964529965.1 uncultured Leptospirales bacterium | reverse complement strand
AAATCATTTTCCTTTTTTTCAGCGGGTATGGCGATGCGGATATTGCGGCGGGGCGCGTCTTTTTTGGTTATCAGGTTTCTGCGGCCCTTTAATTTATTTTTCGTCGGGCGTTTCGTGTCCGCGCTCGTCACATTTTGTCGTTCGACTGAAGCATCGACTTTCTGGCGTGCTGCCTGTATGCGGTTTTCTTCCCTTTTACTGGGTATATTATGGATTACGAATATAAGCCCGCCCACAAACAAGAGCAACAACAGCAAAAGCAACCACTTTCTTGACCTTTTTTTATCGTATTTATACGCACCCCATTTAAAGTCGGGCGCCGGTTTTTTCCGGGGTGAGATATGCCCTCTGATTCTCGTGGGAGTTCCGCTGCTCTTTTTCATACCGTCAGGCACTCTTCCTTTATCAGACTATTTACCATCCAGATCACCATATTCGAGAAATACTCAACCGTTTTTTCCATCTCCCTCTTTCTTTATTTTCAATATTAAGGCACGGCTTATTTCCTCTGTAGGTGGAGAGGAATTACTCTCGTACAATATGGGGTAATTTTCACTTTGAGATGCTGTATTATTGCCTTCACGGGATAATATAGACATAGATCGAAGCAGATTTCAACAAAAAAATATGAAGCGGCGGGCTATTCTGAGCCGGGGTTGAGGATGACCATGTCTTTTCCCGGGTCATCCTCATGCAGGTCGACCTCGATGCTGTCCTTTACATCGGTGTGTATCTTGAATCCGCAGTAATCCGGCTGAACCGGGAGCTCCCTGTTCCCCCTGTCTACAAGCACGAAGAGCCTTATGGCCTTTGGCCTTCCGAATGAGGTGAGCGTTTCCATGGCGGCCTTGACGGTCCGCCCGGTGAAAATTACGTCATCCACGAGGAGGATGGTCATGGTGCTGATATCAAATTCAATCAGGGTCTCCTTGATGGAAGGAAGCACGCCCCGCGTGGCCAAGTCGTCGCGGTAGAAGGTGATATCAAGGGTGCCGCTCTGGATCTTCGTGCCGGAGAGGGCCTCGAGGCGCTTCCTGATGCGCCGCGCAAGCTCCACGCCTCCGATTTGAAGCCCGACCACGGCGAATTTATCAAAATCGCGCACGTCCCTGTATACCTGTTCGGAATAGGTATTGATGATTGCCTCAATATCCCCGCTCCTGAGCAACACCCTGTTTGCCATATCTCAATGTACCTCTCTGTGATATTCCTGAATCGGCCGTACCGAAATACCATTCGTCAGCTTGACCGCGAGAAGGCCGCGGACCGCCGCCTTTGCGGCCTGGACCGTGGTTACGTACGGTATATGATAGCGGACCGCCGCCTGGCGGATCGCATACGAATCGTCCTTCGACATCTTTCCCGTCGGCGTATTGATGATCATGCCGATCTCGCCGTTCTTAATGAGGTCGATGATGTTGGGCCTGCCCTCGCTTATCTTGTGCACCTGGTCGCAGGCGATGCCGTGCTCGTTGTAATACTGTGCGGTCCCCTCGGTGGCGACGAGCCTGAACCCGCTGTCGAACAGCCTCCGCGCCTCGTCCAGGAGCTCGTCCCTTGAGCGGACATTCATCGAAAGGAGCACCGTGCCGTTCATCGGGAGCGAATCCCCCGCCGCGAGGGTGGCCTTGTAATAAGACTCGCCGAAATTCCCCGATATGCCCATCACCTCTCCGGTCGACTTCATCTCTGGGGTGAGCAGAGTGTCCACTCCCGGGAATTTATTGAAGGGCAGCACCGCTTCCTTGACGCTCACATAGGGAAACTCCTTCATCTTTTTCAGGCCGAATTCCGAAAGTTTCCTTCCGAGCATGACCTTCACCGCTATTTTCGCCAGGGGCACGCCCGTGGTCTTGGAAACAAAAGGCACGGTACGGGACGCCCGGGGGTTCACCTCGATGACGAAAAGCCGGTCGTTCTTGATCGCGAATTGGATGTTCAAAAGCCCGAGCACCTCAAGCTCCATCGCCAGGGCCTCGGTGGCGCGCATAATCTGCCGCATCATGTCCGCTGAAAGGGACATGGGAGGGATGATGCAGGCGGAATCACCCGAGTGGATTCCCGCCTCCTCAACGTGCTCCATGATGGCGCCGATGTACACGTTTTCGCCGTCGCAGACCGCGTCCACATCGATCTCGATCGCGTCCTCAAGAAAATCATCCACCAGTATGGGGTGCTCGGGGGAAAGCTCCACCGCGGTGGCGATGTAGTCGGTCAGGCTCGCCTCATCATAAATGATCGCCATAGCCCTGCCCCCGAGCACGTACGAGGGCCGCACCAGCACCGGGTAGCCTATCGAGCCTGCGATGCGGATGGCCTCCCCTTGGGTAAAGGCGATCCCGTTGTCCGGCTGGAGCAGGCCGAGCTTGCGCACGACCTCGGCGAACCGCTCACGGTCCTCGGCGCGGTCTATGGAATCGGGGGACGTGCCGATGATCCTGACGCCGTAGCCCGCCAGCTGGCGGGCGATCCGCAGGGGCGTCTGACCGCCGAACTGCACGATGACCCCGTCCGGCTTCACCCTCTGGTATATGTGGAGCACGTCCTCGAGGGTGAGGGGTTCGAAATAGAGCCGGTCTGATGTGTCGTAATCGGTCGATACGGTCTCCGGGTTAGAGTTGACCATGATGGATTCGATCCCTTCCTCCCTGAGGGCGAACGAGGCGTGGCAGCAGCAGTAATCGAATTCGATCCCCTGGCCGATACGGTTTGGCCCGCCGCCCAGTATCATGATCTTGCGCGCGTCGGTCGGCGCGGTTTCGTCGTCACCGTCGTATGATGAATAATAGTAGGGCGTGTATGCTTCGAATTCCCCGCCGCAGGTGTCCACGAGCCTGAATCCGGGGACAATCCCCTGCTCCATCCTGAACCTCCGCACCTCGTCCTCGAATCTCTTCAGGGCTCCGGCATATTCCTTCATGAAGTCTGTTCCGCGCTCGTACTGGCGGATCAACTCATCCTTGTGCAAAAGATATGCGAGCTGGCGGTCCGAAAAGCCGAGCCTCTTCATACTGAGCACCCGGTCGGGAACCAGCCCCTTCGTCTTGCAATGCTCCGAAAAGGCCCCGGCCTCCTCCACGATCTCATGGATCTGGGTCAGAAACCATTTATCCATATTGGTGAGCTGTGCGATGCGCTCGACGCTCCAGCCCATCTCAAGCGCCGCGTTGATGTAGAATATTCGCTCTTCCCGCGTATTGAACAGCTCCTTCTCGATGATGTCCCGCCTGTGCCGGTCGGGAAGCCGCTTCAGCATCTCCATGATTTTGAGCACCCCGTCCGATCCGAAGCCGTAGCGGTCTATCTCGAGGGAGCGGATGGCCTTCTGGAAGGCCTCCTTGAAGGTCCTGCCGATGGCCATGGCCTCTCCCACCGATTTCATCTGGGTGCCCAGGCGCGAGTCAGCGCCCTCGAATTTCTGAAAATCCCAGCGCGGGACCTTGACCACCACGTAGTCGATCGTCGGCTCGAAGCACGCCGGAGTTTCCTTGGTGATATCGTTGGGTATCTCGTCGAGGGTGAACCCCACCGCGAGCTTGGCCGCGATCTTGGCGAT
>CAZHAD010000148.1:0-3737 GCA_964529965.1 uncultured Leptospirales bacterium | reverse complement strand
AAACGCCGCGACGGGCTACGGGGTGAACTCGCCTCGCCTGCTACGCAGGACTCGGCTCATACATACACCCCGATAGGTGTCCGCCTTCGGCGGACGGTTTGAGGGAATCGGGGCAGCGATTAACAGGATAATGAATCTTATGCCGTACCTGTACATTCTCAAATGTTTTCCTATACGCTCCCTTCGATACAACCGCCTTCGGTGGTTACTCAGGGAGCGTATAGGGTATCGACACTTTTCCGGTACGCTGGCTGAGCGACGTACTGAGCTTGTCGAAGTGTGTCGCGCGGAAGCGCGACGTATCGAAGCCAGCGTTGGTATAGACCAATACATAAGTTGACGAAAAATTATAATGAATGGATCAGCATATGGCCGATGAAAGCGCCCGGTATACAAGCAGGAGATTGCCGGTTGAGCTTGTATACTATGAATATTTCGATTCCATAAAAACCGCATTTGAAAGAGAAAAACAAATTCAGGGATGGAGCAGGAAGGAAAAGGAAGCGTTGGTTAAAAGCAGGCATGAAGAATTGCCGGCAATGGCGAAGAAGGTGTTTCGTTGAACTACGCTCCCCGAGCGGCGGTTGTATCGAGGGGAGCGCAAGTATAGGCCAACAAGGATACTATTGAATGGAGAAACTAATATCATTATCCATTCCTTTTAGAATAATTGCATTAGTACTGCTTGGTATAGCATTATTAAAATTGCCATATGGTTATTATATATTATTAAGATGGGTGGTATGCGGGGTTGGTTTATTGTGCGCATACATATCATATGAAATAGAGAAGAATACATGGGTTGTTTTATTTGGAATTATAGCTTTACTGTTTAATCCAATAATCCCAATTCATTTAAATAAGGAGATATGGAGTATAATTAATGTAGCGGTAGTGCTTGTAATCTTTATATCTTTTTTTGTTATCAATAAAAAATCTATTCAATAAAATATTTTATGCCCAATCCTGAAGAACAGGCGCGTCAGCGAATTGATGCCATGTTTTCAGCCTCCGGCTGGGACGTGCAGGACAAGGCGGGCGTAAACCTTTCCGTCTCCTGCGGCGTTGCGGTGCGCGAGATCTCTTTTAAAAGAGGAGAGCCCGATTACACGCTTTTCGTGGACGGCAGGGCCATCGGCACGGTAGAGGCGAAGCCGGAAGGGATCCCGCTCGCCGGGGTCGAGGTCCAATCCGCGAAATACGTCAACGAGCCCGCCCCCGGCCTGAGCGTGTGGCATAATCCCCTTCCCTTCAGCTACGAGAGCACCGGAGCGGAAACCTATTTCACCAACGGGCTGGACCCTGAGCCGAGGAGCAGGCCGCTCTTTTCCTTTCACCTTCCCGAAACCCTCAGGGAATGGGCGCAGAGCGAAAGGCAGCTCAACCGGCGGCTCAGGGAACTGCCGCCGCTCATAACCGACCACCTCTGGTCCGCCCAGGTGCGGGCGATAACGAATCTCGAAAAGTCTTTTGCACAGAACCGGCGGCGGGCGCTCATACAGATGGCGACCGGCTCGGGCAAGACCTTCACCGCCGTAAACTTCACGTACCGGCTGGTGAAGTTCGCGAAGGCCAGGCGCGTTCTGTTTCTGGTCGACCGCGGCAATCTGGGGGAGCAGACGCAAAAAGAATTCCAGCAATTCGTCACCCCGGACGACGGCCGGAAATTCACCGAGCTCTACAACGTGCAGCACCTGAAGTCCAACAGGCTCGACCCGGTGGCGCGCGTGACCATATCGACCATCCAGCGGCTTTTTTCCATGCTCAAGGGCGAGGAGGCGCCGCCCGAAGACCTCGACGACCTGCCCATAGATTCCTCCGAGTCCCTGTACCGGGAGCCGGTACCGGTAGCGTACAATCCCGCGCTCCCGATCGAGACCTTCGACTTCATCGTCACGGACGAGTGCCACCGCTCGATCTACCACCTGTGGCGCCAGGTCCTGGAATATTTCGACGCCTACCTGATCGGCCTCACGGCCACGCCCTCAAAGCAGACCATCGGGTTTTTCAAGCAGAACCTGGTCATGGAATACGGGCACGAGAGGGCGGTGGCGGACGGGGTGAACGTCAACTATGACGTGTACCGCATCCGCACGGACATCACGGACCGGGGATCGAAGATCAAGGCCGGGTTTTACGTGGACAAGCGAGACCGGCTCACCCGCAAAAAGCGGTGGGAGCGGCTCGACGAGGAATTCGAGTACGCTTCCTCGCGGCTCGACCGCGACGTGGTGGCCGAAGACCAGATCCGCACCGTGCTCTCCACCTTCCGGGACAGGCTCTTTATCGACATATTCCCGGGCCGTACCGACGTACCCAAGACCCTCATCTTCGCCAAGGACGATTCCCACGCGGACGACATCGTGCGGATATGCCGCGAGGTGTTCGACAAGGGAAACGACTTCTGCCAAAAGATCACCTACCGCACGACCGGCGTGAAACCGAGGGATCTCATCGCCTCCTTCCGCAACAGCTATAATCCGCGGATCGCGGTGACCGTGGACATGATCGCCACGGGCACGGACATCAAGCCCCTGGAGATCGTGTTCTTCATGCGCTCCGTGAGGTCGCTCGGATTCTTCGAGCAGATGAAGGGGCGCGGCGCGCGCGTCATATCCGACACCGAGTTCCAGTCCGTGACTCCGGATTCGAGGAAAAAGACCCATTTCATCATCGTGGACGCGGTGGGCGTGTGCGAGCGGGACAAGACCGATTCGCGGCCCATGGACCGGAAAAAAAGGGTGCCCTTCGGCAGGCTGGTGGAATCGATCGCCCTGGGCGCGCGGGACGCGGACTCCCTGCAGTCCCTTGCATCCAGGCTCGCGCGCCTGGAAAGGGAGCTCGATGTCAGGGACCAGCAGGAGCTTAAGGCCCTGAGCGGCAAGACATTGGGAGAGATCGCGGGCGAGCTTTTGAACGCGATAGACCCGGACGCGGTCGAGGCGAGGGCGAAAGAGGGAAAAGATGCGGATTACGCGCCCACCAAAAAAGAGCTTGGCCTGGTGCAGGAAGCCCTTTCCAACGAAGCGGCCGCAACCATAGCGGCCAATCCGGCGTTTCGCAACAGGCTGATCGCATTAAAGAAGGCTTCGGAGCAGACCATAGACACGGTGAGCACGGACGCACTTCTTGAGGCCGGCTTCAGCCGGGCCGCGCTTGACGCCGCCAAAGGCCTGGTGAAATCGTGGGAAGACTTTATTGAAAAAAACAGGGACGAGATAACCGCGATCCAGATCATCTATGCGCACGGCACGCGGCTGCGCTACGAAGAGCTGAAGGAGCTTGCAACCACAATAGAAAAGCCGCCCCTGAGATGGACGCCCGAGGCGCTGTGGGCCGCGTACGAGCGGCTGGGAAAAACCGCCTCAAGGGAGACCAAGCCGACGGCGGCCCGTTCGAAGAGGCTCCTCACGGACCTGATCTCCCTGGTACGGCTCGCGCTCCATGAGGCGGACGAGCTTGAGCCCTTCGACCGGAGCGTTCACGAGCGCTTCGACCGGTGGATGGCGGAGCAGGAGCGCATGGGGAAAAATTTCACCGAAGAGCAGCGGGCATGGCTTGAGCTGATACGTGACCACATCGGCACGAGCCTGACCATAGAATTCGACGATTTCGATTTTTCCCCTTTCAAGCAGAAAGGGGGGCTGGGCAAGGCCAGGCAGGTATTCGGGGCGGAGCTTCCAAAGCTTTTGGAAGAACTGAATGAAGTGCTGGCGGCGTGACCTCACCCGCCGGCC
>CAZHAD010000147.1:0-3793 GCA_964529965.1 uncultured Leptospirales bacterium | reverse complement strand
TATTCCATGCTCAGATTGCTTCGTCGCTGACGCTCCTCGCAATGACAAATATATTTATTTTTGAGATAACTTCTAAATATGTATAAAAATAAATTTTTATACAAAAAATATTTCAGTATTCCTGATAGTTATCGGTCAAAAATCGGTTTCTTGCTTGATTTTCAGGGGATTATAACATACCGATAACTATCGGAAATAAATAGGAAATCACTCATGCAGATTGCCATAGTCGGACCGGGGGCCATGGGCTTGCTCATGGCGGGGTACCTTCATAAAACCGACGCCAGCATAACCCTGGTGGATCACATGCGGGAGCGCGCGGACCTTTTCAAAAGGGAGGGAATACGCTGGCAGGGGAAAGACAAAGATTTCATTTTCAAAGTCCCAGTTACCGTGGGCCTGCCTGAGACTGAAGGTGCGGACCTGGTGATTCTGTGCGTGAAGGCGTATGATACGGATACCGCTTCAAGGGAGCTTTCCCTTTCCGGGTATCGCGGCCCGGTGCTCACCCTTCAGAACGGGGTCGGGAATGTCGAGACGGTAAGGCAAAATCTTCCGGATTCCCCCGTTCTTGCGGGCTCGACCTCAGAAGGAGCGAACCTCGTGAGCGTGAACCATGTACGCCACGCGGGAAAGGGGAAAACGGCGTTCGGCCCGGTGGTCCCGGGTACGCCGGACGAGGGATTCGTCAAAGGGCTTGCGAAGCTCATGAAAGGCGCAGGGTTGGATATAGAGCTTGCAGAAGAGCCGCAGTCGCTCGTATGGGGCAAGGTCCTGGTCAATGCGGGCATCAACCCCCTCACCGCGATACTCCAGGTCCAGAACGGAATTCTCCTTGAGATCCCTCAGGCCCGGGCGCTCATGGGAAGGCTCGTGAGGGAGACATGGGATGTGATGATGCGTAAGGGTCTGAAGCCCGCATACGATGATCCGGTGGCGCGCGTGGAGGAGGTGTGCAGGCTCACCGCAGCCAATTATTCATCGATGAACCAGGATATTAAGCACCGCAGGCGTACCGAGATCGACTTCATCAACGGCGCCATAGTCAGGGAGGGTGAGAGGCTCGGCATTTCCTGCCCGGTCAACGACGCGGCAGCAAAGATCGTGCAGGCGCTGGAATCCCTGTATGAAGCATCCCATGGGGGCGGCAGCGGCGCAGGGCCCGCTTCGTATATTTAGCGAAATCGGCCGCACGGGCTTCGACCGCAGACGATACGCGTTCTATTCGTATCCCCTGAGAATGCCGGTGAGTGACTTGATCACCGTGTCCCGCTCATACGGTTTTCGTATATAGCCGCAGACCCCCATGTCGATCATTTTCATGACCATCTCTTTTTCGCTGTGGGAGGTCACCATGATTATTCTTGTTTCATTGGTCAGGAGGGGCTTGATCTGCTTTACGGTCTCTACGCCGTTCATTATCGCCATCTCGTAATCCACGAAAACAAAATCAGGCTTGATTGAAGACGCCCGCAATTTATTCAGCGCTACTTCGCCGTTGATCGCCTCATCAAATATCTTGAACTGCACCGACAAAAGCACCTGCTTTAAGATTTCCCGCGCGGTCTTCGAGTCGTCTATGATCATGGCGGTATAAGACATCCCATTGGGCTTCAAGCCGATTGGGACTCCCTTTCTGCGGATCCTCGGTTTTTGTGGCGAATTTTGCATGATTTACTCCGTAATGTCATTCATACGCTGAATTCCGGCGAAGATCAAGAAAAATTGCAGCTAATCAGCAAATTTTATCATCAGCTGTCGTCCCGAGCGTCTGCATCAGTGATTCCGCAGAGCCTCTTGGCCTTTTGTTGCTTCTCCTTCATGTTCGCGAGCCTGGATATCATTATCCTCTGGGCCTGGGGCGAGCCGGCGCCGTGCATGGACTCGGTGAGATACCCCACCGCCGCGGTTCCCAACGTGAGGTTCTCGATCAGGCGTAGGATGCGCATTCTGTTCTCCATGGGGATGTCGCTCTTGCCCGCGTAATATTTTTCCATCCATTTCCCCACGTCTGCCGATCTCAGGTCGGACTCCGAGGGAAGGGTCACGAGAAGGCCGCCCGCGATGTCCTGTGCAAGCCTGGCGATCTCGTACGGAAACCTGGTCACGTTCTGCTTGTGCACGTTCGCGAGCAGGGGATCGACATAGTAGGTCCCGCTCGGCTCCCTGTGCCCTTCGGCCGCGCACGCGATGCAGCCGCAGTACAGGGTCTCATTCAGGTGGTTCATCTCGATGATTTTATCCTTTACGTGAGAGGCCCTTTCCGTTCCGTTGTACTCGGCGATGGTCTGCGTGGCGCCGATGAGCACGTCGCCGACCCCGACCTTGCACGCGTAGCTCTGCCGGTGATACGACGCGAACTGCTCCACCAGCTGTCCGGCGAATTCATATTCCTTGTACATGAACACCCTCTCCCAGGGAACGAATACGTTGTCGAACACCATCAGCGCCTCGTGTCCTCCGAACAGGAGGTTCCCCTGATCGATCTTGCACTCCTCGGTTTTCCTGGTGTCGCATGACTGCCGGCCGATTATGTAAAAAATTCCCTTGGTATCCGACGGCACGGCGAATGAGACCGCATAATCCTTGTCCTCTTCCCTCATGGAGATCGTGGGCATGACGATCACCTCGTGGGAGTTCACCGCGCCGGTCTGGTGAGCCTTTGCGCCCCGCACCACGATCCCATCGGGCCTCTCTTCAACCACATGGAGGAAGAGGTCGGGATCTTCCTGCTTATGGGGGGGGAGCGACCGGTCTCCCTTCGGATCGGTCATGGCCCCGTCGCACACCAGGTCGTTTTCCTGCACGTACTCGAGGTATTTCAGGAACCTCTTATTGTACTCGGTTTTATGCTTGGCGTCTATGTCAAAGGTCGTGATGGAAAGCGCATTGAGCGCATCCATGCCCACGCACCTCTGGAAGCAGCAGCCGGTCATGGCACCCAGGATTCTTCCCATCTTGCTCTTTTTGACCAGATCGTCCACGCTCTGGTGGATATGGGTGAAGCGGTTGATTGTATGGCCGGTTATATGCGATGTCGCGGTCATGATCTCTTTATATTTCGGGTTCTGGGCCAGGGCGTAGGTCATGGCGACTGCGTTCAGCGAAGGCCTGATGATCGGGTCCTCCACCACGTTGTCCATCTTCTTACCGAACATATACACGATCAGCTTGAGCTTCCTCACGCTTTCTATATATTCTTGAGCTGTTTTCATCGGCATACTTAGTCTCCTTTAACGGCGTATAGTGGATTATTATTCCACTGCCGCATACGTCAACTTTAAAGATGATGGGGCAATTTTCAAGAATATTTTCCGAATCGCACGCCGCATGCCTAATTAAGACACACGCGATTTAAAATAGCGTTCGTCCGCAAGCACCACCGAGGTCTCCACCTGGCGCGCGGGGATTTTCCAGTATGCGTTCAACAGCCGGTTTTTTTCATCCTCAGATACGAGTTTGAAACCGTGCTTCTCATAAAAGTCCACCGCCCAGCGGGCGTCCGCCCAGGTGCCGACGAGCACCGGCCGTTTCGTCTGGATTACGAGGGCTTTTAATAGCGCGCTTCCTATCCCTCTCCTTCTTTCCGCAGTCCTTACATATGCGTGTCTGATCAAGGTGACGTCATCGACGTCTTGGATGCCCATTATGCCGATGAGCCTTTCGCCGTCTTCATAAACCCAGAAACGTATGCCGTCGTCGATTTCGTTCCTGAGCTCGTCTTTTGTCATATACGGCCGCCTCCACCGGTCTGCTGGAATGACCCCTTCGTACGCGCCGGCCGCGTCATTTA
>CAZHAD010000146.1:0-3934 GCA_964529965.1 uncultured Leptospirales bacterium | reverse complement strand
TTTTTTGACAGTCCTATATATAAAAATACGTATTTACGCATAATAAAAATTTTAAGGAATTAACACTTAAGAAAAATTTAATTTTTTGACTCCTATAAACGATTTCAGAGATTACTTTTTATTTTCCGGAGCAGGCACGCTTCCACGTTTTTACAGTTTTTACAAAAGTCGTCCTCAAGATTGAAATCTTCCTCCACGCATTGGCCGTCGGCGTCCTGCAGCATAATTTCCATATATTTTATAAATTGATAATCGTCGTCGGTCAGAGAGCCGGTTCCGCCCGCCAGAACCTTGTCCAGGATGCCCCTCAATTTTGATTCGTTGTCGCCCGGCTGATACGCGGGCATGATCTCCTTCCGCTTTATTTCCCTGTTAAGGCGCGCCTTGATCACCTTTGACTTAAACGACAGGTGGCGGTTCCGTATAATGAGAAAATAAATGATCCCGAACAGCAGCCCTCCAAGATGGCCGGCGTGCGATATGGGGCTCTGGCCGCCCGACGTAACAAGCGCGTACAGCTCAAGGCCGCCGTAAAGAAAAACGAGAAACTTGGCGCGCATGGGTATAAGAAAAAAAATCAGGATCTGAGCGTCTGGGAAAAGCATTCCAAACGCCAGCAGTAAGCCGAAAATGGCGCCCGAGGCCCCAATCGTCGGGATGATGTAATTGACGCCTCCGAGCAGCGTGTTGATGATCAGGATCGTGATTCCCGCACCGACACCCGTGAAAAAATAATAAACCAGGAACCTTTTACTGCCCCAGGCCTGTTCCACCGGAATGCCGAATATCAGCAGGGCGTACATATTCAGAAATATATGAAAAAAACCGCCATGAAGGAACATGTAGGTAAAAAGCTGCCATATATATAATTTTTGTATGACGAGGATCGGCAGCAAACCGAAATACTTGGTTATGAGATTGCCCAGCGGTACCGCCTGGCCACCTGCCTGCTTAACCGAAAAAATTTCCTGTATTAAGAAGATAACGACATTGATTATGATCAGCCTAATGACCCAGCTCTTTGTATAGGTTCCGGTTCCGTTCATAAAGGGTTATCGCCTTCTGTTCTTTTGTTGTTTCAGTCTATTCGCCGCACGCTTCAAACCGCTCCATATACGAGGCGAGGCTTTGCATTCTTCGAGTACCATTTAGTGTACATTGATAATACCAGTAAAGTCATTTTTTCGACCCGCTTGTTGCCGAATCAACACGAAAAATGTAAGGTGATTTACGAACATGAAATCAGTGAAGAACGCACACGGGCCGATGCGGGTTAGTATTTTGCAAGCGCCTCGGCAGCCTGTTTAAGGCGGATTACTCTATGTACCATGCAAGGGACAAATCTCGGACGATCCCGGAAGATAATTTCTGCACACAAGGGGCCGCGTCTTGTAAATTTCACAGAAAAAAGAATCGCCCTTTCGATTGAGGAACCTGCAGATGGTTATTTTTTCACCGCTCGGTGATATGATCAGGTCGCCGGACCAGATCCGCTTTCCTTCATGAACCCAGGAAAGCAAATCCGGCCTCTGCTCTTTTTCCCACCTTCGTATATCTGAAAGTGTGATGAAAGCCGACATGTCCACGTGGCAGCACGTGCCGCATCGCAGACACGGATGATTTCGCTGCGTTTCTCTGTGGCGCATTTCATATAAATCGGTAATCCTCGAAAGATTGCACCCTCGGGGTTATTCAAATTCCGAGTATCTGCTCGTATCGAAATCAAAAGTGTCGAGGAGCAGCGCCCCGCCGTGAGATGCCGAGATGTGGATCAAAAATTTAGGATTTCCCCTTGCCGTATTGAAGCCGTCCGCGGTTTCAAGCTGCTGTTTATTGAAGTCGAGGTCAAGTCCGTACAGGTATCGGTAACAGAGCTGATAGGAAAACGGCACTGACGCCTTGTACAGACCGGTTGTTTTAAGGCCGAGGTTAAAGGCCAGGTTCGCCGGCACGGTCACCGCATGCGTGTAGGGAACCCAGTTGTTCCAGACGTGCGGATGGTAACCGATGACCGATTCCGCGGTCGAGGGGAACGCCATGCCGGTGATGGGGTCATAATCGTACAGGAGAACTTGCGAGTGAGGTGCGAACGAAGAGAGCTTTCTGAGCCTGTTCTTATTCAGGGAGGAAAATGTATTTTTTGACGGCTCTTTTTCAGCAATGTCAAAATAGGCCGCACCCCTCATTATCTGCCCGTCATGGTATGAAATCTGCATGATTATGCACACGTCCCCGAATATAGAATCCGAGTCTTTTTTTAATTGATGGAGATGCCATTCCGTTCTGATGGTGTCTCCGGGCGTGTGTATTTTTTTCCCATGGAACAGCTTTTTCATTTCCGAAAAAATCGATCTGGTGACGTGGTCCCTGTTCCAGTTCTCCGGGTAATTCTCCTTAATGTGCGTATAAATGAGGGATTCAAGCTCAAAGGAAAGTATTTTCATGTTGTCTCTGTTTCCCGAGGCCACTTGTTTTATGAATTTCATTCTGCTATTCCGGGGGTATTAATTAAAAATAACAAGCAATTTTTATTTTTTTTGACTGAAGAGCCACTCGAACATTCGAGGGTCGCTGAAGGCGAGGACCCATGAGTAATGATTTACCGTCGGATATTCGGTATACCGGGGAACGCCCCCCGCCCGCACCACCGCATGAACCATGTTTTGCGACTGTCTCACGCTGACTATCCGGTCCCGCGCTCCATGGAACACCCAGATCGGAATATGCATGATGCGATGCGCATTGCGTTCATCGCCGCCGCCGCACACCGGAACCGCGGCGGCGAACAATTCGGGCCAGCGCTCGATTGCTTCCCAGACGCCGAATCCGCCCATCGAGTACCCGACGACGTAAATCCTCTTGTCATCGATGGAGTATTCTTTCAGAAGCGATCCTATGAGCTCTATGGACATCGCAAGGGCGGGAGTGGGTTCCGCGGCCATGATGTGCCGCTCTGCTTTCCAGTCGGTGTCCGTCCATTTCATATCAGGAGGACATTGGGGCGCAGCGATAAAGCACGGATACACGTTCATTTTTTTTTCATCGGCGAATATATTCAGGCCCACGAACAGCTGCTTTGCGTTGTCGGTGCCGCGCTCGTCCGATCCGTGGAGAAAAAGAACAAGGGGATAACGCCCCGAGTGACGATAGTGGTTCGGAATCAGGAGCCGGTACGGTATCGAGGAACGGCTTTTGCTCTGAAAAATCCGGGCCTCGAACCGTTTTAACATATCGCCTGGATCAATATTCCATGCACAAAGGAACAGAGGGAAAAAAAAGACGGTATAGCGCATAATCATTTTGAGCATCATGATTCTTGACCTGTCGGCGGCGCACCGAGCAAGCGGAGCCGCACATTGCATTGCGTTATGGAATTTCTACTTACCGACGAATACATCGTTCAAAAATTTGCCGCGCTCTGTCGTACCGTCCGGGCCGGTCATCACCCCCTGGCCCTCTCGTTTGCCGTTTTTCCATTCCCCATCGTATCTTGAACCGTCGGGCCAGGTGTATGTCCCATATCCGTTCTGCACTCCGTTTTTCCACTGACCCGTGTATTTTTCGCCGTTGGGCTTGATCATGGTTCCCTGGCCGCTGCGTTTGTTGTCCTTCCATTCGCCCTCGTACTCGGTGCCGTTGGAATATTTCATGGTTCCCCTGCCCTGGCGCGTGTCATTCACCCATTGGCCTTCGTAGCGGTCGCCGTTGGCCCAGGTAAATACGCCCTTACCCTGCATCTTGTCATGGTCCCATACTCCTTCGTACACGTCTCCATTGGGCCAGATGTATTTCCCGAACCCCTGCTTTACGCCGACTTTCATCTGGCCTATGTATTTTGCACCATCTTTAAAGGTTACAGTCACGATATCCTTTTGAGGGCCGCAGTTAAAAAAATACAATACGCCGAATATGAATATGATGGATAAGACTCGCA
>CAZHAD010000145.1:0-4317 GCA_964529965.1 uncultured Leptospirales bacterium | reverse complement strand
ATGCCGATATTTGTAGAGGTATAACAGAGGTATAACCGCTTCAAGGGCGGGTATCAAATACGTATGGGGAAGAGGCGTGGCCGCCCATCGCATTCATCCGAGGAGGTATCCATGAGCAAGCTGGTCAAATACTATGGCGTAAACGTGAAAAAGGGGGAATATATTTTTCGCGAAGGCGAGCCCGCGGATGCGATGTACATGATCCACAAGGGAAGGGTGCAGATCAGCAAGGGCATAGGAACCTTTGACGAGAAGATACGCGTCCTTGACGAGGGCGAGTTTATCGGCGAGATGGCGGTCATAAATTCCGTGCCGCGGTCGGCGAACGCCATTGCGCTGGAAGACTGCGTCCTGATCAAAATGGACCGTGAGTCTTTTGACGAGACAATCAAAAAAAGCCATAAATTCTCGGTGAGCGTCATCCAGCTCCTGTCAGACCGCCTGCGTGAAACGGACGAGCTGTTGATGGTATATGCAAAGCGCGAGCGGACGCAGATACTGTTCGTGGAAATATTGTCGGACATGCTCAGATACGGGAAGAGGGACGGCTCCGGAAGGTGGTGGCTGTTAAAAAAGGATCAGTTCCTGAAAAGGGCAAACGTGCGCCTTTCTTGGGAGATGAAGAGCCTTCTTTCGGTGTGCAATGAGCTTGTCGTAATGGACAGGTTAAAGGTGAAAAAAGACCATAACGGGGTTGAGTGGCTCGCTTTCGGTATCGAGCATTAGACGCGTGAGCTATTGGTAGTCCCCGCGCGGATCAATCATGATCCGGGTATCTGCCTGCGATGGATCGCAGGATATCAAGGCTGTCGAAGAAAATGTCCACAATCTCGGGGTCGAATTTTTTTCCCGACAACTTCCTGATTTCATCGAGCACCGATTCTTCGTTCCACGCGTCCTTATAAACCCTTTTTGATGAGAGAGCATCATACACATCGGTCAGGGCGACTATTCTTCCGAATATGGGTATCTCCTCGTCTTTAAGGGGCAGGGCCCTTCCGCTCTCATCCTTCATGAGCGGGATGCCCGTATCCACATCAACATGCCCAGGGTATCCGGATCCGTCCCAGTTCTCATGGTGGGTAAGGGCCACTACCGCCGACATCTCGTCGAATTCCGACTGCCTGAACTTGAACAGCCTCGCCCCCTGATAGGTGTGTGTCTTCATGACCTCGTATTCCTCGGGTGTGAAGCCCGCCGGCTTTTTCAATAAAAGATCGGATATGGCGACCTTCCCCACGTCATGGAGCATCGCCGCCATCCTGAGGATATCCTTTTTCTGCTCGATCTCCTCGGCGGCTACTTTTTTCCGATGCGCCCACTTCTCATATATCTCTACCGAGTAGGAAGCCACCCGGTTGGCGTGCGCTCCTGTTTCCTTCGGATCCCTGAGCTCGGCCATGCTGATCATTCTGAGGATAAGCGCCCTGGTCATCTGTGCCCGCTGTACTATTATACTCGCCATATTGGCGAAGTGGAGGGCGATTTTTTCATCCGAGGAATCGAAGCTGCCTCCGAGGTATCCCTCATCGCCCATGCATCTTCCGCTTACGTCCGGATTCAGTGAATTTATGATCTGCATGACTCCCAAAATTTCATTCCTGCTGTTTTTAAGCGGGATGGTCAGCATGGACTTGGTCCTGTAATCGTTCTTTTCGTCATAAGTGGTATAGTGGCGGTACGGAGTATCGGCCGGTATCTTGTAGACGTCCGGTATATTCAGGATCTCGCCGGTGAGCGCGACATAGCCGGATATGGAGCTTTTATTTATCTTGGTCCGGTAGGTGGTGTAGGGGAGCTTCTGACCGGAGGGCAGCTTTTTCTGGAGGGATTCGGTCTGCACGTGACTAAAGACCAGTTCGTCCCCCTCCCTTATCTGGATAGATCCGGCATCCGCATTCAGTATCCTCCTCGCTCCCGTGATGATTTTATCAAGAAGCATGTCCAGGTCCTGGACCGTGTTTAGCTCGGAGCTGAGGCGGATTATATCGTCAAATTTGCTCGAGTCGTCTGTCATTCTGGCATCCTTTGTCGCAGGCACGGTTTTAGTTTAGTTTGCTCCATGAATTTTGCAATTACTTTTTGTCTGCTGCAATATCCCAACACGGACCCGGTTGTAATTTAATTTATTGACTTCCTTAGGAGCTGCAACAAAATTCAGGAATAATCCCGCACAAGGAGCCGTTACATGAAATCATTGATACAACGATATTTCGGTTTTGAGGACCTGAACACCGATTTCAGGCATGAGACAGTCGGCGGTCTGACCACGTTTATCACCATGGCTTACATCATAATCGTCAATCCAAAAATCCTCGAGGTGGCGGGCATCCCCTTCGGCCCCTCGATGGTCGCCACCATAATTTCGGCTTTTTTCGGTACCATGCTCATGGGTGTGTACGCGAAGCGGCCTTTTGCGGTCGCACCCTACATGGGCCAGAACGCCTTCATCGCCTTCACCGTTGTAAAGGTGATGGGATTTTCATGGCAGACCGCGCTTGGCGCCATTTTCATAGGCGGGCTTGTTTTTACCGCTCTCACCCTGTTCAAGATACGTTCGTGGCTGGCCAATCTCATACCCTTCAACCTGAAGATATCATTTGCGGTAGGGATCGGCCTCTTTCTCACCTTTATCGGGCTTAACCAGTCAGGGATCGTCGCCATCGGAGTCCCGGGAGCGCCCGTGGCCATCGGCAAGCTGTCGCACCCCGCACCTTTCTTGGCCATCGCCGGGATACTCCTGATCGCCTTTCTCATGATCAAGAAAATAAAGGGCTCTATGCTTATCGGTATCCTGGGCATTACCGGCATCGCCTTGCTGTTACAATGGATTTGGCCCGGTCTTGCTCCGACCGGAGAGGAGCTTGTGAAGGTGCCGGCGGCGGTGGTGAGCCTTCCTCCGAGCCTGGGTCCGGTGTTTCTGAAGCTCGACGTTTTCGGCGCGCTTTCCTGGGGATTCTTTGCGGTTGTGCTCACGGTGTTCGTGATGGATTTTGTAGATACAATGGGGACACTGATCGGCCTTTCGTACCGGGCCAGGCTGCTGGATGAAAACGGCGAGCTTCCGGAGATCGAGAAGCCGATGCTCTGCGATGCGCTCGCCACAACCATGGCCGCTCTGCTCGGCACCACCACCACCGGCGCCTTTATCGAGTCCGCGGCCGGCATAGAGGAGGGGGCGAAGACCGGATTCGCTTCGGTGGTGACCGCATTTCTCATACTATCCGCACTTTTTTTCGCACCCCTGTTTTCGTCAATCCCGTCATTTGCCTATGGGCCGGCGCTTGTCATAGTGGGTATGCTCATGATTTCTCCGGTCGCCGACATCGATTTCAATGACCTGTCTGAGCTTATTCCGGCCTTTATCACGATCACGCTCATGTGCTTTACCTACAACATAGGTATAGGAATGACCGCCGGATTCGTGGCGTATCCTGTGATAAAGCTTTTTTCAGGCAGGATTCGGGAGGTGAATCCGGGTATGTGGATTTTGTTTTCTTTCTCGCTGGCGTTTTTTGTTTTTTATCCGTATTAAGAGAAAAGCCTGGGTCAGAGTAAAATTATATTAATAAAAAAAAGATCAGGGTCAGAGTAAAAAATTATATAAATAAAATATATTTCATTGTTGGAATGAACAATTTGTTAGATTCATTTCCAAGACATACAAGACATAACTGTATCGTTTATATAAATGTGCGGAGCTATCAATAATTCCAGAGAAACCGAGGGGTTAGAATAAAGATTTTAGATTTTTGATTAAAACTATTAAACAAACAGAGTATCAGAAAATATTCTTTTTCTATACCTATCTTCATAAATGAGGAATTTATTAACACGCTCCTTAAAGGTATTTCCAAGTTTTAAAAAATATTCATGCAAGGTGATTTTTACGGGAGATATATAACTTTCATCCAGGTAACACTTGAAGCTGCTATAGGGATAATCCCTCGGATCGACTACATAATGGCTTCGCACAGGATTATAGCCAATGTAAAGTAATATAGTGAAAAAAGTGGTTGATGGATCGGATGTTAATTCAACGATAGTATCGCCAAATCGTTCATTCCAGAATGGCCCAGATCTGTTCATAACGCGATTATACCTTCTTGCAAATTGTGATTTAATAAATTGCATAATTCGGGATATATCCTCACCATCCTTTAAGGTTCTTATAAAAAAATGGAAGTGATTGTCCATTATTGTAAAAGTAATAAGTTCAAAGTTATATTTTTCCATAGTAATGTTTAATACATGCAACATCAATTTTTTCATCTTCGTTGATTTCATAAGTGGTTTTTTCTCAATACATCGCGAATG
>CAZHAD010000144.1:0-4421 GCA_964529965.1 uncultured Leptospirales bacterium | reverse complement strand
GCCGCGCTACCGCACGACCAATCGCCGTCAACGTCCTGCTTGCAGAAAGAAACCCTTCCGTCTGAAAGTATAAAGAGGTCCCTCTGGAGGTGCCAGCAGGGAACCCGGTCAAGGGGCGTAAGGTCTGAGTAACGCCGGTCCTGAACCCTTCCCAGGTAGGTGTTTTGTTTCTGCAAAATAATGGCCAACTTCTGCTTCTCCCAAAAGTCGTAATACGCATCAAGGAACGGCTCCGTTTCGTTGATTTTCATGATCTGGATAAACAGACGGTCGTTGCACGCTTCGTTGAGGGACAGGATATTCTTATGCACCTGTTCGAAACGGTCCCTGCCGTGCAGCTTCAGATAGGTTTCCGAGTTCATGCCGCTTATGTTCACGATGGTTTTGATTTTCGACCCTTGGTTGAGGACGAAATTGAGGTAATTGCCGTCGGCCTGCAGGCCGCTTGTCTCAACGATAATCGATTCAACGAGCGGTTCGTCATTGGTCAGGGCGAGTATTTCATAAAACTTCGGGTGCATCATGGGCTCGCCGGAGCCGCTGTAACAAACGTTATAGGGAAGATCGAATGACCTCATCTGTTCAAAAATATTTTTTAACAGCCCCACGTCAATGTCCGGGTGAGGTTTCGCAAGCATATTTCGGTAACAGTACAGGCAGTCCAGCTCGCACGAGCCGGTGAGCTCCACCTCAAGATATGAGGGCCCGATGTAAAGGACCTCAGGATTGTTTTCAATGATCCCCTTGATTCCAGGATAGGAAGGGATTTTGCCATGAAGGGAGCTGATATTCTCCATGATTTTTTTATCACGCGCGTCGCTTGAAAGAAAAGACAGACGCTTGTCCCTGATATCAGGCTCCTTGTAGAAAAGCTCGACGTCAAACTGATTGATGTTCGTCCTGATCACCCTGCTCAAGGGAAGGGTTTTATCGGGGAAGTCCGGTATTGATGCGATGAGTTCCTTCGATATGACCTCGGCGCTGAGACCGGGCGGAAGATTTTCAGAGAAGGTGAATTCAGCGAGGTACGTCAAATGCTGGTCGATCATCTCCCGGATCAGGGATGCGTCGAGAAACGGAGATTCCGCATCGATTGTACATATATGATCCGATCCGGTCCGGGTAAAGATATCTTTCCAGAACTCGACATCATCATGCCCCGTACGGGGAATAAAATTTTTATTGCTTATAAGCCTGCCGGAATAGGTTGAGGAGGCTGAGTAAAAGATCCTGCCAACATTATTTAATGTTCCAAGCGCTTTCGCAAGCACATCGGGCAGGAAGCTGCCGGAAAATGTCAGTTCTTCATCGCCTGAGGCGCTTTCCATGTATATGAGCACGTCTGGATTCACATGCGTTTCCCTTAAACCGGGCTTGGCTTACATCTGCTTGTAATCCTTTAAAAAAATCAGGATTTCAGATTCTCTTTTCTTCTTCATTACCCACTTCTTGAACTGCTGGTACATGTTCTCACTGTAGAGCTTATACATGATAAGCCGCTCGACCTTGTCATAGATGAGGGGGCGCCTGCCCATAAGCTTGATAATGTGATATCCTAAGCCCGATTTAATAACCTGGGAGATCTGTCCCACGCTCCTCATGGTGTTGACATATCCGGCAAGATAAGGCTCCATTTCACCGAGGAGTTTCCATCCAAAATCACCGCCCCTGGCCGCCGTTTCATAATCCTGTGAATAAGCGCCGGCGAGCTTTTCAAAGGATTCACCGGCGATGACTCTTTTTCTGATCTCGGAAATCTTTTTAAAGGCAGCCCGATCGGCGGCGAATGAATTTCCGGAAGGCCTTATAAGGATATTTTTGATCCACACCTCGTCTCCCAGATGGCTTTTATTCTTTTTAAACCAGTCCATGGCTTCTTCCTTAGAAGGCGGGGTGGCGCCTATGGCGATGGATATGACCTGCTCCTTTATAAGCTGGGAGCGGATCTCTTCAAAAAAATCCTTGAATGGCAGCTGATTTTTCGTTTCGAGGAAACCGATGAATTCATCGAGCTTCGCGTCAACCTCCTTATCCGGTATGATCACCGGTGCGTCGCTCAGCTTTTTCCCAAGCCTTGTAATCATCTTTGAAATTAACGTATCGAGCTTTTTTTTATTTTTGATCTTCGGAGCATAGTAGCGTCTCATAAACTCCTCGATCTGAAGCAGCACGCGTTTATCGTTAACGACAATGGATTCCTGGGCTGCGGTCTCCTGGATAAGCGCGTCTTCGATAAATTTGTCGAGAATCCTGCTTTTCTCGAAGGCATATTTGTCCTTGGGGATCTGCTTGAATTTTAAAAGCTGGTTGAATTTATTATCCAAATCGCTTTCAAGGATCGTCATATCATTGACCACCGCGATCACGCTGTCGTATCGCTCCCACGAATATGCGGGAGAACCTGCGGCAATCAGCAAGGCAACGATGCCGAGTAATAGCGGGAACTTTTTCATACCATCGATCATCATAACGTGTCTTCCTCGATCAGTATATTTCTGAAAAACATAAAGTAAACTCCCGTACCTGCTCAATAATTTCAAGGTTTTTTTCTTTTTGCGGAGTGCTCCTTTTTCTTAAAGAGCATGTATTCTATGCCGTCAACAAGGGCCTGCCATGAGGCCTCGATAATGTCGGTTGACACTCCCACGGTTCCCCAGTGCTCGGTTTTTCTTTTCTGGTCGATGAGCACCCGTACTGCCGAACCCGTCCCCCCTTTTTCATTCAGGACACGCACCTTGTAATCCGAAAGCTGCAATTCATTAATTTCCGGGTAAAATTTCTCGAGCGCCTTCCTGAGTGCGTGGTCAAGCGCCTCCACCGGACCGTAACCGTTGGCCGCGGTGTGCTCGATCACCCCATCCACCTCCACCTTGATGGTGGCCTCGCATAAAAGCTTGGTGGAACCTGACATTTCGCTGATAACGCGGAATCCCTTCAGCTTGAAAAACGGCTTATATTCACCCGTGGCCTCCCTTATCAAAAGCTCAAAAGAGCCTTCAGCTGCTTCGAATTGAAATCCCTCTTCCTCCAGCTTTTTGATCTTACGCAATAATTCAGCGGGAAGCGTTGCCCGGTTTGTAAGGTTGATTCCAAGCTCCTGGGCCTTGAACAAAATATTGCTTTTGCCCGAAAGCTCTGAAACGAGCACCTTCCTTCGATTGCCGACGAGTGCAGGGTCGATATGCTCGTAGGTCTTTGTGTTTTTCTGGAGGCCGGACACATGGAATCCGGCCTTGTGGGCAAACGAGTTTCCGCCCACATAGGGAGCTCTCTCGTCATGGGCGAGGTTTGCGGTTTCGCTTATGAGCCTGCTCACCTCGGTGAGGTGGACCAGGGAATGTCCCGCACTGCACCTGTATCCGTATTTGTGGACCAGGTTGGGGATAAGGGTCATAAGGTTGGCATTGCCGCACCGCTCGCCATAGCCGTTCGCCGTGCCCTGGATCGAGACAGCGCCGGCACGCACCGCAATCAGGGAGTTCGCCACGGCCATGCCCGCATCATTGTGAAAATGAACGCCGATCGGTACGGGTACACCGTGCTTTATCTTCTCAATGACCGTCTCCACTTCCTGTGGCATGGTTCCCCCGTTGGTGTCGCACAGCACGATCATGTCCGCGCCTGCCGCACACGCCTTTTCGATAACCTGTAAGGAATAATCATTATTCGCTTTGTATCCGTCGAAGAAATGCTCTGCATCGAAAAACACCGCACGCCCCTTGTCCTTCAGATAGGCGATCGTGTCATAGACGAGCGTAAGATTGTCATTCAAGCTGATGTTCAGTGCATGCGTGACGTGGAAGTCCCATGTTTTGGCGACGATGGTTATATTCCGCGCCTTTGATTCAACCAGGGCCTGGATGAGCGTGTCTTTCGAGCAGGAGAGGCTCTTCCGCCTCGTCGATCCGAAAGCTACCACTTGAGAATGACGCAGGTTTTTCGTGCGGATCTCCCTGAAAAACTGGTCGTCCTTGGGGTTGGACCCGGGCCATCCGCCCTCGATGTAGTCAATTCGCAACCGGTCAAGTGCTTCTGCAATAATGAGCTTGTCGTTCGTGGAGAAAGAAATCCCCATGGTCTGCGCACCGTCTCTCAAGGTCGTGTCATATATGGAAATTTTTTTATTGCTTGTGTGCATTATATGGCCGGTAATTAAAAAGGATAAATCAGCATATGCACGATTACATAATGATATTGCAAGGATTTTTTAAAATGTGCTGATATGGTCCGAATCAGAAGCCTTAAGCAAGAAACCCACCGTCCACTA
Organism: uncultured Leptospirales bacterium; assembly: GCA_964529965.1. GTDB lineage: Bacteria > Spirochaetota > UBA4802 > UBA4802 > UBA5550 > RBG-16-49-21. Next base: position 154 of record CAZHAD010000144.1, on the reverse strand, counting down.
CAAGAGCTGCACCTGTTGTAAAAGCCGCGGAATCTGATAAAAGATATGCTACGGCGCCGACCATTTCATCAGGCTGAGCGATTCTTGCCATAGGAATCATTGGTAAAATGATTTTATTCAACTTCAATCAACGATGAATATAGCAATAATTTTT
>CAZHAD010000143.1:0-4430 GCA_964529965.1 uncultured Leptospirales bacterium | reverse complement strand
TTTTCAGGAATGAAGCGCGGCAGCCTGTCCACGATCTCGGACATGACGCCGAAGTTGATGCAGCACGCCTCCTTGATGCCGCGCGACATGTACCTGCACATGCAGTTCTTCTCTATGATCGGCTCCGCCGCGCAGGTTTCGAGTATCGCGGCCGCGTCCTCGAGGGGAACGACCTGCCCTATGTGGCCCTCGGGCCTGAAGGGGTTCGTCGGCGGCCTGGTGCTGTGGACCAGCTTCTCGGCCGTGTGCTTTATAATGCGGCCGATGATGGGGATCCTGAGCTTGTATCCCAGGCCCACGGCGCTGAACCCGTGCACCTTCCTGACTGATATCTGCTCGAAGTTCTTGTACTGCTCCAGGAGGAAGTCCCGCAGGTTGTACCGCTCCGCGATCCGGTTCGAATAGTGCTCCGCATTCAGGTACCACTTTCCGCCCGCCCCGTGTTTCATGCACAGGTCGCACATGCTAACGCACCACCACGTTCACCAGCTTTCCGGGCACCACGATGACCTTTGTGACCGACTTCCCGTGTATGAGCTCCCTGACCTTGTCGTGCTCCAGGGCCAGCCTTTCCATCTCCCGGCCGGTGACGTCTGCGGCCGCGTGCACCCTGCCGCGGATCTTGCCGTTCACCTGGAACACGATCTCTATCTCGTCGCGCCGCGCCAGGGACTCGGACCAGTCCGGCCATGGAAGATCGTGGAGATCGGCGCCGTTGCCGATCGTCTCCCACAGCTCGGATGCGACGTGGGGAATGAAGGGAGCAAGCATGGGAATGAGCTTCCGGAAGACTTCGGATATTACCCGCCTCCCCTGCTGTGACCCGAGCTCTTTTTCGTCCGCGAGATAGAGCGTATTCACCAGCTCCATCATGCGCGCGATTGCTGTGTTGTACTGCATCCGCTCCCTGATGTCGATCGTGACCGCCTTCACGGTCATGTGCAGCTCCCTGCGCAGCTTCATGAGGGCGTCTCCCGGCTCTGCGCCCTCCGCAGCGGCGCCTGCGTCATACAAATGCCGGTGCCGGTTGATGAAGCGCCACACCCTGCCGATGAACCGGAAGCACCCCTCCACCCCCTTGTCCGACCACTCGAGCTGCTTCTGGGGCGGGGAGGTGAAGAGCATGAAGAGCCGCACCGTGTCCGCCCCGTATCTTCCGACGATCGCGTCCGGATCGACCGTGTTTCCCTTCGACTTGCTCATCTTGGCGCCGTCCTTGATGACCATACCCTGGGTGAGGAGGCGCGTGAAAGGCTCGCGCCGCTTCAGAAGCCCCATGTCGTAAAGCACCATGGTGAAGAAGCGCGCGTACAGGAGGTGGAGCACCGCGTGCTCGATGCCGCCGATGTAAAGGTCCACCGGCATCCAGTAATCCACCTCGCCGCGGTCGAACATCTCCTTCGATCCCGGCGAGGTGAATTTGGCGAAGTACCAGGAGGAGTCCACGAATGTGTCCATGGTGTCGGTCTCGCGCCTGGCCGCGCCGCCGCACCGCGGGCATGTCGTGGAGGTGAATTCGGCCATGGCCAGCAAAGGCGACTTGGAGTCCCCCTTGAAATCCACGTCCGTCGGAAGGATCACCGGCAGGTCCTTTTCGGGCACGGGCACCGCGCCGCACGCGTCGCAGTAGATGATCGGTATGGGGCAGCCCCAGTAGCGCTGGCGCGATATGAGCCAGTCGCGTATCCGGTAGTTCACCTCCCGCTTTCCGAATCCCTTCTTCTCGGCGAAGTCGGAGATTTTTTCAATGGCCTCCCTGTTGGGCACGCCGCTGAACTGTGCCGAGTTGACGCACACCCCCTCTTCCACGAACGCGTCGGTCATGGCGTTCACGTCGATCGGGGATTTCGGGTCGTCAATGACGAGCTTCACCGGGATCCCGTATTTGGCGGCGAAGGCGAAGTCGCGGGTGTCGTGGCCCGGCACCGCCATGATGGCCCCGGTGCCGTAGTCCATGAGCACGAAATTCCCCACGTACAGGGGCACCGACTCCCCGTTGAAGGGATTGATCACCTTGAGGCCGGTATCGGTCCCCTCCTTTTCCTTCTCGTCGGAGATCCGGTCGAAGGTCGACTGCGATTTGAACCGTTCGATGAACTTCCTCACCCGTTCGTCCTTTATCCGGTCGAGGAGCGGGTGCTCCGGGGCGATGACCATGAAGGTCACGCCGTACACCGTGTCCGGCCTGGTCGTGTAGATGGGGAAGTCCTCCCCCGTCTCGAGCCTGAAGTTGATGCGCAGCCCGGTCGACCTGCCGATCCAGTTCCTCTGCATCACCAGCACCTGCTCGGGCCATGTTCCGGCGAGCTCTTCATGCCCCTTTAATAGGGCTTCGGCGTAATCGGTGATCTTGAAGAACCACTGCTCCAGCTCCTTCTGGGTCACCGGATTTTCGCAGCGCCAGCACACCCCCCCCTCGGCCTGCTCGTTCGCCAGGACCGTCTGGCAGGTCTCGCACCAGTTTACCGGCGCCTTTTTCTTGTACGCGAGCCCCTTCTCGTACATTGTGACGAACATCCACTGGTTCCAGCGGTAATAACCGGGGTCGTAGGTGGCGATCTCCCTGGTCCAGTCGTAAGAAAAGCCCATGCGCCTGAGCTGCCGCTTCATGTAGCTGATGTTGTCTAGGGTCCACTGGTAGGGGGGGATGTTGTTCTTGATCGCGGCGTTTTCAGCCGGAAGGCCGAAGGAGTCCCATCCCATCGGGTGGAGCACGTTGTATCCCTGCATGACGAGAAACCGCGCCGCCAGGTCGCCGATGGTGTAGTTGCGTACGTGCCCCATGTGGAGCCTTCCGGAGGGATAGGGGAACATCTCGAGCACGTAGTACTTTTCCCTTCCGGGCTCCCTTTCGGTAAGGAAGGCGCCGGATTCATCCCACCGCTTCTGCCATTTCAGCTCTATATCCTGAAAGTTGTAATCCCTTTCTTTTTCCCGCATCATGATCCTCGTCGTTCAATGACTTCAGCTGTACTCCTTCAGTATCCTCAACACCTCTTCGCTGTCCGCCGAATTGATGATGCTTTCCTTTACGTTGTCCTTCTTGATGATGGCCATGATGTTCGACAAAAGCCGCAGGTACTCCTTGTGCTGGCGCTCGCCCGCGGCCACGAGTATGATCAGATGTATGAGCTCCCCGTCTATCGAGTTGAATTCTATTCCCTCCTTCGATATGCCGATGGCGAAGGCCATCTCCCTGACCGAGCTTATCTTCGCGTGCGGGATCGCTATGCCGAATCCGATCCCGGTGCTCATTATCTCCTCCCTCTCTTTCAGCGCCCTGATCAGATGCTCCACGTCATCGCATACGTCCGAGCCCTTGAACACGAGGGCGAGCTCCTCGATGGCCTTGAATTTATCCTTTGACGCGAGATTTTTGATATATTCCGCTTTCGTGAAATCAGTTACATCCGGCATGGGGAAACCTCGTTTATTTTAACATTCGGTAACATAAAATTTTTTTGAAAACGCCTTCTGTCAAGAACTAATTATTTGAATTAAACGATTGTTTTATTTCCCTCCCTTGAGGGGAGGATTTAAAAGTTGTGCCCCGAGCCGGGGCAAGGTAAATGACCAGGGGCTGGTCAAGCAATATGGCGAGGAGACGAGGGCTACGCGCCCTCTCCTCCTCGCGCTCATCGAGCAACCACGATGGTTGCCTGCCGCCGCCGGCAGGATGCCGAAAATACGGCAGCCACGCCTTCGCCATGGACGGCGTAAAAAAGCGTGCCTCCGGCGGACGGTTTGAGTTATATTTCCACAATGCTATCTTTGATAAGCTAAGAAATTCCTTGGAGATATTATTTTCAATTGAAAGGGAAGGGTATTAATTGCTAGTAGGTCTTTATCTCCGGTAATCAAATATTCCGCACGCGCCGCATAACAGCATTCCAGAAGCATATTATCTTCGCTGTCTCTGCATATATCGAACTTCTTTGTTGAATAAAAAATGCTCGCTTTTGATACAAATGCCGCGATACCTGCTATTAACGCTTTGAATTGCTCATCATCAATTTTTTTATCCATTAATAAAGAAACAGGAACTTCCCGATATTCCGCCAGCAATTGAGGAGAAACAACGATTTCCATTTCACTCCGGTATCTATGACAACTCTATTTCTTTTTTGCATGCCGTTTCCGAATCGATTTCACTGCATTTTCGATATCATGCGCGCTCAAGGAAGTTTTTTTGAATGCCTCTTTTGCTACTCTGAAAGCAGCATCGATCCGGTCTTCCGGCGATAGTACGGAAAGAATAAATTCATCCGGGTGTATTTTTTTTATTGTAGTTTTCATGGTTATCACCTGAATAATTGTTTATACAACAATATTAAATAATATCATTTATTTCAATCATTTAACCATATTTTAGAATTGCTCCTCACCGGGGCGAGTTTCAAAACCCGACACCGAAACCAAACGGCTCATCG
>CAZHAD010000142.1:0-4792 GCA_964529965.1 uncultured Leptospirales bacterium | reverse complement strand
TATATGTCATCTGCATCGTGCTTCTGGCGGCAACTCTCATATTCGGCAAGACGGTACGCAACACGAGCGCGTGGCTCAATTTCGGCCTCTTCGCCATACAGCCGTCTGAATTCATGAAGCTCGCGCTGGTCATCATACTGGCGAAATATCTTGAGATCCGCGAGAGGGACATCGGCAGGCTCAGGGAGCTCATCGTGCCGACGATCCTCACCCTGATACCGATGCTGATCATCCTGAGGCAGCCTGACTTCGGGACCGCGATCATGTTTATTCCCATACTTCTGACAATGCTCTTCGTCGGGGGCGCGGACATCTCACACCTCGTATCAATCGTGACCATCGCCGCAATCGCCCTTATCGTGCCGATGATCTTGACCTACCGCGAGTGGGTCAGGGCCGAGGGCTCGAACCTCGTCCTCGATTTTTTTATGGATTTGAATCTCCTGTTGATCGTATCGGGGGTTCTCCTCCTTGCGACCGTGGTGGCCTTTGTGCTCCATTTTTTCTCGGTGAAGAAATTCTTAAGAAAGATATACGTTCCCGGCTCCATCCTGTCGCTGGGCCTGCTCGCTTCGGTAGTCATCCAGAATCTTTTCAAAGTATACCAAAAACGAAGAATCCTGGTATTTCTCAACCCTGACCTGGACCCCCAGGGATCCGGTTATAACATAATCCAGTCGAAGATTGCCATAGGCTCAGGCGGTTTTTTCGGCAAGGGTTTATTAAAGGGCTCCCAGTCCCAACTTGGCTTCCTGCCCGAGAAGACTTCGGATTTCATATTTTCCGTGGTAGCCGAAGAGTGGGGATTTATCGGCGCGCTTGTTCTCATTTTCCTTTTCGGCTTTATAATTTTCAGGGGCATCCAGATCGCGTTTGAGTCGAAGGACAAGTTCGGCGCCCTGCTGGCGAGCGGGATCACCACGATCTTTTTCTTTCATATTCTCATCAATATTGGAATGGCGGTGGGAATCATGCCGGTCACCGGCCTTCCTCTCTGCTTTGTGTCATATGGGGGATCGAACCTGCTCATGTCGATGATATGCATCGGCATTCTCATCAATATCAGGGCGAGGAAGTTTGTGTATTAGGGAATAGAATGATGTCTAAGTCACATGGATGCTGAGACTTCCAATCACATTGTGACAACTTTTTGAAAGATATCATCAGTGCCCTCACCCCCCGGCCCCCTCTCCCATTAAAAAATGAATAAAGGAGAGGGGGAGAAAAAGATACTGTGGCCGAGAAGCGTGCTACGCGGCCACATTTCGGAAACCCTCTCCTTTTTCCCGAGCTCAATGGGAGAGGGTGCGCGGTAGCGCGGGTGAGGGCATCGGGGAAAGACATTTTTTTCCCAGCATGTGTCATATTATGAAAATAAAACATATTATCGTGTTTATTTATATCATTTTTTTCTTATCTATTGATTATATCAGCGCTAATGATAAGCTACGACTTTACGGCTCCATAAGCGCGCGCGACTATCTAACCGGCAGGTTCGAACCGGCAAGGCATGAGCTTTTCGTATCCCTGACGGATTTAGGAATCCCTACGGTGTACCCCCAATACCTTAGACGCGAGGCCGCGGTTGCTTTGAAAAATTTATACGCGGCCTTCCATAAGCAATATCCGCGCATCCGTTTTCGGGTTCGGAGCTCGACCAGAAATTTTTATTCTCAGAAGCGGATCTGGGAAGGCAAATGGAGCGGCGCGATAAGGGTAATGGGGAAACGGCTCGACAGGACAATACCCGACCCCCTGAAAAGGGCTCTCGAGATCTTGAAGTATTCATCCATGCCGGGCGCCTCGCGCCACCACTGGGGAACCGACTTCGACCTCGATGTACTGAACAACAGCTACTATGAAGGAGGGGAGGGCGGGCTTATATACCGGTGGCTGGAAAAAAACGCACGGCGGTACGGGTACTGCCAGACTTATTCGTTTGGAAGGGAAAGCGGGTATTGCGAGGAGCGGTGGCACTGGTCATACTACCCTCTTGCCGTTTTATTTCTTAGTGAATGGAGCGCCTTGTATAAAAAGAATCCGGCCGCGTTTTCTGACAAGAAACTGTTCCACGGCTCTTCGGCGGCGGGACATCTGGCCCCGGTGTACATGAATTCAATCAGCCCCGACTGCAAGTGAATGAGCTATAAAAAGGGCTTTCGCTGCGCGTAAGTCGCTCGTTATCTCCTCCTCTCCCTTTCTCCCTGATTCTTTGAAGCTGCAGGCTTACGCTGCTGGCCATGCGACGCCCCGTCTCTTTGTATGCTCTTTCCCTTTTGCTGATTCCGCGTGTTATCCCGATTTCTGGTTTTATTCTGAACGGGAGCTTTATTCTGCTTGGGATCCTTGTAGCGTACCCGCGTGTTTTTATCCGTTGTACGCCTGGCACGGTTTTTATCTTCGGCCTTTTTCCGCTCCCGGTATATCCTGTTCCGCTCGTGACTCGCTTTCAGCCTTTTCTGCATCGTCGCCAGGTGCCGGGTCCGGATGACCCGGTGCTGCACCGCATAACGCCTGTACCGGTATACTTCCCTGAGGCCTTGCGGGTGCTTCACGAGCAGTGCGCGGTTCCCGTACGCGACCCGTACTATGCCCGGATGCTTCCATATCCATTGCTGGTGCCGGTAATAGCGTTGATAAAGGGCAGGATAACGTATGAATATCGCGTAATTTCTGAAGACCTCACGGGCGATAAAGGGATGGAGAATGAACCACGCGTCATAATTGTATATCACCAGGGTTATCCTCGGGTATCTGACGAGGAAAGGCCTGTTGCTGACGATCAGGTACGCGATTTTAGGGTGCCGGTACCAGAAACGGTAATTCAGGTATATCCTGGCTGCAAACTGAGGGTGTGCGTCTATCCACCTGAAATCAGAGCAGACGAGCCAGATCGCAGCGGGATGGGCGTCCAGCCAGGCCGCATCCTTGATATAATTTGAATATTCGTCCGGATTGCTTTGTATCTCTCCCGCCAGATCCCTGTCGTTTTCAGAAATCTCGGGAGGCTCGCTCTCTTCCCTTCCTTCGACGTCCGAAGAATCGTCAATCTGCTGCACATCTTCCAACATCCGGCTTATATCTTCATTCGTATAGTCCGCGGGCATTTCCTCCGGCATGTTTGTAAGCATCTCGTCCGTATTCACACTTTCCTGTGCATAAGCGGCCCCGGCTTTAGAAAGGCCTGTCCCAGCTGAAATGATAAAAATTAATAGTGTCGGTATTACTAAAAATCTGCCGATCGTCTTGGTTTGTGCTGTTTTCATGATAACCGCCGTATTTGTCCTCGCGCGTCCTCCGCCCGCAACACTTCACGCTTAAAATTTTCAAGCTCCTCCCCGGTCGCTTATGGTGCATACAGGACGATGAAATAGTAAAATATTTGTTTTTGATTTACTGAATTCTTCTATGAACCAATATATATAGGAAGCTTTCTGTCAAGAAAGTTACGGCCTGTATCATGTAATGAATGCGGCTTTTTCGGTTCATCCATGCCAATGTATAAAGAAAAAACTTGAAATAAACCTGTATTCGCCTTATACTTAAGAAGTGAAAATCGGATGCGGGTCGGATATCGCCCGCATGAAATTTTACAGGGGAGGGTGCATATGAACAGCGTTTACAAGGTCATAGAAATAATCGGGTCCAGCGATAAATCATGGGAAGACGCGGCGAAAAACGCGATCGAGACCACGTCGAAATCCTTGAAGGAGCTCCGGGTTGCCGAGGTAGAGGAGATGGACATCAACATCGACAACGGGAAGCTGATTTATCGCGTGAAAATGAGACTCTCGTTCAAGTTTGTGGATTGACAAAGCAAGTTACATTTCAGAGTATACGGGCATCAGCGGGCTGGCGCATCCATGGGCCAGCTTTTTTTAATTTATGCAGCACGAGAATGTCCCGAAGTGCTCAAATGTTAAAGCCGAGCAAATGACAGCACACATATCACTTTTATGAATGCCGATATCACCAACATGCAGGCCGGCTGCTTCATCTGCCCCAGGGAGTGCGGTGCTGATCGAAAGAGGAGAGCGGGATTCTGTAAAAGCTCGTGGACCGCTGAAATCAGCCTGCACCAGCTCCACTTCGGTGAGGAGCCGGTCCTGAGCGGCAGGGGCGGGAGCGGGACCATTTTCTTTTCCCACTGCGCCATGCGCTGTTCGTACTGTCAGAATTTCCGTATCAGCCATGAGGGGCGCGGAACGCCGCGCTCGGACGAGGAATTGTGCACCATGATGCTCGAACTCCAGGGACTCGGAGCCCACAACGTAAACCTGGTGACTGCGAGCCACTATGTCCTTCAGACGGTACGCGCCCTGCGCATGGCGAGGGAACATGGACTGGAGATCCCGGTTGTGTGGAACAGCAGCGCGTACGAGAAGCCGGAGACCCTGCGACTGCTTGAAGGTCTCGTCGACATCTATCTCCCGGACTTCCGCTATTTCGATCCTGCCGTGGCCGAGCGGTATTCGGGCGCACAGGACTATCCCATATGGGCGAAAAGGGCGGTCATCGAGATGTTCAGGCAGACGGGACACCTGTCGGTAACGAACGGCATCGCGGTAAGGGGTCTTATCATCCGCATCCTCGTGCTTCCCGGCCTCTCTGAGGGGGTCAGACGCATACTCGCATGGATACGCGATCGCATCGGTCCTGAAACATGGGTGAGCCTCATGGGGCAGTACTGTCCCGTGTACCGTGCGCATAAGTTTCCCGAGATCAACAGGTCGGTTGCCGAAGAGGAGTACCGCCTCTGCCTCGGCTATCTTGAAGAGTTCGGGTTCGAAAA
>CAZHAD010000141.1:0-5013 GCA_964529965.1 uncultured Leptospirales bacterium | reverse complement strand
ACAGGGTCGTAAAATACGACGAAACAGCTCCGAAAGGTTTTCCGCTTGTCATCGTGAGCAAGGACCTTTACAGTCGAAATGATATCGGGGTTAAAAAGGTAATTATGCCGAAATAATATAAAGCCCGATATAACGGACCGTTAAACTTTCGGCAGGAAGGGAAAAAGGGAATAGCGGGACATTATGATGGACTAATATCGGTGAGGAGCGGATCGAATGAAGATTCAATATATTTATCTGATGCTGGCCATAGTCTTCAATACATCGGCAAATCTTGTAATAAAGGGCTTTGCCGCTAAGCAGAGTGAAACCCTGCTCGACCTGATGACCAATATACCGCTGTTCATCGCAGCCGCCCTTTTCGGCATCAACTTTATTTTCTACACAAAGGCGCTCAGCGTCATAAATATATCCATAGCCTATCCGATTGTGGTCGGATTCAGCATAGTTCTTATCATAGCATCCTCGATGCTACTTTTTAACGAAAGGCTTTCCATGGTTCAGTCAAGCGGAATAGGTCTGATTATTGTGGGCATAATTCTCATATTTTATCGGATGTAATGATATGAATCGATCAAAATATCTTTCAATCTAACAAACCATGAAAAAATATTTAATCGTCATACCGGCCCACAATGAAGAAGAGAGCATCTACCGCGTGGTTACCCGCTGCCTGAAGTATGGAGACGTGTCCGTTACCGACGACGGCAGCAGGGACGGGACGCCGCAAATCCTGCAGGAGATCAGACGGGAGTGCAAAAAGAAAAAACATGACCATTCGCTGAACATCATCACCCACAAAAGAGCCACGCATATACCAAAAGGCATACAGGACGGCCTTCGGTGGGGAGCAGACCGCACATACGATTATATCATAACCATGGACGCCGGATTATCCCACAACCCGGACGAGCTGGCGGATTTCATATCATACGACGATTCCGTGGACGTGGTAATCGGGTCCCGCTCCCGAAAGAATGTCCGGAATGTGCCCCTGTACAGGAAAATAATAAGCTCGCTCGGAGCGCTTGTCGTTAATTACGCACTTACACCATCATATTTCAATTTCCGTGGACCGGGAATCAAAGATTGCACAAGCGGATACAGGCGCTACAGCAGAAGGGCCGCGGAACTGCTGGCGCGGGCGGATCTCAAATCAAAATCGTTCGATTTTCATATGGAGGCACTCGCCCTGTGCGTCCGCTCGGGCATGAAGACCGCCGAGATACCAATTTCATACGTATTTTCCAATTCTTCATTCAACCTCAAGGTTCTTGCACAGGCGGCCGGTTTCGGCTTTCAACTACTCGCCTCAAAAGGAATCAAGATAATAAACACTCCCTGACTCGTTGAATTATAAGGGATAAAACATGTAACCTTGGCAATTTTTAATTGACTAATTTATGTAATTATTCAACACATCAGATTGCGCGTGTAGTAAGAATAAAAATTCTGCCCGCCGCCAGACACAGCGGGCAGAATTTTTGCAACGTGTTTAATATCCATCCACGTTTTCACTAGTCCGTACTGTTATTGTTGAAATTTCAGGGGTATAAACAAATGTTCAGAAAGCTTCTTATACCGGCCTTAACCTTTTTGCTGATCTTTTCATGCATAAAGAACTCATCCGGCCTGAAAAAATCCGACATACCGCCTCTGGTCAACCAGTTTCTCGCCATGCACGTCAGGTACCACTCTCTGGACGACGAGCTGTCAGGGAGAATCCTCGACAACTTGATCAGGTCTTTTGATTACGGAAAGTATTACTTCTATAAGAAAGACATCCAGGAATTTGAAAAATACAGACACAAAATCGATGACTACGTTCAGAACGGCCAGTTTTCCTTTATTGACGACATATTCTCGGTTTACAAAAAAAGGTTCGCGGAAAACAACACGCTCGTGCATGAGCTCATAAAAGAAAAATTCGATTTCAATGTCGACGAAAAAATAATCGTCGACCGGGACAGGGTGGACTACGCGGCAACGAAGGATGAAATGCGCGAGCGGTGGAGGAAAAATATCAAGCTCCAGCTCCTCAACTATCTCTCATCTGACCAGAGCCTGGAAGAAGCCAAAAAGAAGCTGATAAAAAAATATGATCTTTTGCAGAAGCGGGTAGATGAGATCGACGAAAGCAGGCTTCTCGACCGGTTTATGAACGCCTTCTCAATGGCGCTCGATCCCCACTCGAATTATCTCACATGGGACGAAGAGGAGGACTTCAACATCTCCATGAAGCTCAAGCTCGAGGGAATCGGGGTCCGCCTAAAATCGGAGGACGGCTTCGTCATCGTTGAATCGATAATCACGGGCGGAGCGGCGGACAAGCTCCCCGAAAAGATAAGGCTCAAGCCGGGTGACAAGATCATCGCCGTCGCCCAGGATGACGGGGAGCCGGCCGACGTGATCGACATGGACCTCCGCGATGTGGTGAAAAAAATCCGGGGGCCCAAGGGCACCAAGGTTCGGCTTACCGTACTCAGGGGAACGGGAGAGGGAAATAAAACAGTACGCATGATCGTCCCTATCGTTCGCGAGGAAATCAGCCTCAAGGACAGCGCCGCCGAATCGAAAATCTACCTGATCGGTAACGACCGTAACAAAAAAATCGGGTACGTGAAGCTCCCGTCGTTTTACTATGACAAGGAACGGGGCATGAGCTCGTCAGGAGACTTAAAGGCAATCCTCACCAAACTCAAGTCTGAAAAGGTCAAGGCGGTCGTCCTCGATCTGCGCGGCAACCCGGGCGGACTTCTGAACGAAGCGATCGACATCGCGGGGTTCTTCATAGACGGTGGCCCCGTGCTCCAGATAGTGGACGGGAGAAACCCGCCGCACGTGATATATGACAACAACGATGCGATCGTATACAAGGGTCCACTGGTGGTGCTGGTGGATAAATTCAGCGCCAGCGCGTCCGAGATTTTGGCGGGCGCCATAAAGGATTACCGCAGGGGGCTCATCATAGGCCCCGACAACACCTATGGCAAGGGCACCGTACAGTCTTACAACGAGCTTCCGTTCAAGAAGGGGGCGGTGAAGATCACCATATCCATCTTCTACCAGCCGGGCGGCACCTCCAATCAGCTCAACGGCATTGCGCCTGACATAAAGGTGCCGGATCTCACCTCTATATTCGACATCGGCGAAAGCAAGAGCCGTTATCCCTTAACATGGAAAAAAATCGGCCGCGCCCAGTTCAAGCCTTTCGGCATGGTAAATCCGAAGCTTATCGCGCGCCTGAAAGCTTTATCGGAATCAAGGATCAATGCGAGCGGAAAGTACCGGAAGCTCATCGAGAAGATTAAAAAATACCAGGAGCAGGTCAACAGCAAGACCATAAGCCTGAAGGAAGAGTCAACGATAGAAAAACAGAAGCAGAAGGAGCTTGAAAAGACATTCAACACGGAAGGAAAGAAAAAGCTGATCGATCTTGACAACGACCTCTTACTACGGGAGGCATTCAATATCACGGGCGATTACATACATTTGCTCGGCCGGTAGCAGGCGCCCCCCCCTCCCCGCCTGCTAGGACCTCCCGATATATTTCCTGACCTTTTCGACCGCATCAGAGGCGGCCGTCACCAGCGGGTCCACGCCGGAGCGCATGAGCCTGATCCTCAACTCGTTGATGTCCCTTTTCTTTGACGCGCAGCAGAGGTCCTCAAGAAAAATAACGAGCTCGATACCCTCATTCTTGATCATACTGTAAAAGAGCTCCACGCGCTCTCCGGTCGTCCGGACCGACGCGCAGCCGGGCCGGTATGAGAACGAGCCGAGTATCTCCCGCGCAGGTGATTCCGCGTGCTCGTCATAGGACATCTCAAACTGCCTCCTGCCCGAGCAAAAATCATCCTCGACGACAAGACACCCCGCTTCCTCGATATCGTCCAGTATCGAGGCGTCATTGATAAAGCTCGCGTACGCCAGTGCCGGTTTCAATCCTCCGGTGTAGCCGCTGCGGGCATTATTGAGCTCATCGAGAATCCGGGCCAGATGTCCGATAACCGCCTCAGGCGGCAGAACAGCCGAAGCCTCGAACACGACCGCCAGGTCTTTGCACGAGAGAAGATCGGGCTTTCCGCGCCGGATCGACGCAATGCCCCTCACGAGCCTGCGCAGGGCATTGTACTCCTGCATTGCTGCAACGAGCCTGCCGGCGCCCAGGTCACGCACGCGCGGGAGGCCGAGCGACCGTAAAAGCCGATCCATGGCCTCCTCCATAAGCGCGGCCGATTCCATGCCGTATCCGCCGGGAGTGTTGAATTCATGCGCGGGCAGATCCGCTACGGCGGCCCTGCCCGCGCACCCCTGCGGCACGACAAGGCAGTCATACAACCCGGCAATGCCGTCGATCGCGGTTATTCCCTCGCACGAACACACGCCCGGGACGAAAAACGGAAGCCTCAGGGGAAGCAGACCTGCGCAGGCCGGAATCTCGGACGGGAGCATGCCGCACGTAAGCCCGGCGATACGGCCCTCTCCCCTCTCGCGGAACCCCCGTATCGGCATATCAAACTGGTAAAGCGTCTCCCTGAGGGGATCGATTATATGAGATAATCTCGACTGGAGCATGATATTTTACAACTGCCCCGGGCAGGATTTATTCACTCCTCCCCGGCAAGCATTTTCCTACTATCCCGTATCATACGGATTAAATATGAAAAAAGGTTTGTCAATGCGTGCTTATAATGTACCATTGTATTTGGCAATAATAAAAATAATCGTGGGGTGAATCATGCCTGCCGCAAAAGCGAAAAAGAGGAATCAGCGCAACCGGCCGTATGTTTCCGTCGTGCTCCCCGTTTATAACGAGGAAGACAATATACTGATTCAATACGAGGAGATCGCGAAGGCGATGAAACCGCTTGGGCACAACTATGAAATCATATTTATCGATGACGGCAGCATCGACAAGTCCCCGTCCATTTTGAAAGACATCGCAACAAGGGACAAGCGCATCAAGCTGGTGATCTTCAGGCGTAACTTCGGACAGACAGCGGCGATGTC
>CAZHAD010000140.1:0-5020 GCA_964529965.1 uncultured Leptospirales bacterium | reverse complement strand
GCAATCCTCATCTGCTCCTCGGTCCTGGTTTTTATGACGCTCTCGATGCAACCGATAAAGTCGAGCACGCAGCTGCAGCAGAGCCTATAGTAAATGCTCGTTCCCCTCTTCTCATCCCGCACCAGGCCCGCGTTTTTCAGCACACTCAGGTGCTTCGAAACCGTGGAGACGTCCGAGCCGATCCTTTCCGTCAGCTCGTTCACGCATCGCTCCGCCTTGTGCAATTCCTCGATGATAAAGAGCCTGGCCGGGTGCCCCATGGCCTTAAGTACGTTCGCCCGCGCTTCGTACTGGGGAGGGAGTTTGCGTTCCATCAGCATTCTCCTTTAGCAGCAGCTTCCGGTGCCGGCCTCATCACCGACGCAGCCGCATGCAGGTGCGCCGCCGGTCACCATGCTCTTGATGAGAGCGGCTGCGCACCCCACGCCCGAGCCCACCGTTATCGCTCCGAAATCGCAGTTCAATGCGCAGGCGCCGCATTCCATGCACCGGTTCTTATCCGTAATATAAGTCTTTCCGTCCAGCATCTCAAACACGCCGTGCGGGCACACCTCAATGCACCGCCGGCACCCGGTGCATTTCTCCGGATCATAGACTAGCGTGGCGACATTTTTAAGGTACGTCATAAAATCCCCCATGACTGTAATTTGAATAATATCAGCAATAACAGGGTGACAACCGCACCGCAGATATATATCGGCAACCCAATCCTCAATTCCTTTTTTACGCCGGACACGGCGGTGAATGTCGTGGCCCCCGTGAATTGCAGAGCCAGATAGGACGACAGGAGGGGGAAAAGGACCAGCGCCGACGCTTTGATAACGCTGAATCCCGGGCCCAACAGGTCCGTGAAAAAAAGAAGCGGGACCACTGCAGCAGCTCCGATAATCCATCCCTTGACCGCAAATGAGCGGAATGGTATGAAGGGAAGCAGCCCGGGCGTAATGAATGCTCCGGCGAGCACGCTGACCAGTAACAACAGTATAAAGGGCCAGCCATCCCGCCACGCATCGAGGAAAATGATGCCGGTGGGCCGAAGCCCGAAGAAAACCAGAATGATCAGGGCGATCAAAGGAAAAAGCTTCAGGGCCTGGTTTATCTCCATGGGCGTAAGCACAAGGCGCTGCGGCATGGCGAAGCGCACCAGACGCATATCGGGATCGGCGTGGTATTTTGATCCGAGATACCGCCCGATGTCACGAGCCTCGACCGGCCCGAAATGAACGAAAAACCCCGTCCTTTTCCTCACCTCAGACGCTCTGACCCCCGTGGCGCCCAGCTGGGGAACGATGATCCTTCGGTGCGACACGAGATCGACCAGTCTCATCTGAAAAATGCGTTTTACCAGCTCTTCGGTGCCGAATGTGCCCTTGCCCGCCGCGCACCAGACGTTGATACCCTTTGTATCTAGGACCAGGATCCATCCGTTTATGTCCTTAAGCGCGCGGCGCAGTATATCAAAGCTCAGCTTGTAGTTGGCGCTCACGAATACGTCGGATTCAGCCGAAGGCTTCCCAACCGCATACAGCCCCGGTTCCACCCTGTAGTTCATGCGAAACGCGCTGATACGGGATCGTATGCTCCCCAGTCGGTCAAGACGCGACCATTGCGAAGACACCAGCGGCACCTGCCCCACAGACGTATGTACAAGGCCGGTTACCCAGGCAGGTTTCCTCAGATCCGGATCAGAAACCATATTCAGTGCCTGCCTGGCCATTGCAGACTCTGCAGGGGACTCATCTTTTTTTCCTTGAGCCCCACAGCAGCACGCTCCATTATTGGAGCCGGTTTGTCCTTCGGCTTTTTCAAGTGATTTCATTGTTAAGCATTACCAATTTTTATATTTGGCGATATGGCAAAATATACAAATATAATCAAGTATTTTTTCAATAACAACCAAATTTAAAAAAAATCCGTCGCTTTTTTTTAAAACCGTACCCACTGAATTTTTTTGTTAATGGTGTTGTGCAATGCCATTTTAATTTCTGGTAAGAAATGTATTTCATACTTGCCCCGATCAGCAAAACATCAAAATAAAAAAAATAATTTAAAAAAATTTTTTGACATCACGACCTGACTATCGTTACCATTGTCATCCTTGTTGCTGATTTCCCGAGACATGTGGCGTACCCCTGATTCATCGTACCAGTTGAAACAAAGCAGATATGAGGCAAAGGAGGAAATGATGCAAAAATATCAATGCACGGTATGCGGCTATATATACGACCCGGCGGACGGCGATCCTGACAACGGTGTGAAACCGGGCACCAAATTCGAAGACATACCGGACGACTGGGTATGCCCCTTATGCGGCGCTTCCAAAAGCGAGTTTGAGCCTGTTGATTGATACGATCCAGCCGCCGGATTTTTTGTCATACATCATCAAGACAGAAAGGATATATAATTCCAGCAGAGGACGGCGTGGTAATGAGCGGAGGATATTGGTGGACCGCTTATGGCCCCGGGGCTTATCAAAAGAAAAGGCCGGAATTGATGAATGGATGAAGGATATAGCACCCAGCGATGAATTGAGAAAGTGGTTCGGCCATGATCCGAAAAAGTGGCCCGAATTCAAAAAGCAATACTTCAGGGAGCTGAAAGATAAAAAATCGCTGGTTGATGAAATCATGCGCGAGGTGCGGGAAGGGCCTGTAGTGTTCCTCTATTCGGCTAAAGACACCCTTCATAATAACGCCGTGGTGCTGAAAGAATATATTGAGACACTCGCACTGGAAAAATCATGAAACCGACTGATATTTTGAAAGAGGAACATGAACTGATATTGGTTATGCTTAAGATCATCATCAAGGTGTGTCTCAAACTTGAGGCTGGTGAGAAGGTAAGAACTGAACATCTCGCTGATATCGTAGACTTTAGCAAAAATTTTGCCGATAAATGCCACCATGTAAAAGAAGAAAAGCTTCTTTTCCCGGCTCTTGAGCAGGCGGGCATCGCGCGTGAAGGCGGGCCTATAGGTGAGATGCTTGCCGAGCATGCCCTGGCCAGAGATTTCGTGAAGGGGATGGCCGTGGCCCTGCCCAAATATCAAATCGATAAAACAGGAGCCGTCGAGAAATTCATCGAAAACGCCCGTGGCTACATTGAACTCTTAAATGGCCATATAATGAAGGAAAACAACGTTCTTTTCGTAATGGCAGACCAACGCCTGACAAAAGAAAAACAAGTAAAACTTCTGCAAGGTTTTGAGATCATTGAAAGGGAGGAAACCGGCGAGAGAGTGCACGAAAAATATCATGAATTGTTACATCATCTCGGTGATATATATCTTCAACGAGCGTGAATTAACGGACTGTGCCAAATAACAATGTATAAATGTTGAAGTCGGTACAGGAATTGCATATTTACAAAATAGCGAAAAATTTAAGGAGGCGTAATGAAAGCTAAAGTTGATCCTGACACCTGTACGGGTTGCGAATTGTGCACACAAACATGCCCTGAAGTATTTAAGATGGAAGGGGATGTCGCGGTTGCGTATACAAATCCGGTGCCGCCGGAGTCTGAGCAGCTGGCGAAACAGGCGGCGGAAGAATGTCCGGTTGAAGCGATTTCGATCGAATGACCCTGCGGTTTCCCATGATATCAAGAGATATCATGGAGCGGGTATTAGTATTTGGACAAGATTATGTAGCCATCATCATCTCGCATTCCAATCCCGTCAAAATGATCATTTATTAAATGATGCGAGAAATATAATAATCCCTTTCGGATTCCGTGAGAAGATGTATGTATATGCCCTGTGTCCTATTGCGCTCCTCATCCATTATATTTTCAACGGTAGTGGCCAAACTGATTGGCTTCAAAAAAACTTGTTGTATTTTCTGCTTATTATAATTCTTTAACATCATTGATGTATTGAAACAATACTGCCGAGGTTATCCAAAAAAAATGCATCGAAGGATACTATGTATCATTACCGCCTTATCCACTATCCTGATAATAAACGGAGCCGCATTTACAGGGCAACGCCCCGCCGATTGGGCACAGCCGGTGACCGGTTTGGGCATCAAAAATTTTTACAGGGTAAACGATGACGTGTACAGATCGGCGCAGCCGGGCGTCGGAGGAATGAAACAGCTCGAGAGGCTCGGCATTCGCTCGATACTGAACCTCCGCGAGCTGCACTCGGACGCAGACGAGGCCCGGGCTGCAAAAATAAGGCTATATCACGTTCCGATCAACCCTGCAAAGATTGATGACGCGGTCATCGTACGCGCCCTTAGAGTGATCGCTCATGCGGACAAGCCGGTCCTGGTCCACTGCTGGCACGGGAGCGACAGGACGGGCGCCGTCATAGCCATGTATCGCATGGTATTCATGAACTGGCCGAGAGAAAAAGCCGTAGAGGAATTCCTGCACGGTGGTTTCGGCTATCATCGGGGGATATACCCAAACATTATAAAATACCTGAAATCCGCCGACATCGAAAAACTCAAGAAAGCAGCCTTATCATCATCCGCCAAAAAAAATTTTTAGTAAAGAACTACTTGAGCCAGAACATCCAGTAATTCCGGGCGCTCCTTATATCTTCGTGGTCAGGAATATCTGAACACCCATCTGTTCCACCTGGTCCTGCATCTCTTCGATCTCGTCGATATGGCCGTCTTCATCCTTAAGAATGGCCTCAAGAACCTCCCGCGTCGCAAAATCAGCAACGTCCCCTGCAAGCTTAATCGCCTCATTATACGACTTGATGGCGTCCTGCTCGGCCTTATGATCGTGGGCGAGCTGCTTGGGCACGTCCGCCCCGATATTGATTTTGTTTAAACTGCTGACAATGGGCAATCCTTCCAGAAACAGGATTCGTCCGATCAGCTTCTCCGCATGCCGCATCTCGGTGATCGCACGCTTTTCAATGGATTCATGGAGCTTGTCATAGCCCCAGTTATCGCACATCTCCGAGTGCACCATGTACTGATTGATCGCGGTGAGCTCATCTGCAAGAAGAGAATTAAGGGATTCGATGAGTTTTTCATTGCCTTTCATTAAAAACCTCCATAAA
>CAZHAD010000139.1:0-5025 GCA_964529965.1 uncultured Leptospirales bacterium | reverse complement strand
CGATGTGACCGGACTCGAAAAAAAATACAAAAACGACAATACCGGCGCTCCGGCATGTGATCCGTGTATCGTCTTAAAAATAGTGCTGCTCGCCTACTCGCGCGGCATCACCTCATCGCGGACGATCATGCGCGCCTGCCGCGAAAACATCGTATTTCGGGCGTTATCCGCAGACAGCAGCCCGGATTTCACCACCATCGCCTCTTTTATACGCGGCATGAAGGACGAAATCAGGACTATATTTTTGACACAAAAAAACGCGCACGATTTATTTTAATATAGAGGATACTAAAAATGTTTGTTTTAATATTGAATTGGGACTTGCGACAAAGAACAAAGGATATATTTAAAGAACTTAGAAAATATATTGCAAACGAGTCTTGGAAACGATATGAGAATAAGAAAGGCCTCATAAATAAAATATGGTACTCAAATGAAGAGACGGGCCAATTTGGTGGAATTTATTTATTGGAAACTAAAGAAGCCATGGAAGAAGAAATTAGCACAATGTATAGAGTTAAAGCTATGACTGGAATTGATCCAAGCATAGTGAAATATAATGTTGAGGCAATACAGAAGGGCGACCATAATATTGAAGAATTAACTTCGATTGGTTTAGCTTGGGAAAATAAATTATGAAATTGTGGGCGCTAGGTGCCATTGTGGCGCCTCATAAAGAAATAATGTATTGGAGAAGCAAATGCATAATCATGAAAAAATTGACTTGAATATTGATGTAGAAAAAATAAAAAACCATGAACAATATAGAGAATTTTGGACAAAAATTGGGAAAATCGAAATCAAATGTGTTGAAAAAAACGAAGAATGCAAACATAATATCGGCGATGTTTTTATTTATGAAAATCCATATAAAAGACCTTTGGGTGTTTGCGAAGCCCTTTTACATGTTCTAGATTTATATTCATGGCGTGTAGCTCTTGGTTTTCCATCTTGGAATAGTGAAAATCGTAAAATATTCAAATTGCATTGTCCTGATCCAAAGGGAACTGTATGGGAAATGAAAAAAATAGAATAGTTTTTTATTGAAAAAAGCGAACCCTTGCCCCGGTCGAGGCGTTTGTGCCTCAACCGCACGGACAGAGTCGTGGAAATAAAGCCGTCTCCTCTGAAGATCCTTAAACAACCGAATGGTTATAAATAAAAAAAGGGGCGCCTTTTTCAGGCCCCCCTTTTGTGATATATTGTGTGGTATGAGCAGATATTCGTCTACCCTCTTTTGGGAATCCTCATCTTGTAGAAGGAGCGCCATACGAAATAGAGCCCGATGATGAGGAACACGAGGCCGATCAGGGGCGCATAATTCCATGTATTTCCCTTGGACGTGTTCAAGTGTATCACGATGGCTATCTCGGTGGCCCATAAGCCGAACAGGGTCGAGAACTTGATGATGGGGTTCAGGGACACTGACGAGGTATCCTTGAACGGGTCTCCCACCGTGTCGCCGATGACCGTTGCCGCGTGCAGGTCCGTGCCCTTCTCCTTCAGGTCGACCTCGACCACCTTTTTCGCGTTGTCCCATGCGCCGCCCGCGTTGGCCATATAAATAGCCTCGAAGAGTCCAAAGCTTGCGATGGCGATCAGGTATGACACGAAGTAATTCGGGTCAAAGAAGGCGAAAGCCAGGGTGATGGACATGAGCGCGATGAAGATGTTCCACATGCCGGTTTGGGCGTACTGGGTGCATATCTTGACCACGGTTTTCGAGTCCTCGAGATCCGCTTCCTTTTTATTCAAATCCATGTTTTTCTTTATGAACTCGACCGCCCGGTACGCGCCGGTGGTTACCGCCTGCATCGAAGCGCCGCAGAACCAGAAGACCACCATGCCGCCGCTGATGAATCCGAGTATGACCGGCGCGTCCGTAAGGCTGACGCGGAGCATGCCGTTGCTCTTCAACAGCAATATGATCGAGAAGATCATGGTAGTGGCCCCGACCACGGCCGTGCCGATGAGGACCGGCTTGGCCGTCGCCTTGAAGGTGTTGCCCGCGCCGTCGTTGGATTCAAGATAAAATTTGCCGGTTTCGAAGTCCGGGTCGAATCCGAAATCCCTTTTGATGTTTTCCCTGATTCCGGGCACGCTTTCTATCTGCGACAGCTCGAAAATGGACTGGGCGTTGTCCGTGACCGGGCCGTAGCTGTCAACCGCGATGGTCACCGGCCCCATGCAGAGGAAGCCGAAGGCCACCAGGCCGAAAGCGAAGATCTCGGCGTAGGGTATGAGCTTGTTAATTCCCAGGGTGCTGGTGAAGTAGGCCCCGGCCATGAGGCCGACGATCAAAAGCCCCATCCAGAAGGCGCTGAAGTTGCCGGCAACGATCCCGGAAAGGATCGTCAGCGACGCGCCGCCCTCTCTGGTGGCGGTGACGATCTCTTTCACGTGCTTCGACTTGGAGCTCGTGAAGATCTTGGTGAATTCGGGAATGAGCACGGCCGCGAGCGTCCCGCAGCTGATGATCGTGGCAAGCTTCCACCAGAGCCCCGGGAATGTGGCGAAGGTGATCACCTTCACCCCCGCCGGGATGGCCGGAATGGCCAGGTTCAGATCAGGAGAGGCGAACCACTTCGCCATATAATCCGTGGTAACCGACAGCCCGAGGTCGTTCAGCAGCATGTAGCTCATGAAGAACGAGGTGCTGATGCAGAGTATGGCCGCGATCCAGATGAGCCGCATGAGGGGCTCTTCGAAGTCGAATTCCTTTTTTCCCCTGTACTTGACTGTGGATATGGCCTGGTTGACGAAATATGAGATCCCGGAAAAAAAATCCATGAGGAACCTCATCGCGAAGATCCACACAATGAGCTTGGACTGGACGTCCCACATCATGATTTTGGAGAGGCCCTCCACCTGCTGCGAGGTGATGCCCGTAAATCCCAGACCGGTCATCACCTTCAGGATGTCCACCTTGCTCATGATGTCCGGCGCGCTGATCGCAAGGACGATGAAGGCGATCAGGGCGACGCCGGTGACGCCGTAGGTCTCGAAACCGTCCGCGGTCGGTCCCACGCTGTCGCCCGCGTTGTCGCCGGTGCAGTCCGCGATGACTCCGGGGTTGCGGGGGTCGTCTTCCTTCACCTTGAATATGATCTTCATGAGGTCGGAGCCGATGTCCGCGATCTTGGTGAAGATACCCCCGGCGATCCTGAGGGCCGACGCGCCCAGGGACTCGCCGATCGCGAATCCCATGAAGCAGTATCCCACGATCTCACGCGGAACGAAGAGGAGTATTACGACCATCATGATGAGCTCAAGGGAGATGAGGAAGAGGCCCACGCTCATGCCCGCGCGCAGCGGGATGTTGACCACGTCCCACGGCTTGCCCGCCAGGGAAGCGAACGCGGTGCGCGCGTTTGCGAAGGTGTTGACGCGTATGCCGTACCACGCCACGGTATAGGAGCCGCCCATCCCCACCACGGAGAAGAGAAGGACCAGAATGAGGGTCGGCAGCCCGGTGTGCTGCAGCACGAGAAAATAGAAGGCCATAACCGCGGTGATGAACGCGAAAAGCATGAGCAAGAACTTGCCCTGCTGGATGAGATAGGTGCGGCAGGTCTGGTATATGATGGCCGCGACCTTGAGCATTGATTCGTGCGCCCTTTGTTTTTTCACCTGGTGGCGCAGGAAAAGGCTCACGGACAGGGTGCCGGCGATAACGCACGCGCCCCAGAACAGCAGGTTCCAGGACGTTATTATCTGTCCGAACAGGATATAATATCCCTTGTGTAGGTCCGGTATTGCCAGCTCCGCTTCGCTGGCGAACGCATGACCGGCGGTTAACAGGAATATTCCTGAAAACAGTACACGCTTTATGATCTTCAAAGCAAAACCTCCGTCATAAGTAATTGATATATAGGTGAGTCGTTATATATACAGGTATCCTCTCAAGATACCGGGGCACGTGTTATTCTTCCTTTGAATACCTTCCGTATCGAAGGAAGCGTTTATTATGAAGAGGCCGGGAATTCAACTCCTGCTCATGACCGGCCCTGTTTGTCATAGGAGACTGGGCTATTTTTAATTCCATAAGTTAAAAATGGCCTGCATTGTCAACTAATTTTAACGGTGATGCATATCACCAAACCCCGTGAAAAAGATATCACGATAATTCAGGGTGTGAAATTATTTTTGGAATGGACAGGAAGCCGGAAATGATGCTTAAACGCCGCGCACCTCGCAGGCGTCGGCGAACGAAAGGACGAAATCCCTGAACTGGAACAGGGTTTTTGCCGGATAAGGCTCGATCGCTTCACATGAGCTGTCGATGAGCCGGACGGTGGGGACGAACTGCTGAAGGCAGTATTTGGCTACATGGCCGATCGCCTTTGCGATGTCGGCCAGATCGCCCAGTGTCACGTATCCGGGCACGCAGGTCGTGCGGACCTCGTACTCGATTCCGCTTCTTCTCAGGACCTCGACGCTTTCCGCGATCCGGCTGAAATCGATGTCGGCATTCGTCAGGTCGCGGTATTTTCCCGGCGAGGTCTTGAGATCAATCGCAACGTAGTCTATGAGTTTTTTGCCCGCGAGTCGCGCGATCACCTCGGGGTGCAGGCCGTTCGAGTCAAGCTTGACCGCGAGCGGCAGCTCTTTGATCTGCCCGAGAAAAGAATCGATGCGCGGGGATAATGTCGGCTCGCCGCCGGATATGGTGACTCCTTCGAGGACATTTTTTCTTTTTCTTAGAAAATCGAGAACCTCTTCATTATTCAGGAGGGCGAGCCTCTTCCAATCACAGGCGAGCTCGGGGTTGTGGCAATACCCGCACCGCAGATTGCAGCCACCGCAAAAGATCACGCTGCTTATCTTTCCGGGAAAATCGATCAGCGAGGTTTTATATATTCCTCTGATATTCATATGCGGGGGCCTGCTCAAGCTGATACACTTTTCGTTCGCGGAATTCTTCCTGCTTTCCCTTGTTCCACTGATTGATGGGCCTGAAATAGCCGACCACCCTGGAATACACCTCAACCGGAACTTTCAGCTCTTTATTATTGCTCATGAAAA
>CAZHAD010000138.1:2639-5220 GCA_964529965.1 uncultured Leptospirales bacterium | reverse complement strand
GATTTCGCGCATCCGATCAGCAAAGCGAGGAGCAGCATGCCATACAAGCTCGGTTTCATTGATTTTACCTGATGATTGAGTTTAAAAAAGATTGGCCCCATGAGTGTTTTTTTAAGAGTTAATTCCGAATGCTTATTTTATAGTAAAAATAACAACCGTATGTTCGGAGTAACTTAGTATCCCCCCTCAATCCCCCGAAGGGGGACTTAAAAATCTGAAACATGGACTCAAATGACTTCTTTTTTGAATACCTTCATACGGTCGTGGCACTGTTCTTCCATTTCTCTCAGGCGATCGTTGATGGTGGAAAATTTTTCAATGATATGCATGTCGGTCTCGGAGCAGGTGAGGGTTTCCATTATCTGCTCGCATTGCGACATGAGCTCAACGACGTGGAAATCGACTTGCTTGAGCCTTTGTTCGTCCACCTGGGCGAGCCTTTCCTTCATGGAAAAGGTCATAAAAATCGCATCCCTTCCATCGACGTCCTTTTTCATGCGGACCATTCTGTTTTTTATTGACAGTATACTTTCAAGTATCTTGATCTGCCGCTGGTCCCTCGCCTTCTTCTCACACTCTGCGATCTTTTCGATCAGCCTGGAAAAATTGTTCGAATGCCGGCGACGTATGATCTTTTCAGCGTCGCTGATCTGATAGGCATTGTACCCCTTGAAATCATCGTAAATGTTTGAATCAATGGACATGCCTTTCTCCATAAATATTATTTGCGGCGTGGGGTCATCTATGTAACCATATTCTCACACACGAACTCCGTAAGGTACTTGACCTCCACGTCAAGATTATAGCCGCTTTTGATGGTCTGGAGCTGCATCACGCAGTTCTCGCAGGCCGAGATCACGATCTTGGCCCCGGTATTGACGATCTGGTTCTTTTTTGGCTTTCCTGATTTGATTCTGAACTCCTCGTTGTCGAGGGCCACCAGCCCGCCGCCGCCACCGCAGCACCAGTTCTGTTCCCTGGACGGGGTCATCTCCCGGTAATCCGATGCAATCGCACGTATGACTTCGCGCGGCTCGTCATACACCCCCCCGTTTCTTCCCAGCTGGCACGGATCGTGGTAGGTGACCGGCTCGGCGACCGCTCCGTTTTTCAGCTTTATCCTTCCCGAGACCAGGTACCGGTGGATGACCTCGACGATGCTCGAGACCTTGAAAGGGAGCCTGCCCATGAGAAACCGCATGATTCTGAAGGCCGTGCCGCATTCCACGATGACCACCTCCTTCACGTTAAGGGCGGTCGCCTCGTTGATGACCCTGTGGGCGATGAAGTCGGCCTTCGCAGGGTCCCCGGCGAAGTATCCGAAGTTGACGCCCTCGAAAAAGCTCAGGGTCCAGTTCTCGCCCGCCGCGTTGAAGATGGTCGCGGGGTTCACGATGGTGTGGGCGCCCGCCAGGCCGACATACAGTATCTCCGCGTTCTTTTTTTCCATGGGAATGAGGCCCTCCGATGAAGGCAGGTTGAGCCTTTTCTGCACCTCCTTTTCCAGGCTGTGGATCACCTCGCGGTATCCGGCCTTGTATTCCTCAATGCTCTTCCCCTTTTCCACTGCCGCATCGGCGAGCATCACGAGCTCCTCCGGCGCCGTGCCGTACTCTATCAACAGGTGCTTGCCCACGGACATCATGAGGCCGGTGTCAATGCCGAAGGGGCAATTCACCATGCACCGTCTGCACCCGGTGCAGGACCAAGCCGCCTCATGCACCTCGTCCATTACGGCCTCGTCGAATGAAGTGGAATCTCCCCAATAGGGAAGCAGGTAGCCCGACAGTCTCGTATACTTCTTGAAAAGCTTCCTCACGACCTCGGCGCGGCCGACCGGCGAATATATTTTTTTTGGAATGCCCTGATACGCGTGACAGGTGTCATAGCAGAGGCCGCAGCGCGTGCACGTATCGTTATAATAGCGCATCAGTCTGTTCAGCCTGGCGGCAAGAATTTTTCTTAACTCCGATATCCTCTGTTGTTCCATCGTTTATTTCCTCTGCACGTTCAATGACAAGAATGTGAATGCCATGTGTATTATTTTTGAAAAGGGGATGATCATGAGAACAAGATTTGCAAAAAAGATGTGCAGGGCCACGAGCACGTAGTGCGGGGATCCGGTTATGCCATCGGGAATTACGGGCCGGAACGCCAGCAGGCTGCTCAGGTACGTGCGGTAGTCCTGCACCGGGATGTCGAATCCTGCGGCATTGTACCTGGACGCCAGGTTCAGATGGCTGCCGATGATCATGGTCACGAAGAGGAGCAGTAAAATAAGAAAATCCTCGGGAACCGAAATCCCGCGCCACGGCGACTTGAATCGCCTGAACAGGAAGTAGAGGACCGACACGATCAGCACAATCCCCACGACACCCGCCCCCAGAAACACCTTGTGGGGGATTACCTGGATCAGGGCGAAATTTTTGATGAGCTCAAGATGGCCGATGAAAAGAAGCACAAAGGCGGCATGGTATACGATGATGAAGAACCATAAAATTTTGTCCCTTCTCCACGCCACCGGTACGAGAAACGCGTCTTTCAAGACGCCGAGCGGCCGCGGCAGTTTCTTCGGATAGGT
>CAZHAD010000138.1:0-2539 GCA_964529965.1 uncultured Leptospirales bacterium | reverse complement strand
ATCTCGTTGCCGGTGCTTTTCGCCCAGGCCGGAAAATCCGCGTGCGCGCCCGGGTCGGTCGTCTCGGCCACAAGTATCTGTCCGACCTGCATCTTTTTGATCTGCTGGTTCACCTTTATGACCGGAAGGGGGCAGGCGAGCCCCTTTAAGTCCATGGTCACATCAGGCTTTATGGTATCGCTCATATTGGTCTCCTCATATTATGAATTATTAAATGATGGTTGCCTTTAGTCAGATTTTTGCAACAAGAAAATTAGATCTATATGAACAGCTGGATCTTGCTGTCGGCCGCGTGTTGTAAAAATGTCGCCACTCCTACGAATTCCCTGCCCTCAAAGTCGATCATTTCCTCGGGCTTGAAGCCCATCAGGGACATGGACATCTCGCAGATATAGATCTTAACCCCGATCTCGAGGGCCATCGCGATCATTTCATCCAGGGAGGACACCTTTTTCTTTTTCATGAGGTGTTTGAGCATGCCCGTGCCCATTCCCGCCATGTTCATCTTGGAGAGCTTGACCTTGCGCGCGCCCTTGGGGAGCATGAAGCCGAACATTTTGCCGAACAGGTCTTTTCCCTTACCCTTCTTTTTGCCGTCCCTGAGAGCGGGAATGGCCCAGAAGGTGAAGAACATGACCACTTCCATGTCCATGGCGGCCGCGCCGGTAGCGATGATAAAGGCGGCCAGCAGCTTGTCCAGGTCTCCGCTGAACACCACCATCGCCAGCTTGTTCTTCCGCTCGTCGCGCATCTGGCCCATTTCCTTTTTTAATGAGTCGATTGATTGCTGAATATCCATACCTTACCTCTTATTAATTATAAGCATCCGGAACTGTTATGACAAGATTTTTATGATTTCACAATGGAAATATCGAAAGGACGCTCGTCATCGCCGCTCGTGTCCTGCCGATTCGACATTTATGAGTTTAGTGCTATGACCGATAAGTGCATTGGCCGGATAAAAATGGTCGGTCAAGGGCGACATGTCAATAGTTTTTTATAAATTTTTAAATTTCTTAAATTCATCACGTTGCTTCACTTAAATGCATGCACTCAGGGGACCTGTCTAGAACGGAGTCAAAGAAGGGAGCCCTGGAGGTCGTCGTCGACTATTTCTCCGCTGTCTTCGTCGATTTTGACCCGTTTCCTGGCGCTTCCGCCCGTTTCGCCCTTCTGCAATATCTCTATCTTCCGCTCAGCCTCGTCGAGTTTTTCCCTGCAGAATTTCGCAAGCCGTATCCCGGTCTCAAATTGACTGATCGACTCGTCAAGGGAAAGCTCGCCCTCCTCCAGTTTAAGGGCGATCTCTTCCAGTTTTTTCAGCGCGCCTTCAAAATCGATTTTTTCAGGCTTTTGGGCGCCGCCCTTTGCTTTATTTTTTTTCTCCATAAGGTTTTCCCCGTTCTATTGAATTTACGGTGCATCGCAGGAGCCCGTCTCTCAGTATCAGCTTAACCAGCCTGCCGATCGCCGTGTCGCCAATGCGTTTAATCACTGCGTCCCTCTCGTCAAGGGCGACCGAATATCCCCTCTTGAGCACCGACACAGGCGACAGGCGATCAACCGCAGCGAGCGCCATGTTGTACCGATGGGACTTGCGGGTGAGAATATTCTGCACCAGGTTACGGATATCCGGTATCAATAAAAATCTGGTCCTTTCCTTAGATATCGATTCCATGAGGCGCGCCCGGATTCTGTGCTCCAGATCGGCCAGGATCATCTCCGGACGGCCGAGTATCGCGTACGGGTCGCGGAAGATGCGTCTCGTTGCGGCTCCGTCCACTCTCGCGTACAGGCTGCTTGTCATGGAGGCAATCGCGTTGCCCGCGCGTATGACAAGGTAATCGATTTCGCTGATAAAATCCTGCTTAATCGGTATCGCATACTCGGCGGCCGCGGACGGTGTCGGCGCCGCCGCATCCGCCGCATCGTCCGACAGGGGATGGTCGGTCTGGTGTCCGACGGCGGAGATGATCGGTACGCACGAGTGGTAAAAGGCGCGGACCACCGTCTCATCGTTGAACGGCATAAGGTCCTCGAACGAACCGCCGCCTCTGCCCGCGATAATGCAGTCGATGCGGTGTTCGGGCCTGTTCAGCTCTTTGATCCCCCGCACGATAGAGGCCGGCGCGTCCTCCCCCTGCACGACCGCGGGCGCGATGAGGATTTCGATATTGGAGAATCGTCCGAGGGCCACCTTGATGATGTCCTGGACCGCAGCTCCGGTGGGAGAGGTCACGATCCCCAGACGCAGCGGCAAAAACGGGAGCTTCTTTTTATGCCGGGGATCGAAGAGCCCTTCTTTCATCAGCTTTATCTTCAGCTCCTCGATCATCCTTTGTAAGTCTCCCACGCCCTCGGGCCTTGCCATGATCACGTTGATCTGGTAGCTGCCGCGCTTTTCAAACACGGTGATGCTGCCGAAAACGCGGACGGCCATCCCCTCCTTCAATTTAAACGAGACGTTTTTGTTCGCGTACCGGAAAAAAACGGCGGAGATGACGGATTCATTGTCTTTCAAGGTGAAATAAATGTGGCC
>CAZHAD010000137.1:0-5616 GCA_964529965.1 uncultured Leptospirales bacterium | reverse complement strand
TCTGTAATTCAGGCCCGAATATTTATTGACAATAATAGCTATATTTGGTGCTATATTTAGACCATATAATCATTGAGGCGCTTATGAAAATAAAAGAAGATATCAGGCCCATTTCTTATGTAAAAGCACATACCGCCGATATGCTGAATCAAGTTAATAAAACCCATCGGCCGATTTTTGTTACCCAAAATGGCGAGGCAAAGGCGGTTTTGCTTGATTCTGAAAGTTATGAAAATATGAAAAATGCCTTAGGGTTACTCAAGCTTATATCCCACGGTGAAAAAGATCTTCGAAATGGTAATATTACTGAACAGAATGAAGTTTTTCCAAACATTGAAACTAAATTAAAAAAAAATAAATCATATAAATAATGTCGAAATCAGTTTATTCTGTTTATTGGACAAATATTGCACAAAAAGATTTAGAAGATATTGTTACTTATATTGCTGAAGAGAGTGTCAATACTGCGTTAAATATTTTATATAAATTAAAAGAAAAAGCCGAGACCCTTTATACCTTCCCTGAACGCGGACGAATAGTTCCTGAACTAAAATATCATAATATTGAAAATTATCATGAAATCATATTTCAACCATGGAGAAAAATATATAGAATAGATAAAAATAAAGTCTATGTTATGGCTATATTTGATGGAAGAAGAAATATTGAAGATATCTTATTAGGAAGATTATTAAAATATAAACTTTAACCTGACTTGTACAATTACCGATTGGAAGACCGCAATACGTTTTTTTTAATTCCAGGAGAGCCTTGATTGCATGCCCCCGGCCCTTGCGTGCGAAGGATAAGTGCAGGAACAAGCCGCTTCTCTGGCGTAATTGCCGGACCTGGAGCGAAATGGAGAAAAGTATAAATGAAATGAGACGGGAAATGATTAACGGCGGCCCTGCCGGGAGCAGCGGGAAGCGGGTCTATATTTTCAATCACATCATGAAGTGCGGCGGCACCTCCTTTTCATCGTATCTCTTCAACCATTTGAGGTGCGGGGAATCCGCGCAGCTCTACATGCTCTATACGATTGATGATTTTTACAAAAAGTGGCGCAAGGGGCGTTACATTGATGCGGAATCCATCTACGTGGGCGGCCACTTTGCATCCGATGCCCATACCCTCTTCCCCGGCCACACGCCCTATTACATGACCATGCTCAGAGATCCCCTTTTCAGGTACCTCTCCTCATTCAAGATGTCCCGGGATATCGGCGTTCTTCCGGAGGTGGACAGCCCCGAGGAATTCTTCAACGGCGCGTGGCACAACTTCATGACCCTGGTCATCGGCGACGGGGACCTCGTTCTGGCGAAAAAGAGGCTCGCCGAGGAGTATGCCTTCATAGGAATAATCGAGGAATACGAAAAATCGGTGAAGCTCCTGGCCCACCTATTTGATCTCGACGCGGTCGCACAGACCCATGCAAACAGATCGGCCGCCGTGGTACGGAAAGAAGACCTCTCCCCCCGGTTTATCGAGCGCTACTATGAGGCCAATGCGGACGACGTGGAGCTCTACCGCTTCGCCCGGGGGCTTTTTCAGGAGCAGTGGGCACGGCACGGCGACGAGATAGCCAAAAACCCGAGGCCGCTGGTAAACCGCATGCCGAGGATCGACATCATGGCCTTTGTGGACGGCTTTTTCAACGATATCGCCGCAAAAGACAGCTTTGTCTTCGAGCCGTGGGATCCGGAAAAAAGGCACCTTGCCCTGTTTTGGGGGATTCTCTACCGCATGAGCGTTCTGCCTCTCTTCTATTCGTTGTTAAAGAAGGGCCGCTACAAAGATCTCCTCACCGCGCTTAGGAACCTGAAGGACTTTCACGAAAGCGCATCATATGCCCATCCCCTGGTGGCCCGCTATATCGAGTTTTTCGAGAGAATAACGCCGCGGGGAATGCGCGCCATCGCCGGGCGACTCATCAGCCTTATGAAAATAGATGTGTCACGAGTGGCGAAAAGAAGCATCGGCGATTCCATGCCGATTACATCGGTCGGATACCTCTCCTTCATGGATACGGACAGGATGATGAGGCTGAGCGGGGCCATGGAAAACAGGGAAAACCTTAAAGAGAAAATCGAGCTCTCCCTTCTGGACGACTAGGTGAGCCGTCTGGTTTGATATTCCGCATAATGGAGATATACCCATGAATATGCAGCTCTCTGATCCCCAAAGCATCAAAAAGAAATTCGATGAGATTCATCGCGGATTCACCGCCGCCTGCGATGAGGTGCTCGAATCGATAACGAATCACGAATACATCAAAACCCTTGAACGGGAAGAGGCCTCGCGTTTGCTGCTCGAGGCCTATCACTACCTCTACGGAACGGTACGGTTCGCGTTTGAGTGCTACCTCAACGCGGATGTCCGGTATCCGCGCTTCCAGCACGCCAATTCGGTCATGCGCCGGGGCCTTGACAATCCCGACAATCTCTACCTTCACGCGATCATCGATCCGCGGAAAAATTACCGGATAAGGGGCCGCCTCGGGGAGGCCGAGGACATCATTTTCCAGGTCTGGGACAACCTGGGCAACATCACGGTGTCAACCCTCTCGAGCCTCGGGCTGGCCGCCGACGGCGGGGGACGATTCGAAATCGCCGTCGGCCCTCAAAGCCCCGGCAAGGATCTTCCCGGCCATGCACGCAATTATCTCCCCAACGGGATCGACAAGAGCGGGGACATGGTCCTCGTCAGATATACATATTCCCTCTGGAGGGATGCCTACGATGAAGGCGAGCTCCGCATCGACTGCACGGATGAAGACTGGGACCTTCCTGAGCCCGTATCCGAAGAAAGCCTGTCGCATAGAATGAAGATCATAACACAATTCGTGAAACAGGACCTCCTCTACTGGGTCGGCTTTCTGTCGAGGCTGAAGGCGGTGATTCCCGAGAACGTCATGACCCCTCTCACCCTGCTCCAGGGGGACATGGGGCTCGCCGGCCTGCAGTACAACTCCCTGGGCATTTTTAATATAGGGGAGGACGAGGCCCTTGTCCTGACCCTTCGCGAAACGGCGGCCCGGTACGTCGGTTTTCAGCTCGGCAATCTATGGTTTCAGAGCCTGGACTACAACCGGCAGACAAGCCTTACCATGAAACAGGCGGTAAGGAGCGGGGACGGCTTGTACCGGTATGTCGTCTCGATGCGGGACCCCGGCGTCGCCAACTGGGTGGATACCCAGGGCCACCGGAGAGGGGCCATGCTCCTCCGCTACCAGATGATTCCGGACGGCGTTACGCTGGAGCAGGAAAAGGACGGACCCATATCAATTATAAAGGCGCCCTTGATTGATATAGCTTCACACTTCCCCAAAGAGGACCGGGGAAACGGGAAGCTTTTTTTTCAGTCTGACGATATCTCCTCAATGAGGAGAGAACAGATAGACAAAAGAAGACGCCATCTGCAGAAGCGGTTCAACTATTGACCTGATCCACACGAAAAGAATATTACATTACCTTTGTAATATTCGCCGTCTTCCTTGATTCGTATTATGACAGTTTAAACGACGACCTTTTCATCCGGGGAGTTTTCCCCATCTTTCGGAATCGAGAATGAAAACGTTGCGCCTTCATTGACCCGGCCTTCCGCGCGCACCTGTCCGCCGTGGCGCGTGATTATCCTCTTAACGATCGCCAGGCCCACGCCGGTTCCGCTGAACTCCTCCGTGCCGTGAAGACGCTCGAATACCCCGAAGAGCTTGTTCGAATACGACATGTCGTAGCCGACCCCGTTGTCCCGCACATAATACTCCGTATTGCGCTCATCTTCTTCAGCCCACACCTTGATCCTGGCATTCTTCCTGGTTACGGTGAATTTGATCGCGTTGGAGAGCAGATTCACCATAACCTCTCTCATCAGGGACGGATCGCCGCTAACGGGCGGAAGGGGAAGCAGCTCCAGGTCGACGCCCCTCCCCTCCTCTCCGCTCATCAATTCGTCGAAAACGGATTTCACCAGGAGTTTCATGTCGATTTCGGTTTTTCTGAGCTCCTGCCTGCCGAGCCTTGAAAACGCGAGAAGATCATCGATGAGCCGTCCCATCCGCTCGATCCGGTCTTTAATCGTCATGAGGATCTTTTTGACCTCATCGCCCAGCCTACCGGCGTAGTCCTCAAGCAATATCGAGGAATATCCCGCAACTGCCCTCAAAGGGGTGCGGAGGTCATGGGACACGGAATAGGTGAACATCTCCATTTCCCTGTTGGACTCCTCGAGGCTGGCCGTGCGCTCGCGCACACGCTGCTCGAGTGTATCGTTGAAAAGCCTCATCTCTCCTTCGCTCCGCTTCAGCGCCTCTTCCGCGAGCCTGCGCTCCGTGATATTGACGATGCTCGTCACAAAATACTGCGGCTCTCCGTTCGCATCCTTAAGCAGGCAGCTGCTCACGTCCGCCCAGACGATTCCCCCGTTTTTATGGAAATAACGCTTCTCCACGCGGTAGGACTCCCGTTCATTCGCAAGCAGGCAGCGCAGGCCCTCCCTGCTTTCCGCTACGTCGTCCGGATGGGTGATATCGGCAAAATTGACGTTCCTGAACTCCTCGATCGTGTATCCCAGCATGTGAGCGAAAGCCTGATTAACCTGCAATAATTTCCCGTCAGGCGCGGTGAGCGACTTCCCCACCATGGAATATTCGAACAGGGCGCGAAACCTCTCCTCGCTCTTGCGCAGGGCTTCGGCCGCTTCAAATCGCTCGCGGTAGAAGCGCTCGCCCTGCCACCGCCAGATTAGGCCGATGCCCGCGCCCGCACTCACCAGAAGCGCGGCCATGAGCGCCACCATGAGCCACAGCCTCTCCCTCACCGGCTCGAACGCCTCAGACTTATTGATCAGCGAGACCAGGAACCACGGCGAATCGGGAACTGCGCGCATGGCGGCGATCACGGGCTTGCCCCGGTAGTCGGTGCCTTCAGTGATTCCCTCGCCGCCCGTCACCGCCATTACCACGGGATCATTTTTTTGAGTCAGGGGCAACCTGAGCCGGAGCGCGCTGTCTTTTGAAAACCTGAGCCCGTTTAAAAATAATGCGTAATCGCCCTCACGCCGCACAAGCAGGGTTTCCGCGGTGCGGGTGGGCACGGGCCAGCGCTGTATCATGGGATAGAGATACACGGATGGATCGATGATGAGCGCGAGTACCCCCATCGGGCTGCCGTTACCTATCAGAGGAACCATCACCGCAAGCCGTATCAGACGCCCCTTCGACGAGCGGTAGAAATCGAAGAAGACGATCCTTCCCGAGTGAGCGACCTCGCGTGATTCCCGTTTTATATCATCGCTTACCGGCACGTTTGTATAAGGAGACGAGATTCGAGGCGTTCCGTCCGCGCCGATCAGGAGCGCGCGGACGAATTTATGGGAAGATCGAACGCTGTCAAGCCACATCCATACCTGTCTCGTCACGTCAACATCTGCCGGATTGGTGAAAAACCGGGCCACCAGCGCGTTAAAGGATGTGTTCCTGAACAGCATTTCGGCGTCGTCGATGCGCTCTCTCCGAAAATGAACGAGTTGGTTTACCTTGAGATCGGCTATGGACAACAACTGCCTCTCGATCCCGGACTTGAACTTCTGTTCGAAGAAACGGTAATACAGATAGCC
>CAZHAD010000136.1:0-5701 GCA_964529965.1 uncultured Leptospirales bacterium | reverse complement strand
TCGACCTCGCGGTCGCCAACCGCGCCATCAATACCGTGAGCGTGCTTTTGGGCAACGGCGACGGAACCTTCCAGTCGCTGGTCAATTACGGAGTGGGCTCCGGCCCGACCAGCGTGTCGGCCGCTGATTTCGACAAGGACGGCAACCTCGACCTCGCGATAGGGAACTCGGGAAGCGACGACGTAAGCATACTCCTGGGCAACGGCGACGGAACCTTCCAGCCCGCGGTTCTCTATGCAGCGGGGACGACTCCCTCGGACATTATAGCCTCTGACCTTGACGGCAACGGAAATATCGACCTTGCGGTGTCAAACTCCGGAAGCGACAACGTGAGCGTGCTTATAGGCAACGGTGACGGCACCTTCCAGGCAGCGGACAACTACTTGCTGGCACCTTCCACCGGTCCCGCCGGACTGTTTGCTACGGATTTCGACGGCGACGGGTTGACCGATCTTGCGGTCGCGAATTCCGGAGGAAGCGACGACGTGAGCCTGCTCATTAACTCCGGAATGGGCTTCGGCGCCGGAACCGGTTTTAATCCCGCAGTCAGCCTCCCTGTAGGCGCGGGGACGGCTCCTACAGGGGTGTACGCCGCCGATTTCAACAACGACGGGGCCGTCGATCTGGCAACGGCGAACAACGGAACCGACGACGTGAGCATCCTCATGGGATTCGGCAACGGCTCGTTTTATCTTACGTACACCTATACGGTCGGTGCCGGCGCGGGACCATCCAGAATCATCGGCGCCCGGTTTTCCGGTTTGGGGTTCCTCGACCTAGTCACGGCCGACAATACGGGCGGCGGCGTGAGCGTGCTTACGGGCAACGGCGACGGGACCTTCAACGCAGCAACCACATACCCCGGGCCGGTGAACCCATACGGCTTGTGCGCGGCGGATTTCAACAGGGACGGAAAAACGGACCTCGCCACCGCGAACAGCGGCGGCAACGACGTGACTATATTGTTGCAGCATTAAAAAAAAGATATCCGTATCGTCATATCTCAAATGAAGACATGATACGCTCACGATATATAAAATACCCGCGCAGTCCAGGCGTGCGGGGGCGGGGTATTTTTTTGCATAATGTTTTGCGGGCGACCAGCCGACGCTCCGTATCGACCGTATCCGATAGATGCTGGATTAATCCCACCCCTATGGGATTTGCCCGCGCTCTGATAATTGTCTTCATGCTTTTCATATTCATTTCCGCAACCGCGAATATCGCCTCAGGTTCCTCACTTTTCAAAGAAAGGGTCCGGTATGACGCACACAGCGCGGAGTACGTACGCACGCAGAGCAGAAACGCCTCAATCGATGCTGATGCGATCTTCTACAACCCGGCGGGCCTCGTTTTTTTAAAGGACGGGCTGTACCTGAACTTCAGCGCGCAAGTCGTGTACGACAGGAAGGAAAACACCCCGGTTCTGTGGGGAGTCCAGGGGAGCGACTTGTTCGGACAGGCCCTGCCGTGGCAGGCGCCCACGTCCCTCGGACGGCCCCTGATCGGCACCACGAACGGCAGGTATTTCCTGCCCAAGACGTATCAGGACTCGATGTTCGTTCCTGTCGTTCCCGACATCGGCCTGATCTACAAGCAGGACAACTGGGCCGCGTATCTCCATTTCTCGCTTGACCGGGTCGGTTCTGATATGACCCGGACCAGGGGGATACCTGAGCTCGACCGCGCGCTGGTGACCTATACGGAGGCCATTTGTGCGACGATCAGCTCACTCGGGCTTGGCAT
Source organism: uncultured Leptospirales bacterium (assembly GCA_964529965.1). Classification (GTDB taxonomy): domain Bacteria; phylum Spirochaetota; class UBA4802; order UBA4802; family UBA5550; genus RBG-16-49-21. The sequence continues at coordinate 3,955 of CAZHAD010000136.1, read as the reverse complement.
TAACCCCGAGATCCAGAATGTGCTGAGGCAGGTATCCTCGGAACGTTCGGACCTCTATGCAAGCGGAACCATCGGCGGCTCCTATGCCCCGCTCACCTGGCTTTCAGGCTCGGTCGGGTTCCGCTTCATGTACGCAAGGGGAAACAGAAAAATCACCCAGATGCAAAGCGTGGAGACAAGCGTCATCTCGCTTCCGGGCAGAATGCAGAGCCCGATGGACATCGACGTCGACCTGTTCGGTTACGGGTTCGGGATCATAGCGGGCTTCGACTTCAAGCCGATGTACAGGCTCAACATCGGAATACGGGGGGAGTATTATCCGCCCATGTGGCTTGCAAAGAAGACGAACAGATTCATCGCAAACCCCGCGATAGCACAATCGGGAATTCTCAACATTTACTGCGACAGCATACTGGCCCTCGCCAACAACGACCAGATCAACACCGTCGGCGGACAAAAGGGGGTGCTGAATGTTGCATGGATGGATCCGCGGACATTGAAAGACATAGGAGACAGGATAAAGGTCACGCGTCCGCCCTCCGTTTCGGCCGGGCTGTCGATCGGCGTGCTGAGCAACTTCAGGCTGGAAACGTCGGCCGATATTTCATTCCCGCAAGCCAGGGACCTCGACGGACGGGAGCGCGACTTCAGGCCCGTCGCATACCGCCTCGGACAGGCTGTGGAGTGGGGCATCGTGCCGATGGTTACGGCGAGCGCGGGATACTCGTATAACGATACGGGCATGAGGCCCTCGAGAAGGAGCGGAGGGGATGAATTGCTTAACAGCCATACGGTCGGGGCGGGATTTACCGTCAAGGCGACGAAGTGGCTGGATATCACCGCCGCCGGTTACTATCGTTTCTTTGTTCCCGCCGGCTACCGATCCATAGATATCATACCCTTTTCGTATAAGCTTGTGGGGATTCCAATTTCCGGCACGCTCGGGTCCGCGTGGAAGACCAGGTATTCCGAACGGCAATGGGGGGCGGCGCTGGGAGTTTCCATGCGGATATTCGGCGAGGACGGCCTGATCGAATCGCGCATTTCCGGAAAAATCAGAACCCTCGTCGAAGAGCATTATTTGAGGGGAATGGCGGCCTTTTTGTCCAACGATATCGATACGGCGCTCAAGGAGTTCAAAATCGCCAGGGATTACGATCCCAATTATAAAAATGTCGAGCAAAAAATAAAGGACCTGGAAGAGATAAAAGGGCTTATGGAAAAGAACAGGCAGGAAGAGCAAAAGGCCAAAAAAAATAAATGAATTTCTCCTTCTGACGCCTTGTTCAATTTTGCTTGACAATGCAATGGAGATAATGATAACATTTCCTCATTGAAACGAGTAATATTGTTTCCGGCATTGCGCGTATCTGATCAAAACAGGTTAATACACCGCCTGAAAATAATTTCAGCATCTCACACCGGTGTAGTGCCAATTACCCCAATGTGATATCTTTCCGGTATATAGTAAGAATTTGAACCGATCGATCAGAATATATGAACATGGGAACTTATATCAGGGTAAACGATAGCCTATCAATACTCGATGAATGATGAAATTCAGGCAAACCTGCAGCCATGGACCTCAGCGGTATTACAATAAATAACCGTTTTACGTTGATCAAAAAAACTTCCGAAGGGCCGTCCGGCTCCATCTACCTGGCTCATTGCGCCGACAAAAAACTTGAGCCTGCGGCGGTAAAAATCTTCAGGGATGAAATAACCTCAAACAGAACGGAATATATAATACGCTTCAGGCATGAATTAAGCACTGTATCAAATTTAGACCATCCAAATATCGTCAGGATATATGAAGCGGGCGAGGTATATAAGCTTCATTACATCGCCATGGAGTATGTTCAAGGCACGGGCCTTTCGGAGATCCTGAAAACATGTAATCTTACCCTTGATCAGATAACGTCTATACTAATTCAGCTGTGCAGCGCTCTGGACTGCATTCATAAAAGCGGTGTCATCCATAGAGATTTGAAGCCAGGAAATATAATCATAGATAAGAAAGATAAATCCGACGGTTTTATTGCAAAGCTTACCGACAGCGGCACCTCCTATGTCAAGGATTACAACGAATTAATGAAGAAATCAGAAAACACACCCGAGCTTTTTGAATATTTTTCGCCTGAGCAGGTGGGAATAAAAAAAAGCCGAGCCGACGAAAGAAGCGATCTTTTTTCTCTCGGCGTCATATTTTATCAATTATTGACCGGCAGACTGCCGTTCAGCGGAGACGAGCCGTTTTCACTGCTTCATCACTATTCGGTAAAACCGCTCGAACATCCGAGCAATTTCAATTCAGGCATACCCCCCCTGTTGGATCGCATTGTTCTAAAACTTTTAGAGAAGGAACCAGAGAACCGGTATCAGAGCGCCCGGGGGTTACTTTTTGATTTAGAGAGATATAAGAGGGGGGATAGAGAATTTATACTGGGCTTGCACGACGCTTCAGTACATTTGAGCTACCGGACTAGGCTCGTGGGCAGAGAAAAGGAGCTGGATGATCTCAAGGCGGTATTCAATCGTGCAAGGGAAGGGAACGGAGGCCTCTGTTTGATAAGAGGGGAGGCGGGAATAGGAAAAACGAGATTGGTCGAGGAACTGCGCGATTATATCCGCTCGAAGAATACAATGTTCATTCATACAAAATGTTTTTCCGGAGAAAATAAAGAGCCGTACCGCCTGTTACAAGACACCCTGGATGAGTATTTAAAAATTTTCAGCTCTTATCCGAATAAAAAAAAGAAAGAAATAAAAAATATCATTCATGAGGCGGTCGGCGTATTCGGCGAGGCCATTCTGAAACTGAATCCCCGGATGAAGGAGATTCTGGAGAGGTGTCCTTCGATGGTGCCGCTTGAGCCTGAACGGGAAAACGCCCGGTTTCTGGCGGTTGCCAGCCAATTTTTCATCGGGCTCAGTTGCATCGAGAACGGACTGGTGTTATCGATAGACGATTTACAATGGTGTGATGAAGGGACTCTCGAGTTGTTAGCCCGAATCGTAGACGACTCTTCAAAATCGCCGCTCCTGGTGATCGGCACCTACCGGCATGACGAGATAACGGGGAGGCAGGGATTGATAAAATTCATCCGGGATGCTGAGAACAAGGGGAAGATACTTTCCGGGATAACTATTGAGCATTTTGAAGGTCAGGCGATGAACACGTTCATCTCCGGATTATTATATGATAAAGAGATAAATGTAAAAGAGATATCCGACTTCATCCATCAGAAGAGCAAGGGAAATCCGTTTTTTGCGATCGAGATATTGAAACAGCTGGTGGAAGAGAAGGCGCTCTATTACCAGGATAACAAATGGGATATAGATCATACAATTTTGTGTCGATCCGTAATACCGTTGACCATAATCGATATTCTGATCAAACGGATTTCAAATCTGGGCCCCAAAGAGTCGACGGTTTTATCATGCGCAGCGGTTGCAGGCAAGAATTTTGAATTTGAATTGCTCTTTCGTCTGTTAGGCAACTTCGACAAGCAAGAACTGGCCGGAATTCTTGATGCCTGCATTCAGCTGCAGCTTGTATATAAAGATCCGGCGGTGCCCGGCAGGCTATCGTTTGCGCACGATCGGATACAAGAGGCCTTTTACGGCAGCATCGATTTAGATACCAGAAGGAGCATGCATGCGAGAATCGCAGAAACCCTGGAGGCTATTTATGGGGACAGTAAGAATGAAATCCTTTTTGAATTGACGCACCAGTATATTGAAAGCGGGAACAAAGATAAATCACTGGAGTACGCCTATCCGGCATCATTCAAGGCTGCGGAAAATTTCGCCAATGAGGACGCGCTTAAATATTTCAACATTGCCGTTGAGCTGCTCGAAAAGAAGATTTCAGACAATGACGACACCATCCGTCCGTTGTGGATGAAGTCAAAAGAGGGGATGGCACGGGTTTATCTGAGAATCGGCAGATACG
>CAZHAD010000135.1:3790-5847 GCA_964529965.1 uncultured Leptospirales bacterium | reverse complement strand
TGTGGGCGATAATGGACTCGAACCATCGACCTCCTGCATGTGAGGCAGGCGCTCTAACCGACTGAGCTAATCGCCCTTTTGTGTTGTCACGGTTTCGTTATTAATTGCAGGCCCGATGTCTGTCAATAAGAAAAAAGTTACAATGTAACTGTCGTATCATAATCAGCTCCTAGTCTTGCTTATACCCCCTCGGTTGTCCGCGGGCAGGGCATTCCGATGGTTACCGCCGATGAGACGCGGTCTTAAAGGCTCCTCAAGGCCAGCAGGCAGAAAATATCATTTGACATCCCATCGCCCTTTTTCGATAACGTATCGCATATCTGCCTTATTATCTTTACTATGGGCGTGAAAACCATGATTTACCAAAGAAACGTGGACCGGATCGAGGAGCTGGTCAAAAACCAGAACGAGTGGCGCTCGCACACCATCAATCTGATCGCGAGCGAGAACGTCATGAGCAGACGGGCGAGGGGGGTCATGGGCTCGGATTTCTGCCACCGCTACGCGGAGGGCCATCCGGGCGAGCGCTACTACCAGGGCACCGAGATCATCGACGAGATCGAGTCCCGCGTCAAGCAGCACCTGAAGTCGCTGCTCGACTGCAAGCATCTCGAGGTGAGGCCGGTTTCGGGCACGGTGGCGAACGACGCCGTCTTCAGCCGCTACATCAGGCCCGGTGACATCGTCATGGTGAATTCCACGTCCGGGGGAGGGCACATCAGCCACCACCGCCACGGGTCTGTGGGAAAATATTCCCAGAACATCGTCAATTTTCCCCTCACGCCGGACGGATACCACATTGATGTCAGGGAGACCCTGAACATACTCGACAGGGTGCCGGTCAGGGTCATGATCATGGGAAAGAGCCTGTACCTGTTCCCTGATCCGGTGAAGGATCTATCGCCCGTATGCAGGGAAAGGGGGATCACCCTGATTTATGACGCGGCCCACGTCCTGGGCCTCATCGCGGGCAAGCGGTTTCCCGATCCACTGAAGGAGGGTGCCGACGTGGTGAACGCGAGCACCCATAAAACCTTTTTCGGATCGCAGCGGGGCATCATCTACAGCAATATGAACGATACGGACTGGATCAAGATCGACAAGGGGGCCTTTCCGGGGAGCTCCAGCAACCATCACCTGGACACCCTTGTTTCACTCGCCATGGCCACGTTTGAGTTTATCGTATTCGGCGAGGCGTACGCCGACCAGGTCGTGCGGAATGCGAAGGCCCTTGCGCGCGCCCTCGAAAAGCGGGGATTCAACGTCGAGGCTAAGGAATTCGGGTACACCGAGAGCCACCAGGTGGCGGTCAACGTGATGGAGCTGGGGGGTGGAGACGAGGCCGCGCGCGTTCTTAAAGATAACGGCATCATAGTCAACATGAACCTGCTGCCGTTTGATTCCCAGAGCAAGGTCGCCAACCCGAGCGGCCTGCGCATCGGCGTTCAGGAGATGACCCGTATGGGAATGCGTGAGAAGGAGATGGAGGCGATCGCGGATTTCATGAAGCAGTGCCTCATCGAAGGCAAATACGTGGGAGACGACGTGAGGGATTTCAGGCAAAACTACCAGATCGTCTGGTATTCATTCGACGATGATTTCATGGCGCTGGAGCAGAGCAACAGACTCAGGTCGAAACACGGCGAAGAGTGAGCCATGTACCGGCTGTCGGTTGCTGATTATTTTTCTTCCGCGCACCAGCTCAAGGGATACGCAGGAAAGTGCGAGAAGCTCCACGGACACAACTGGAAGGTGGAGGTCGAGGTGGAGGGGAGCGATCTCAACGATATCGGTCTGCTGGTCGATTTCAAGGATCTTAAGAGGTTTTTGAAAGACGTGCTCGATCGTCTCGACCACGTGTGCCTGAACGATATAGAGGAATTCCGGGAATCGAACCCGAGCTCAGAGCTGATAGCCCGTTATATTCACATTCGGATAAAGGAGAGGCTCCCGGCCGGGATACGCATCGCAAAGGTGAAGGTGTGGGAATCGGAGAGCGCGCGTGCGGTGTACTATGAATGACCGGGCGCCCTCACCTTGTCCCGTACATGATGCCG
>CAZHAD010000135.1:0-3690 GCA_964529965.1 uncultured Leptospirales bacterium | reverse complement strand
CGCTCTTCACGCCGATTTCCGAGAGCATCTCCTCCACCTGGCGGGGATACTCAGGCATGGCGCCGGCGCCGCCCATGTCCGCCTCGATCATTCTCTCGTCGAACGGGAAGAATCCCAGGATCTTCATCCCCTTGAGGTTTTCGCGGATGAAGCCCTCGTCGCTTTTGCCGCGCACCTTGTTCCCCACGGCCCCGATTTTTTTTATGCCGAGGTCGGCGGCGAGGCTCTCGATTTTTCCGGCCGTCTCTATGCTGCGCCTGCCCGGTTCGACCACCACGACGATCATGTCCACGGCGTTCGCCGTGCCCCTGCCCAGGTGCTCGATTCCCGCCTCCATGTCCATCACCACTACGTCATCGCGGAAAAAGACCACGTGTGATACCAGGCTTTTCAACAGGGCGCTCTCCGGGCACACGCACCCCGCGCCGCCCTTTTTCACCGTGCCCATGACCATGAGGCGCACGTTTCCCTTTTCGAGCCAGAGCTTTTCGGGCAGATCGTCGACCTTCGGATTGATCGTAAAGAAGGAGCCTGACTGTCCGGGCTTGGCGCCCGTCCTCTCCTCGATGAGCGCGTCCATCTCCGCGATCGGCACTATCCTGTCCATGCCCTCGAAGCCAAGGGTCGCGCCCAGGTTCGCGTCCGGGTCTGCGTCGATCGCGATGACCCGTTTTCCCTTCTCAGCCACGTGCCTGATGATCAGGCTTGCGATCGTCGTCTTGCCCACTCCGCCCTTTCCCGTAACCGCCAGTTTCAATAGGAACCTCCTATGCGTATATATCAGTCTGTACCGGAATTACAACCGTTATAAAGAATATACCTATGGGTGAACCGGGTGTCTATATAAAAATTTTTGTGGGCGGATCTAAGGCTCATGCGCGTGATATGAACGATAGCTCATGAACCCATATTTTTTCATGTGGTGGGACAATGAAGACTGTTCGTGGCGTCAGTGTTAATCTAAGATGTAATCATGTAAGTATTCTGCCCACCATATCCTCAAAACGCCGCACGGTTGCGGAGGCGTCGGGAAGGCTCATGAGCGGCACCGCCTTTATTTCGGACTCTTCGATCTCCTTGTCCATGACCGTGTATCCGAGCAGAGGCATGCCCGTGTCCCGGACGCGGTCAAGAAATTCCTGTTCCAGAATTTCGGGAGTCCGGTTCACGATCAGGTATTTAGCCCCTACCGCGATTTTGAGCTCGTCCACCATGTCCGACAGAATTTTCACCGTTTTGAGGCCCTTCAGGGAGTAGTTGGAGCAGAAAATCAGCGCATCGATCCGCGCCGCCGTCTTTCTGCTGAAGTGCTCCATGCCCGCCTCGTTGTCAACGACGATATAGGGATAGTTTTTCGATAAGGATTCGAAATAGTCCCTCAGCATGGCGTTCGCCGCGCAGTAGCACCCCGGTCCCTCGGGAACCCCCATCGCCAGCATGTCGATGTCCTTTCCCTCCTTCAGAATCTGGTGGAGCTTCATCTCGAGATACGCCTGCTTCGTGATTCCGGGCGGGAGCTGTGCCCTGTCGCGGAGAAAATCCGACAGCACCGAGCCGATGCTGTCCTCGATCCTGATTCCCAGGGAATCGGCGAGGTTCGCGTTCGGGTCCGCGTCAACGGCGAGTAAAGGTGTTTTTCCCCGGCCCAAGAGCGACCGGATGATGAGCGCCGCCGCGGTCGTTTTGCCGGTGCCTCCCTTGCCCGCTACAGCGATGATCATTCCCAATTCATTTCTCCTTTATGAAAGTCAGTTATTATGGATGCATCTTTCTCATTCTGCCGCATATCCTCTCAATATTGTTGAACCTGGCCATGACGGTGGGAAAGTTCTTTATCTCGGTATGGGGGAAGAAGAGCGACGCGACATAGTAATCCATGAACGACTTGTTGTCAGAGAGCTCGAAGTTCGTCATCATGCCGGCGATCCGCATCGCGTCCTCCCAGAGCTCGGTCGACAGGGTCACCATCTTCGCTCCCGCCAGAGAGCTGTTGCCGATGAAGCTGAAGCGCTCGGTCGGCAGGTCGGGCAGAAGCCCGACGATGATCGATTTTTCGATGTCGATGTAGCTTCCGAAGGCTCCGGCGATGATGACCTCGTCCAGGTCCGCATAGGTCAGGCCCACGCTTTCAAGGAGCGTCTGGTAGCCCGCGAACATCGCACCCTTGGCGCGCATGAAATTATCGATGTCGACTTCGGTAATGACGATGTCCCCGTCTATGCCGCTTGTGTCGGAGGGCACAAGCAGGTATTCCATGCCGTCGATGCCTTCCCGGATTCGTCCCTCCGGCGCATCGGTCCTGAACTTTCCGTTTTGATCGAGCAGGCCGACCTCCAAAAGCTCGGCGATGATGTTGATGATCCCCGACCCGCAGATGCCCCTCGGTTTTTTCTCTCCGATGGTGAAGATGACCGGCTCGCAGTTGTCCGGGTCTATGCGGATTTCCTCGATGGCGCCTTCCGCCGCCCTCATCCCGTGGCGGATGCCCCCGCCCTCGAACGCCGGGCCCGCGGAGCAGGACGCGGTCACGAGCCACTCCTTGTTGCCGACCACGATTTCGCCGTTCGTGCCTATGTCGATGAATAGTGCGTTTCCCTTTCGCCGGTATATGCCCGAGGAGAGGACGCCGGCTACGATATCTCCGCCCACGTAGCTTGCGACCAGGGGCACCGCGCTCAGGTACGCATGATCGTCCAGGTCTACCCCAAGCTCGCGCGCCTTGACCGGGGGCATGATGTTTACCGTCGGGGTGTAGGGAGCGGTGCGGATGTACCGCGGGTCCAGGTTGCAGAGGATATGCGTCATCACGCTGTTCCCGGATACGGTAATGTGGCAGATGTTCCCGCGGTCGATTTTTTGTGCATCTATCAACGTATTGATCACGCCGTTGATCGTGTCCGTGATGCTTTTCTGCAGAGTGGCCAGGCCGTCATTTTTTTGTGAATAGATGATTCTGCTGATCACGTCTTCACCGTATTTCATCTGCCGGTTGTAATCCGATGCCTCTGCAGCTGATTCCCGGATGTTCATGTCAATGAGCTCCGCGCACACCGTGGTGGTGCCCACGTCCACGGCGACCGCGTAATAACGGCCGGCGGTGTCGCCCGGCTCGATATTGATGAGCCGATCGGCGCTTCTGCCTTCCCGTAGCGAACCGGCTGCGGCGCTGAGAAGCGTAACCGTCGCTTTCCATTCGCCTTCCCGCAGCACCCGGGCAAGGTTCCGTATGACGTGGTAATCAACTTCAATGTTCTTGATATTGAACTGTTTTTTCAGGGCATGGAGCGTACGCGACAGATCGCTCGAGTTGTTTTCCATCGTCGGGGGGGCCAGGTGTAAGAATTTTTTTTCCACGAGCAGCCGATGCCGCTTTGTTTTGATCGTGTCAATATTCAGCGGCGCGGCAAGCCGGCCTGTGGGCTTGTGGGAAAGATTTTGGTCAAGGACGAGGCGGTTCATGCGGGATTCGGGAGGAATCTCGACCTCAAGCGGCTCGATCACATGGCTCAGGCATGCGAGCCGGTATCCCTTTGCATAGTCATGATCGGATAACTTTTCGGTTTTCCCTCCCTGCACCGCTCCGCTCTTAATCAGGACGCGGCATTTGCCGCAGGTGCCCTGTCCGCCACACGAGGAATTGATATGAACGCCGGCCGCATGAGCCGCGCGTAATAGAAGCTCGCCCTGCTT
>CAZHAD010000134.1:0-6048 GCA_964529965.1 uncultured Leptospirales bacterium | reverse complement strand
GGGACGCCATCACCGGCCTGCTCCAGAAAAGCATCGGCATCAAGGAATCGGCCCTCCAGACCTACGAGTGGGAAAAGCAAATACGGGTGGACCTGGACATCACGCGCGAGTTCCAGCTCAAGCTCATGACGCACACAGACGGCATCACCGGCATCGAGTCCCACGTCTACTATCATCCCCTCCTGGAGGTCGGCGGGGACCTGTATGATATATTCGAGCTTGAGCCCGGACTCGTGCGCATATTCCTCGCGGACGCGACCGGACACGGCATCAGCACCTCGCTCAACACGGTGAAGATACTGACCGAGTACGCGTCGCTCAAGAAATCCGCGGGCTCCCCCGGGGGGGCCCTGGACATCCTGAACCAGAGGTTCGCCAGACAAATAGGAAGCTACATCATCATCTTCACGTGCCTGATCGCGGACGTAAACCTGAAGGATTCGACCGTAACGATCGCGTCAGCCGGTCTCCCGCGCCAGTACCTGATCAATTCCGCCGCGGTCCTCATCATCAGAGCCCAGAACCCTATTCTCGGCGTATCCGATAAGATCGCATATACGCAGGAGACGTATGACTTCGGCAGCGGGGACATGCTCTTTTTGTATACCGACGGGCTGTACAAGCTGGTGTATCCTCACGTGTTCGGAAGGAATGTGGATTGGGATGATGACGAGGACGTGCTCTCGAACGAGCTGCCGCGCATATATAAAAACAAAAGCGTCGCGGAGGCGAGCGCGGATCTGGCGGAAAGATTCTGCGAAGGAAAGACCTTCAACGACGACGTGACATTCATCGCATTAAGAAGATCCCAGTAGTAGGCTGTATCCCGGATTCATTCAAGAAGCCGGGGTAACCGCCGATTCACGCACTTATTAATCATTCAATTTTTCCGCACAATAGTCGAACACTTCACTGCAATATCCGCACCTCTCGCACTCCCTATCGCAATGAGCGGTCGTATGCCAGAAGTCGTCCGGCAACACCTCGTTTTTGATATAATACCGGTGCGACATCTCATACATCGCATCCATGAGCCTTATAAGGTTTCCGGTATACGCGCGGTTTTTGTACGCAAAAAACGCGCGCTTCATAAAATCCATTGTCCGCGCCCTGCCGGAAATCTTGATGATGTCCGCGTCGTACCGGTCTATGTCCTCCGGCCTTATAAACGGAGACTTCAGCATCCTGTCCGGAGACGCGGCATAATATTTAATGCAGGCTTTCCTTTCGGTTATTAATTGCTCGCCGGACTCCTTTTGAGAAGAGACTTTTGCCATATACAAGTAATTATCCAGGGTCAGGTCTCCCTTCAATGAGATAAAAATGTCGTGATTTATCTTGTACGGACACTGGTACAGGCACCCCTCGTTCGCGATCAGCTCTATTGCGGCGTCGGGAAATTCAGCACGGCAGTATCGAATGATTTCCTGCAGCTCCGGATATCTTCGGTTCAGCGACCTGTCCAGAATAATTTTGGATGCAGGTCCGCAATTAAGATTATTTAAATATTCCCTTACGGCGTTGATTTTATCGATTGAATCCAGCATGCAATTGATGCTCGGAACGACATCCAGTTTCTTTATCAGATCATGATCCGTATCCGCGAGCCTCTGAAGATAAAAAAAATCCAGGACCAGTATGCCGGTCAAATTGCCCGATTCATGGAGTTTCCTGAGAAGATCGACGACCGGCCTCATGTTCTCATTCGAATAACGGTGGGGAGGAGTGTATCGAGTATTTAACGTAACGTGCCGACTGATCTCTCTGGGAATCAAATCCAGAAATGCGACGAATTCTTCGGCGCCGAGTATGTTGATGACGTTTCTCGCGTCAAGGCCGATCTTCGTGGGAAGGCCGAAATACACGGAATGTATAAAATTCCTGTTCTCCGTAATGAAGCTGTGATACGCGTCGTCAAAGATTACGGGAATGTCGAACAGCATCGATTAGCCTGCATTAAAATTCGCGAGTAAATTATTATACAGATATGCGCCGTATATCTGAGGTCCGAACTGGTTTGCGAGGTTGAGTATCGTCTTTTTATACGATGCGTTGGTGATCAATTTATTTCCATATGCCTCGCGCCACTTTTTATCATAGCTTTGAATATCGCCGGATATGATCGCCTCAGCCGCCAGTTCGCCCGACTTTAACGCATAGTATATACCTTCTCCTACAAGCGGCTCAACATGACCCGCCGCGTCACCGACGAGAATCCAATTGTCTCCCGCACAAGGCTGGTTATAAAATTCCGGATCCGACACGGATGGAATATACGCGGTGTATCTGCCGGTTATTTCTGCGTGCGGAAATTCCTCATGAATAAAATTTTCCACGTATGAAAGGAGTTTTTTTGCCCTAATTACCTGGTCCTGTACGATAATGCCTGTGGTCGTATGATAAGGGCAAGATATGGACCACAAATAACCGGGAAAACCGGAAAATTTTACCATACAACGGTTTTCAGATGTTTCATTTAAATAATAGCCGACCGCCATGTAGCGATGTTCGGGCGGTATATTTCCCATGACGGTCCGCCTGGTGATGCTCAGGGCGCCGTCCGCTCCTACGATGATATCGGCAGCATAGGTCTTATTCTCGGTAATCACACGCCATGAACTATTGTCGCGTAAAATTTTAGTCACTTTTTCTTTTATAACAGATAGATCGAGATTCAACAATTTCTCACGCATGTATTCGGATAAATCTCTTCTCGAAACAACATAAAACGGATTATCAAAACGAATGAATCGACGTTCCCTACCGTACGTTATGAAATGAATACCCTCGTAATATCGCCTGGGGTAACGGTAATTATCGATATCGATGAATTCCGAGGTTACATTGACCGGCAAAATGCCGCCGCACGGCTTTCCCCATGGAACCTGGTGATCAAATATATATACCTTGTTATGGTGATCCACAAGCTTTTGTGTCATTATATAGCTTGCCGGTCCTGCGCCGATGATTATTATTCTTGACATGGGAATAATATTAGCATATCCACTGGTTTGATAACAAAATAATCACCACATATATAAAATGTGCTACTTGGGGAGGCAAATATGAATTTTATTGATTTTATCATTCATGTTTCAAAAAATCCTGAGGTCAGTAAGAACTTCATCGATGATCTCAAAAACACCAAATCGGTCGACGATCTGAAAGGTGTATTGAATAAATATAATATTATGGCTCTTGATGATGATATAAAAAAAATATTCGAAAATAAGAGCGATATTATCAAGATGCAGGATAACGTCGTTCAACCTTTATATTAAGCATAAAATATTTGACTTGTTGCGAAACTCCCGTCTCGGGATCGGGAAAGCCCTCGTGGAGGCTCTTAAAGGGCGGCTTTGTTGAAACATCCTGTTTCATGCCGGCAGGAGAACATCCTGTTCGTTCGGGATCCGTTCCTTAATCCCGGTAAAAAATTTAGTTATGCAATAAGTCTATTCAATATCAAAGTGATTCAAAAAATTGAGCAGCACCTTTATATGCACAATATAAAAATAAAAAAACTATTCTTTGTAATTCCGTCAATATCTTTATTAATATTTATAATCATAATACTATCTTCTTGCAATTCAGAGAATATCTCTAAAAATAGCACGCCCATAAATCAAAAAAACGGGATTTATACATTGACCAGTTCATGGTTTTACAATCATAATATCAAATCATTGGATCATAAGCAAAAATATGCTGAAACATGGATAGACATCGGGGATAAAAAATTACGGGAAGTTGAAGAATTCAACAAACACAGGGAACCTTTTTTATTAAAAAGGGACATCATAATAAAAGACAACAAAAATAAATATGGAATTCTCGTCCCTTTTCATTACACCGGCGCACAATTCTATTTTAACGATAAAAAGATATATGAAACAAGCCCTTTGGAGAAAGTTCAATACCCGCCGATAACAGGAAAGCCCTTTTTCACGGGAATCCCGAATAATATAATTAATGAAGGAAAAAACGCATTAATTATTGAGACCACCGATTTATTAAATTTTAATGATTTCTACAAAGAGATCGAATTCGGCGATTATCACGCACTAAACCGCAAATGGATTCTTTCTTTGCTATGGTATTGCTCAATAGCCGCCGTATGTTTTTTCCTGAGCTTTTATAATCTGTTTTTTTTCCTGAAAAGGAAAAAAGAAAAGCATTACCTCTCGTTTTCACTGTTTTCCCTGTCGTTTGGATTATGGGTTCTGGGATATAAAGGCATTACCCTTTGGATTTCCTCCAGTCAATTTTTCCACATTGCAGCCACCTATCCATTCATGATATGCGGCATTATCTTCGGAATAACATTCATACATGATTTTCTGTCAATCCGCTACAATATATTTATAAAAACCCTGATGGCGATACTAATATCGTTATTGATTGCATCATTCGCTGATTACGTTGTAACCGGAACAATCTATTATTTTAAAAAGTATTTATTTAATTTATATATTTTGGTTTCAATAATAACAATAATCACCGCATTTATTGAAACCGTCATCAGCTACAAAAAACGCGTTCTTTTCTCAGACAAAATTTTATTAGGTTGGGGTTTTCTTTTTTTATCAATCATCATCACCACATTACGTTTTTTTGATATTATATTAATATATCCAATAATGATTGAAAGCATTTTTTTTGTAATAATTGCCTTTTCGTCCATTCTCACCTCCCGGTTCGCCCAGCTCCACACGGACCTCGAAGCCACACACGGCGAGCTCCTGGTGCTCGACAAGCTCAAGGACGATTTCCTGGCAACGACCACGCACGAGCTGCGCACCCCGCTCCACGGCATTATAGGCCTGGCGGAAAACCTGACGAGCGGCTCGCTCGGCGGGCTGAACAGCGGGCAGTCGGAGAACCTCAACCTGATCAGGACGAGCGCTGAGCGGCTCAACAGCCTGGTCTCCTCCATTCTCGACTTCAGCAAGATACGCGCGGGAAAGGCGGACCTCCTGTTCGAGGAGCTTTCCCTTCCCGACGTCATTAACTCGGTCGTTTCCCTTCTCAGGAAAACCGCGCAGGACAAGGGCATCACGCTTGCGGTCGACTGCGCCCCCCTCCCGAGGATAAGGGCGGACCGCAACCGCATGTACCAGGTGCTCGTAAACCTGATCGGAAACGCCATAAAGTTCACCCGCCAGGGAAGCATCCTGGTGCGCGCACGGCAGACGGAGGAGGATGCGGTCAGTGTGGAGGTGACGGACACGGGCATCGGCATCGACCGGGAAGGCCTCGTCCGAATCTGGCAGCCGTTCGTGCAGGCGGAGGACCCCGACACGCGCAGCGCGGGCGGCACAGGGCTCGGGCTTGCGATCACGAAGCACCTGGTGGAGATGCACGGCGGCAGGATATGGGCCGAGAGCGAGAAAGGAAAGGGGAGCACGTTCGCGTTCGAGCTCCCCTTTAACGCGAAGGCGGCAGGGATACAAAAGACGAGACTGCTCGAGCCCGAGGAGCTCAGAAGCGTTTCCGCGAAGACACTGGCGGCGCTCTCCCCCGAACAGGCCGAAGAGCGCCCGATGAAAACGAAATACCCGGCCGCGACGCTACTTGCGGTCGACGACGACCCGGTCAACCTCAGGGTGCTGGACACCATATGCGCGGCAGCCGACTACAATCTCCTCACCGCAGCCACGGGACCCGAGGCGCTCGACAGGATCGAACGAGGCGGCATCGACCTCGTCCTCCTCGACCTGATGCTGCCCGGCATGAGCGGGTACGAGGTGTGTCAGAAAATACGGGAGACGGGGGACGATCGCTTCATCCCGGTGATCATACTGACCGCGCGCGACCACCTGGGGGACATGGTGCAGGGCTTCGAAACCGGCGCTAACGACTACGTCACCAAGCCCTTCCGCCGCCGTGAGCTTCTCTCGCGCATTGAAAACCAGCTTGCGATTAAACAGCTCCTCGACATGGAGAAATCCGCCGTCACCGGCCTCAGGAAGGAAAGGGACGCCATCACCGGTCTGCTCCAGAAAAGCATCGGCATCAAGGAATCGGCCCTTCAGACCTTCGAGTGGG
>CAZHAD010000133.1:0-6101 GCA_964529965.1 uncultured Leptospirales bacterium | reverse complement strand
GGGTTTCTTTCTGCAAGCAGGACGTTGACGGCGATTGGTCGTGCGGTAGCGCGGCCGCGGAAACCATACCAAAGATCTGGGAAATGAAAAAAGAAAGCTTTATAAAGGATTACAAGAAAAACTATGCAACTGCCCCGGATTGCAGGTCCTGCGATGAGTGGTACACCTTTAATTATTAAACCGGCTCAATATCCGACCCTTCGATTCCGATAATTCTATCATGAGACCGACAGTCACGGCAATAATCCAGGCGCGCATGAATTCAACACGCCTGCCCGGAAAAGCGATGATGAATATTGGCGGAAGACCATTGATCTTCCATGTGTTCGAGCGGGTCCAAGCCACTTCCGGCGTTGACCGGACGGTGCTTGCGACCTGCGACGGAGGTGAAAATATCAAGATCATCGATCTCGCCCGCTCCATGGGAATTCTCGTGTTTATCGGGTCTGAAGATAACGTGCTCGAACGATTCCATCAGGCGGCTCGTGAATTCGGGGGTGATTACATTCTGAGGGTCACCGGCGACAATCCATTTACCGACCCCGGCTTCGCCGCCAAAACCATCGAGACGGCCCTCACCGCCGGGGCCGACCTCTGTTACCTGTCGAACCTGCCTCTTGGAACGGGCGCGGGAATCATCAAGAGATCCGCCCTTGATATGGCGTATCTGCACAGCGACAAGCCATACCAGCTCGAACATGTGTCCCCCTACATCAAAGAGCATCCCGAGATTTTCAGGATCGTAGTGCGTGAATTTGAGCTGCACAATCCCTTCCCAAACCTGAGGCTTACGGTCGACACCGCGGAGGATTATGAGCTCGCCTCGGTCATCTTCCGTCATGTATACCGCGGTGCGCCGTTCCCCTTCTCGGAGGTGATTCGCTTTCTGGAACAAAACCCGGGACTCGCCGCCATTAATGCACACATCGAGCAGAGATCCATAACCCATTCAAGCATTCAATGCAACACCCTGTAGCCACCATAGTGACCGGATGGGGAAACGGCCTCGGCACCGGCCATGTCCAGAGAATGGCCAGCCTTGCGACTTTCATAAATTTCCGCACGGACGCCAGGGCGTTTCTCGTGGCGGGCCGAAAGCCAGATTTTCTGCCTGCTGAATTGCATGAATTTTTTTTGTCCGGTATAAGGCCCGGGACAGGCTGTATAATCAGGGACAAGAGGGACTCCTCTGAAGCGGAGATACGGGAGCTTAAAAAAATCGGCAATGTAATAACGATCGATGACCGAGGCCCCGGTAGATCGATTGCTGATGCGGTCATTGATTTGCTGCCAAATCCGGAGAACGGCAAATATAAAAAGGAATCATTCATATACGGTTACAATTTTATCGATTCGATGCAAAGGATCGGACAGGAGTATGTCCGGAAAGACCTCGATGCACTGCTTTACTGCGGTTACAGGCCCTCCAGGGAGACGGTAGACTTTCTTATATCATGTCTCCCACCTGACGCTTCGTGCGCGATTCTGCATGGACCCGGGGCCTGTTTTGTTTACGAAGGCATGGCGATCACGCCATGCAGGCCTTATGCTGAAACGATGCTGTCTGCACGGGTATTGATCACGCATTTCGGCATCGCCCTGTATGAGGGACATGTATGCGGGTGTAGGCTCGCGTGCATAAATCCGACCGAATATCATTCCCGATTGGCCGATATCGCGGGCAATGACATCGATGCGGTGAATCTCGGATTGATGTCCTCCATCGATCCGGGAAATGCACGGCAGACGATAAGGGACATGATCCAAAATCCTCACGCGGACGCGATCGATCCCCGGGCCGTATATAAAAAAATTGAAGCCGGTCTTGAGCATTTTTATGAGGATATAAGGCCGTATCTCAATATCTGATCTTAGCAGTAAAGCGGGAGTTTTAAAGGGCCCTCACAATCAGGAGAGGATTTAACGAGATGGATCGGATTGCCGGAATCCTCGCACCACTCCGAAGGCGAACTCGTGCACTGCCTTCATGTATTCATCGAGCCCCAGCTGAAAAATATTGTTGTGATGTGCGCCCGGTATGGTAAGCATCTTCTTATTTTCAGACTTTGAGGCGTTAAAGAGGGTAAGTCCGTCGCGGTATGGTATTATATGGTCCCGCTCGGCGTGGATCACCAATACAGGCTTTCGGAAGGACTCCATCTTTGATACGTGGTCCAATACCGCGTCTCCGTCGATCCCGGCGCGTTGTGCATCCACGCCCAGGAGCTTGAGCAGCGGCGTGATAAAGGCAAATCCGCTTTCGATCACGAGCCCGTCGAACCGGTCTGCATAATTCGATGCGATCTCCAGAGCGGAAGCGCTTCCGAGCGATCTTCCCATGACGATTAAGGGGGCGTTTATATTCCTTTCACTCATGAACCCGCGCACAAAATCGAATATGAGATGGCAGTCCCTCATCATTCCGCTCACCGTCGGGCTGCCGCTCGATATGCCATACCCCCGGTAATCCACGGGTAAAAAGGAAACGCCCATTCGATTGTAGAGCATAGCGACATCGTCGTAATCCGCGACGATCTCACCGTTGCCGTGGAAAAACAGAATGAGGGGAGCGGTATCCCCGGCTTTGTAGAAGCGCCCCCCGATCACGATCCCTTCATCGACGGGAATTTGGATCTCCGAGAATCCTTTGCCTCCCTCATCCCTCGCTTCCTTCCGCGGATAGAACAGGAAAGATAAAATTTCCGGTATGTCAAATGCGGAATAGTCGGTGCTACGCTGATTGTTCATATTGCTCCACTGACCGGCTGTTAAACTAAGGATACAAGCGCACAGTCAAAAATCGCAATGCACATCATTGCCAGCGCGGATGCGTTAATATACTTGAAAAGATTCATGTATTTGGCGATCCCTCCGGATTTATACAGAATTCTCAGGAAGACAAACGGCACCGCAATTGCGTTCGCCAGCACGAAGGCCGAGGATATTCCGGTTTGCACTATGCTGAAGAGCCAGAATAACGGCATGAGCGCCGCATAGGAGAGCGACCATATAAACACCAGACGCTTCAATTGCGTTTCCGAAAATGCGTCAAGGATATTGGGAAGCCTTAAACGTCTGAAATCCGCGCTATAGGAAAGAAAGATGAGCCAGAAATGGGGGACCTGCCAGGTGCCGAAAAAGGCCATAATATACCAGATTTTTGGAGAGGCGAGTCCTCCTCCTGCGGCAAGCCAGCCGATAAGGGGAGGAAGCATGCCGCAGGCCACGCCCGGTATCAGCGCAAACTGGGTTTTGAGCTTCAGGGGGGTGTACAGGCCGTTATACAATAGGACGGCAGAAACTCCGGTCAAGGGCGCTAGGATGGGACGAAAGGAAAGACAGAGAAATACAATTCCGCCTGCCAAGAGCACTCCTGAAACGAACAGGGCGTGCAACGGCGACATGCGGCCCGCGGGCAGGGGTCTTGAGCGCGTGCGCGCCATCATGGAGTCAATGCGCCGGTCCTGGCAGCTGTTAAGGGCTGACGCGCCTGCGGAAAGTAAAAAAACGCCCGCAGCAGCCCGCAGCGCTTCAGGAGTAAGCGCGCGCGCAGACACGGAAAATCCGAACAGGGCTGCCCATCCGCTCATCATGCTGACCGGCAGCTTCATAAGCACGGCCCTGTCATGAACCCAGCGGGAAAGGGTTAATATTTTGTTTTTTTCTCTAGCCATTTCTGATACTCGGATTCCGGAACGATGCGAAGGATGGCATTCATGTCCGCATGTCCGACCCCGCAGTACTGGGTGCAGAATATATGATAGTCACCGAGCTTGTCCGCGTTAAACCACGTATAGGTCTTCATTTTCGGAACGGCGTCCTCTTTTATCCGGAACGCGGGAATGTAAAATCCGTGAAGAACATCCAGGGAAGTCAGGTTCACCTTAATCGGTTTTCCCAGCGGCACGATCAGCAACCCCTCGGACTCCTTCTTGTTCGGATATATAAAAATATATGAGTACTGCATTGCATGGACGTCTATATTGAGCGCGTTCGGAGGAACGCTGCGGAGACCGAGAAACGACTCCCACCCGAAATAAAACATGGAAAGCGCGATGATCGTGGGAACGATCATCCACACCAGCTCCACCTTCAAGTTCCCTCGTATATCGGACGGCACCGGGTTTCTGCTCCGCCGGAATCTGATGGCAAAGTAGATCATTGTCGCGGTAATCAGTACGAGCAGCACAAGGCATAATACGATGATATAGATGAAGGTTTCGTCCACATATCTTACTACATTATCCATGTCCACCTCACCTGAAATCTATATCAAAAAATATTAAGCCGATAAAGAGAGCAAGAATCACAAGTGTTACGATGAAGGTGACCGACACCGCCTTTCCCACGCTCCTGATCTGCATGAAGAATAGAAGGACCAGCGTGCCCTTCGCGGCGGCAATGAGCAGTGAAATCCAGATTTTCATATATCCGAGGTTGATTCGAGAAACGGCGACCGTGAGCGCGGTGAGGGTCAGGAGCGCCCCCAGAACTACGCTCAGTTGACGGTATGAAATTGTATATTCTTGGTTTTCCTCTATCACTTCATTACTCCTTGTATCGGCTTTTTTCATAACAATGCCGCCTTTCTAAGGCGATTTCGTGCAGCAACTCAAAGGAGCAGGTAAAACAAGGGAAACAGGAAAATCCATATGATGTCAACCAGGTGCCAGAACAGGCCCGTATTTTCCAGAAAATTCATGCGCGTGGCGGTAATGCGCTTTTTCACCGTGAGCACGATGCAGGTGCCGAGCACCGTGGTGCCTATGAACACGTGAAGGGCGTGGAGCCCTGTCAGGGTGAAGTAAAGGGCGAAGAATATCGATTGTCCTTTGGGGCCATCTAGCATTTTGGCGGACCCCGGATAATACCCATGGGTAAAATCCCGGCTCCATTCGATGTACTTGTTGAACAGGAAAGCCAGGCCGAGGAAAATCGTAATGCTCAGCAGCACGATCACCGCCTTAGATGAATTTCTGCCCATGGCCTTTACCGCCGCGGCGACCGCAAAGCTGCTCACGAGTAGTATGGCGGTGTTGAGGGTGCCAAGCACCAGCATGGTCTCATTTCCGGCAATGATGAAATCCTTGGTGTAGCGGTGAAAGTAGGCGGCATACAGGACAAAGAGCCCCCCGAACAGCATAATCTCAGTGTACAGGAAAAACCACATTCCCATCCTTGTGCCCTTATTATCTATATGATCGCTCATGTGGTTACGTCAGTCCCCCCTTCTTTTAATTTTCTCGCCTGTTCGGAAAAATCATACGGATACGAAGCTACAATAGGCTCCCTGGTAAAATTTTTGAGCGGCGGCGGCGACGGGATGGACCACTCCAGGGTGGTGCCGCCCCAGGGATCGGCGGGCGCGGTCGGCGGATTCCTGAAGCTAAGGAAGAGATTCACGAATATGAGGATAATGCCCGCAACCATGATGTAGCCGCCGATACCCTCGAAAAAGTTCCAGGCCCAATACCTGGGAAGATAGGTGTAATATCGCCGCGGCATGCCCTCCAGGCCGAGTATGAACATGGGGAAGTAGTGCATCATAAATCCCACCACCAGCATATAGCCGCCGATGAACGCCTTTTTATAATCATACATCCGCCCGAACATCTTCGGCCACCAGTAGTGCAATCCCGCGATCAGGGCGAACCCCGAGCCGCCGAACATGACGAAATGGAAATGGCCCACCACCCAATGGGTATCGTGGATATGGACGTTCTGGCCGGCCGCTCCCTGCACGAGCCCCGTCAGGCCTCCTATGGTGAAAAGGAAAATAAACCACAAGGCAAAGAATAACGGAGGCTTAAAATCGATCGAGCCGCCGTACATTGTGGAGACCCAGTTGAAGACCTTTACCGCGCTCGGCACCGCCACGATGAAGGTGAAAAAGGAGAAAACGAGCACCGCTTCATCGCTTATGCCGCTTACGAACATGTGGTGAGCCCACACCAATGACCCTATGGTCGCTATCCCCATGCCTGCGGCCACGATCGAGCGGTAGCCGAATATCGGTTTTCGGGAAAACACCGGAAAGATCTCTGAAATGATGCCCATGCCGGGAAGGATCATGATGTACACGGCCGGATGCGAATAAAACC
>CAZHAD010000132.1:0-6189 GCA_964529965.1 uncultured Leptospirales bacterium | reverse complement strand
AGAGCTTCGAGGTGATGACGGCCTGAAGGGCGTGCATGAGCAGGAGGAGAATGAATCCTGAATAAATTAACATATGCATGATCCATCGCACAAGGTCCTCCCGCATGATTTTTTTCTGGAGGATCACCTCGAGAAACAGCGTTTTTAATAATGTAAGGATTTTGGGACTGAAGACGGCTGCGATCGTCCCTTTGAAGGATGAAGCGATCCTGGTGAAGGTCGACATGTCATGCGCGCGTGGGCCGATTTTCAACCGATACCACGAAGATATCCGGTAGAGGAGGCCGATGCCGAACAAAGAAAGTGAGATGTATAAAGAGATTTTCAGGATCATATCACATTCCGGTGGCGCTCACCCTTCAACCGCGTCGATATAGGCGGGAATTTTTTCCTCCCATCCGATCGCCTTGATGTTCACCCCGTTGCACAATTGCTTCAATCCCTTGATCAGCTCGGCGGTTATGGCGATGCTCTCTTTCTGTTTGTCCGGGGCGGAGTAAAGTCTGTCTATAAATTTGTCCGGGACGTTTATGCCCTCGATGTGCTTGTTAATGTAGCGTGCGGTCGCGACCGATTTTAAAATGATGAGCTCCGCGATTACGGGAACCCTGACGGCGTTCCCCGCCTTTTTTATAAATGCCTCAAACGCCGGGAGATCGAACACCGGAGCGGTCAAAAAAAAGGCCGCTCCATTATTTATTTTTTCATTCATTTTTTCGATTTCATGCTCCAGTTCGTTTTCCGGAAGGTTTGACCGGACGGCGGCGCCGATATTGAGCTGCGGAGGGGAACTCAGCCTGTTGCCCCCTGCGTCGGTTCCTTTTTTTAACGAGGCCAGCAAAATCAGAAGCTCGTCCTGATTTACTTCATTGACCGGCTTGGCGCGCGGGTGGTCCCCCGAGGTGATGACATCCCCCTGGGTGATGAAGATATTTTCAATTCCGAGCGCCGCGGCGCCGAGAATGTCTGATTGGATCGCCAGCACGTTTCGGTCCCTGCAGGTGAGATTGTAAATGGCGTCAAATCCCTTTTCCTTTAAAAGGTGGCATGCGGAAAGCGCGCACATTCTCATGACCGCGCCCGGCATATCGTTTATGATGAGCGCGTCCACTCTCCCCTTTAACGTGTATGCGGTTTTGAAAAAGCCCGCGGTATCGACGCCCTTAGGCGGGTCCAGGTCAGCGCAAATCACGAATTTATCGGGCATGCTGTTTATAAATCCCATCGCTTTTTCCTTTTATTTCTCATTCCTTGAAGATCGGCAGCTCGATGATGAACGTGGCTCCTTCTCCCGGTCTGCTTTTTACGTTTATGGTCCCGTTATGGTCTTTTATGATCCCGTATGACATGGAAAGCCCCAGACCCGTGCCCTTTCCCACCTCTTTGGTTGAAAAAAACGGATCGAAGATATTATTCTGAATTTCCTCGGGTATGCCGCAGCCCGTATCGGAAAATTCTATCACCGCGGTTTCCCTTTTTTGATTGAAGCTCGTCCTAATGGTGAATTCACCCTTCTGCCCCATGGCGTCGACCGCGTTGAGGATAATGTTGAGAAATACCTGGCTAATCCTGATCCTGTCGCATTTGACGAGGGGAAGGGAGCCTTCATAGTCCTTTATTACTTTTATATTGTGAAAAATGGCCTGGTTTTCCAGAATCGTCATGGTCTGGGCGATGATCTTGTTGAGGTCGTTGACGGACATCTTGCTGTCGGTCTGCCTTGAAAAGTCGAGCAGCCCCTTGACGATGTTCTTGCAGCGCGCGGCTTCCGAAATGATCCGTTTCACGTCCTCCCGCCTGGCGTCTTTTTCTTCCATTTCCTCGAGCATCATGTTGGTGAATATCACGATGCCCCCGAGCGGATTGTTGATCTCGTGGGCGATGCCCGCGGCGAGTTTGCCGAGCGAGGACATCTTTTCAGATTGCAGGAGCTTCATCTGCGTGTCCTCCAGCTCCCTCTGCATCCGCTTGCGCTCCCTGAGATCCGAAAAGATCCCCACGCTGGCGACCTCGTTTCCGTCCTTGTCGTATATTATCGCGGCCGACATATTGCACGGTATCTCCTCGCCGTTCTTGTTGACGGCGACGACCTCGACCGATTTCATCTTACCGACCCCGCCGTACTCGTCGCTCCTGAGCTTTTGCATGATCTCCTTGGCGAAGCCGGGCCGGTAAATTTTTGTTATGTGGATTTTTTTCATCGCCTCCGAGGCCGTGTATCCCAGGAGCTTTTCGGCGCTCTCGTTGAAAACGATTATATTGCCCTTAGTATCCGCCGCCACGATGCCGTCGGCCGACTGATTGATCAGATTGCTCAGGAACTCGTTCGATTGTTTGAGATTGTTCTGCAGTGTTTTTTCTTCAGTGATGTCCCTGAGATACACGTAAATTTTAACCTGGTTGTCCATCTCCTGCGATCTGGTGATGAACATCTCGACCGTGGTCAGCTTCTTTTTCCCGAAGATGACGCTCTTTTCCGAATAATAGCATATGCTGTCGGAGCTGTCTTCGCCGCGGTACGTTTTTACCAGGAACTCTATGACTTTTTTATCATGAAAGAAATTCCTGAAATCGGCGCCGACGATATTCTCGAGAGGCTCTCCGATCATAAATACGGCGTAGGTGTTCGCGAATTCGATGGTGAAATGTTCGCCTACGATAAAGATCGCATCAACCGCGAGCTCCACGGTTTTGCTGAACCGCGATTCAAGGTCCTCGGCCTGCGTGGTCGCGGAGGTGAGCTTCGTGAAATCCTCAATGACGACGGAATGAGGCGTCCCGCCGCGGTCTACGAGGGGGAATGCGTGCACATAGCAGCTCTCCATTCCTAGATGGCGCGCAATTTTCATATCCTGGGCCTTGGCGCTGCGTACGACATCGGTGACTGGGCACGTTCCCCAGGTGTTGTGAAGAGTGCAGTCGAATCGGTCATGGCATTTTTCGCCGACACACTGTGGGGTGAGCTCTTTGTAGAATTTCCCGGCCGCTTCATTGAAATATTCTATATCGTATCCGGAAGATATGACGATGATGGGAGTCGAAATATGCTCGTAGAATTGAGGGTATGGGAGGACCTCATCATGGATATGATCGATTTTTATGAATTTTTTTTCCCGGCTTTTTGTTTTTTTAATCTTAGCGGTAGCCACTTGAATAGTCCTTGCAGGAAAAAGCCACCGCTGTATTTTACTAAGGGCATTTAAATGAGTCAAACATTTTTTGATACTACATTTTGTTAAAATGTGTAATCATTACAATTTAGGGGTGTTTACGAGTGCGTATCAGTCGGAAACAATACAAAAAATGAAAGTCTGTAAGGGTTTTGTTAAGATTTTTTTGTTTTTCCCAGTCTTTTTTTATATTTTTCGGGTCGGACGTCGCCGTTCGTTCCTGTAGCGCGGACTATAAGAATGCTTTTTTCTTCTATATTTTCCTCTTCTGTCCCAACCATTTCCCTTTCCGCTGTCTTCATCCGGTATTTCGGTCTGAACTTGCTTTCGATGAATTCCCTGAAGGTATCGACATACTCGAACATGGCCGGAACGACTACCAGGGTGAGGAACGTGGACAGGATGAGCCCCCCGATGATCGCGACCCCCATGGCGGTCCTGAATTTCGATATCTCGCCGAATCCGAGTGCGACCGGCAGCGTGCCGGCGAGCATCGCGAAGGTGGTCATTAGAATGGGCCGCAGCCTTATTTTGCCCGCCTGAAAAATGGCCTGCTTGCGCGACATGCCGTTGCGCACGCCTTCAAGCGCGAAATCGACAAGGAGGATCGAATTTTTCGTCACGAGCCCCATGAGCATGACCATGCCGATCATGCTGTATATGTTGAGCATCTCCCTCATGACCGCCAAAGCGAGGAAGGCGCCGGACAGCGCCGGGGGCAGGGCCATCAGTATGGTGAGCGGCGTGACGAAAGACTCGTACAGGGCGGCGAGGATAAAATAGATGAACACGACCGAGAGAATAACGGCAAAGAAGATGTTCCGGCCCATTTCCTTGTAGTCCTGGGCCTGGCCTACGAATGCATACGTAATGCCCTTGGGAGGGGGCATCTCCCTGTCGAGGATGCGCTTCGTCTGGTCCATTGCGTTGCCCACGGCCCCGCCCGGCGCCAGGTTCCCGAAAATCTGCACCACCCGCGAGCGGTTTTCCCGAATGATGAGTGAGGGCCCCTCTTTTTCTATACCTCTGCCTATGGCGGACAGGGGTATCATCCGCATCATGGAGTTCGGGACCCGCGTTTCCCTGTACGCGGAGCGGAGGTCGCGCTGTTCGGGCTTGAGCCTGACCCGCACGTCGTACTCAAGCCCTTTGTCGTGCAGCTTTCCCGCAACCTCCCCGGCGATCTGGTAGCGGAGCTCGGCGCCCGCCACGGCGGAGGAGACACCGAGCATCTGCATCCTGCCCGTGTCGAGCTTGATCTGGTATTCGGGTTTGCCCGGCTGCGAGCTTGAATCCACGTCCGTGAGGTCAGGTATCTTTTTGATTTTCTGGACCAGCCTGTGTGAATATTCGTCCAGGGACTCCAGGTCGTTGCCGATGAGGTTCAGGTAAAACGGGTACTGCATCCCAAGGCCTCCCATGCTGAATTCATTGACCTTGGGCTTTGCATACGCGAACTCCTTTTGCAGAATTTTCCTGAGGCTGTCCTTGATCTGGGTCGCGTTTCTTTTCCGCTCCGACGCATCGACGAGCGAAATGCCGAGCTGTGCGACGTTCGTCTCCTGTTGCTGCGTTCCCACCACGGTCGACATCTTGTTAAGCTCGGGCAAAACCTGCTTGATGCGGTCCCCGATCTTGAGCGCGGCGTCAAGGGTGCCGTCGAGGCTCGTCCCCGGGGGCATCTCGATTTTCACGATGAACTCGCCCCAGTCGCTCGTCGGCATGAACGTGCCCTTGACGGTGGTGATGGAAAAAAGGCTTATGACAAAAATGCCGGTCGTGACCAACAAGACCTTAATGGGATGGTCGAGGGCGTATCCCATTATTTTGCCGTACCAGGATTCCAGCTTCCTTTGGAACCGCTCAAACATGCGGACCACGATATTCTGGGTGACGTGCTTTTTGCCCGCGAAATAGGCGGAAAGGAACGGGGCGACCGTGAGCGCGTCGAACAGGCTTATGGCCATGGCGAAAATGATGGTGAACCCGAACTCCTTGAAGAATTGTCCGACGATCCCGCTCAGAAACGCGATCGGGAAGAACACGGCGATAATGGTGAGGGTGGTGGCGACGACCGCGAGCATGACCTCGGTGGTCCCTTTTTCGGCTGCCTCGCCGGGGTTCATCCCGGATTCGAGCTTGCGGAAGATGTTTTCACGCACCACGATCGCGTCGTCGATGAGGAGCCCCACGGTCAGGGAGAGCGCCAGGAGGGTCACGACATTGATGGTGTATCCCATCGCGTACATGAGTACGAACGCGCCCAGCAGGCTGTTCGGGATCGCGATTCCCGTGATGATCGTCGAGCGGATGTTCCCGAGGAACAGATACACCACCACGACCGCCAGGAGGATCCCCAGGAGGATGGTGATCGCCACGTCCTCCACGTTCATGCGTATGAAGTAAGCGCCGTCATAGACCAGGGTCAGCTTCGGATTTCCCGGCTGCCCATTCATTTTTTCATTGATTTTTTTAATGCGATCAACGACGCCGTTGACCACCGACACCGTGTTCGAGCCCGACTGCTTGTACACATCGAGGAACAGGGCGGGGTGGGACTCCCTCTTGACGTTTTTTGATTTATGGAACAATCCTCCGGCTGCTTTGTCCTCCACCGGGGCGTAGAGGTATCCGATCGTTTTTCTGTCTTCTGCGCCGTCGCGCACCGTACCGAGGGATTTCACGGTCACCGAGCTGTCCACGTCCCCGGTAAAGTGAATGACCGTGTTTTCAATCTGTTCCAGGCTCTTGAACTGCGCCACGGTCCTGAATATGGTCTCGGACGGGCCTTTTTCATATTTCCCAACCGGCACGTTGGTTCCTGCGTTTTTTAATTGGGAGATGACCTGGACCGCGGATATTTTGTATTCATTCAATTTTTTTCTGTCGAGCTCGACCTGGATCTCGCGGCGCCTGCCGCCAATGATGTCAACCGCTGCCACGTCCTTGACCTGCTGAATGCTCGTCTTTATCTCCTCCTTGGCAAGGTCATACAGGTCGGTCGGCTTCAGGTCTGCGG
>CAZHAD010000131.1:0-6252 GCA_964529965.1 uncultured Leptospirales bacterium | reverse complement strand
CTCATCATGATCGCATTCTTCCCCCCGAAACCGCCTCCGGTTTTGGAATCGATCGCCGCACCCTTCCGCAGTGTCGATTTTTCGGACCTTCCCCTATTGAGCCATTACTCGGCCAGGGACGGCACCATGCTCGCGTACCGGGCCTACCCCGCGCGGCGTCCCGGGCGTACGGTCGTTTTGATCCACGGATCGTCGGGTTCGGGCAGGAGCATGCATCCTCTCGCGCGGTACCTGCACGAGCGCGGCTTTACCGCGTACAGCCTCGATATCCGCGGGCACGGTATGTCCGGCAGGAGGGGTGACATTGAGTACAGCGGCCAGCTCGAAAACGACCTCGAGGACTTCGTAAACAGGGTGCTGAAGGGCCATCGCGGCGCGGCGCTCGTGGGATTTTCATCCGGAGGCGGGTTCGCGCTCCGTTTTGCCGCTGGCCCGGACCAAAAGCTTTTCAGCCGATACGTCCTGCTCTCGCCCTTTTTAAGCTATAATGCGCCGACCGTGAGGCCCGGCGCGGACAAGTGGGCGAGCGCCAGCGTGCTGAGGATCATAGGCATATCCTTGCTCGGGCCGGTCGGGGAAAAATTATTCGGGAGCCTGCCGGTCATCGACTATGCGGTGGACCCGCGCACGGCGCAACACCAGACCCCGCAATATTCGTTCAGGCTGCTTGAGAACTTCAGGCCCCACTATGACTATGTTTCGGACATGGCCGCCGCAAAACAGCCGATGACGGTTCTGGTCGGCGAAAAGGACGAGCTCTTCAATCCAAAGGCATTCAAGCCCTTGTTTGTAAAATACAGGCCGGGCACCAGGGTGATCGTGGTCCCGGGCGTCGGCCATATAACGCTCACCACCAATACGGCGGGAATCACCGCGATCGCGAAAGTGCTTGCTCGTTAAGTGATTATTTTTCTATGCGCGATCGTTTACGCGATGGCGGCGATCTGACCGTATCGCGCAATGCTGACAATCTTAATCGACGCCGGCGGTTAACTCTTGGACATATCACTGCTCATTTATCCGACGATATTCCTCAGCTTTCTCATGGCCGTGGGCCTGCTCTTCCGCCCCCTGCGCTTCAGGAACGTCGTACTGGCCGTATTCATCGGCGAGCTGGGATACCTGACGCTCTTCATTTACCTCCTGCACACAAGGCTCATTTTCGACCACCCGAATTATTTCCTCCTCCTCTTCCCGGTCGAAATCAGCATCGGCCCCCTCCTCTACCTGTACGTGCTGAGCTTTATCAGGAACAAGCAGAAATTTCATTATTTCGATATCGTGAATTTCATTCCCTTGATGATCGTGACGATCATCGTACTCCCCTACGCCTTTGCGCCCATTGAAACGAAAAAGGAGATCGTAAGCATGTTTCTCGTGCAGGAGGATTTCAAATTTCTCCAGATCCTGATCTCCGCGGTGGCGGCGGTGGCGGTCCCGATCTTCTATATATCATTGTCCATCTGGCAGATATGGGTGCGCAGGCCGAGCGAGAATATCGCGTACAGGCCCCTGCTGCTGCTGATATCCCTGCTCATCATCTGGCTTTTTTTAGGCGTGGTGGGCGTCGCGGGAGCGGTCACCTTTTCGCCGCGGCTTCTGGTGCTGGACAATATCATCATCAGCATGATCATCATAAGCTTCTTTTTGGTCAGCAACAAGTTCCCCTACCTGATGCAGTACGGGACCATCCCTCCCAGGAAAAAATACGCAAAATCATACCTCGCCCGCATAAACCGCAGGAATATAGACGGCCAGCTCAGGATCATCATGGAGGAGGAAAAGCTGTTCTGCGACGAGGACCTGTCACTGGGAAGGCTGAGCGACGTGCTCGGGCTGACCAAAAACCAACTGTCGCAGTTTTTGAACACGTATCACAAAAAAAACTTTAATAATTACGTCAATGACTTCAGGATAAACGAGGCGAAAAAAATAATGCTTGAAGAGCCGAAAAGGCAGATCATCTCCATAGCCTTCGCCGTGGGATTCAACTCCTATTCCGCGTTTCACTCGACCTTCAAGAAGAAAACCGGCGTGACCCCCGCCGATTTTCGCAGGAAAACCGAGCAGGAATTTATATAAGCATCCGGCCTGGTCATCAGTCCCCGTAGCCGATTCCCTTGATGGCGCGGTAATTGTAGTAATTCCAGAATACGTTGATGAAGGCGTTATTGAGGCTGCGGGTGTTTATCAGGGTTTTCAAGCCCCGGACGAGGGACGTACCCATCGTCGATGTGGCGTCATATACCCTGCGCCATCCCTCGCGCAATTCGTCAACGGTCATGTTGCGAGGCCTGATGACCGCTTCGTAGGCGTTGTACCTTTTCCAGTCATCCGGATAGTCGGTGTAGAGGAGCCGCCCCTCCTTTTGCATTTGCTCATAAAGCCTTGTGCCGGGGAACGGCGTCATGATCGTAAACTGGCAGCCGTCGATTCCGGTCTCTTGTACGAACTCGATGGTCTTGTCAAAAATGGATGTGGTGTCCGCATCGCATCCCATGATGAATCCGCCGATGACTCCTATGCCGTGCCCGTGTATCCTTTTTATCGTTTCCCTGAAGTTCCTGATCATGGGCCTCAGGTTTATCCCCTTGCTGATGGATTTCAGCGATTCCGCCTCGATTGATTCAAACCCGATATAAAACGTGTTGGCCCCGGCTTTCGACGCCGCCCTGAGCAGATCATCGTGCTCTGCTATGGTGATGCAAACCTGTGACCCCCACGTTTTCCCCATTCCCTTCAGGCCGTCGAACAGCCGCCTCGCGTGCTCGATACCGTCCCTTCCGAGCCCCACGATACTGTCATCGGCGATGAAAAACCTGCTGTCTTCTATCTCTCCGATCTCTCCGATCACTTCCGGTATGGATCTGAACCGGTACCTGCCGCCGTTGAACCTGGTCACCGAGCAAAAGCTGCAGTTGCAGGGGCATCCGCGCGAGGTTTGCACGGAGTGTACCAGGTATTTCCTTGAAAAGAGCTTCCTGTTCACCCTGGGAATGTGCGTCAGGTCGGGAAACGACCGGGCGCGGTATATCTTCCTGAGCCTTCCCTTGTCGAAATCATTGAGCATGCGGGGCCACATCTCGTCGCCTTCGCCGATTGCGACCGCGTCCGTGTATCCGGACGCCTCTTCCGGCCTCACCGAGGCGTGTATGCCTCCCATGACCGTTGGGATTCCCCTTTTTTTAAACTCCCGCATGATCCGGTACGCCCTGGGCGCCTGCGTCGTGGTCGCCGTGACCGCGACCAGGTCGGCGCCCTCATCGAAGTCGATGTCCTCCACGTTTTCGTCGATTATCGATACCTCATACTTCCCGGGTGTCCGGCTGGCGAGAACGCCCAGGCCCATGGGGGGCAGGGCCAGCATCTCCATTTTTCCGAAAACCGTATCGCGAATGGAGGGATTGACGAAAAGAATTTTTTTCATCCGCCTTCACCTCCTGGTGAAAAATATTCCGCCAAAGGGGCAGACATTCAGGCTGGCTGAAGGATAGCACAATGGATGAAAAAAATCTTGCGGGAATATATTCCTGTAATTTCACCGATATGCGGGATGATATTCGGCAGGCTTCCTGAATATGATTCAGCATGTCGCGCAAAATCTCATGCAACAAAAAACTCCGCAGCAAGCTGCGGAGTTTTTTGCGTACAGCTTACCGTTCGTAGCTTATCCCTCGAGCGCTCCGGTGAAATTTTCCCGCGCGGCCTTAATCGCCGCGCCCTCGTTGTTCATGATGCATTCCATCTTGCCGAAATATTTGGGGAACTCGGAGCCCAGATAGAACTGGGACGACAGCACCCTGCCGCTGTAATATGCGGCCTCGCTGTTCTCCTCGAGTATTTTCTGCCGCTCCTCGCCCTTTGCGTTGCCGAGCAGCTCCTTCATCTTGGGAACGGTGAGGCAGAGGCTCCACAGATGCAGCCATGCAAGCACGAGCTGGAACATGGACTGCTGCAGTGGAGTGGCGTTCAATATCAGGGCGATGAACTTCCCTTCCTGCATCTGGTCCTTCATCATTCCTACGACCTCATCGAGCTTCTGAAGCCCCCTCTCTACCAGCGAGACGTATTTTTCATCAACGACGCCCTTCGCCCTTTTTATCGTTTCGGAGATCCGTTTGCTGAGTATCGTGTAATTATACTGATCCGGATTCATGAGGATTTTACGCATCTGAAGATCGAGCGACTGTATTCCGTTGGTGCCTTCGTAGATGGAGAAGACCTTGCTGTCGCGCGCGTACTGCTCCACCGGATAATCCTGGCAGTAGCCGTAGCCGCCGAACACCTGCATGGCCTCGGCGGTGACCAACCACGCGGCGTCGGATATACCCGCCTTGACGATGGGCGTGAGAATCTCGTTGACCGCCGTCGCCTCTTTCACCTCGTCCTGGGACGGGGAGGAATTCATCACATCCAGGTTATATGAAAGGTAGCAGGTAAGCATCCGCATCCCCTCCACCGTACACTTCATGAACAGCAGCATGCGCTTCACGTCCGGATGCTCGATTATATTCACATGAGGCGCTTCCGGATTGAGCTGTTGCGTGATGTGCACTCCCTGGGCCCGATTTTTTGCGTATGCGACCGCGTGCATGTAGGCGGCGCTTGATACCGACTGGGCCTGCACGCCGGTGAATATCCGGGCCTCATTCATGAGCTGGAACATGACCTTCATGCCCTTGCGCTCCTCGCCCAGGAGGTAACCTATGCATTTCCCGTTGTCGCCGAAGTTAAGGGTGGAAGTGGCGTTGGCCTTGAGCCCCATTTTGTGCTCGATCCCGGAGCAGACGACGTCGTTTCTCTCTCCGAGAGAGCCGTCCTTTTTCACCAGCACCTTGGGGACGACGAAGATGGACACGCCTTTTGTTCCCGCCGGATCGCCCTCGATCCTCGCGAGCACCGGGTGTATGATGTTTGGCGTGAGGTTGTGCTCCCCGTTGCTGATGAATATTTTCTGGCCTGAGATCAGAAACGTGCCGTCCTTCTGCCGTACGGCCTTTGTTTTGAGAGAGCCGACGTCCGTGCCTGCATCCGGCTCCGTGAGGCACATGGTGCCGCCCCATTCACCCGACAGCATCTTTGGAAGAAACGTCTTCTTTATCTCTTCAGACCCGAACGCAATCAGAAGGTGGGCGGTTCCCGTTATGGATGAACAATACATTCCGAGCGAGGTGTTTCCCGCGTTGAAGTATTCCTCGGATGCGATGGAGATCGTCCTGGGCATGCCCATCCCTCCTTCTTCCTGGGGGAATGGAAGGATGTGGAATCCCGCCTCGACGAACGCCTTGAATCCCTTGTGCAGCGATTCGGGCACCACAACCTCCTTGGTATCGGGATCGTGTTTCAGGCCGATCTTGTCCCCTTCCGCGTTGGATGGGTAAAAATAACCGACCGCGATTTTTTCTGCCAGGTTCAGGGTATCCTCGAAAATGTCTCTGTCCATGCCGGCGAAGCACTCGTATCTGTTTATTTTATCAAGCTCCAGCATCTCAAATATTACGAACCTGACGTCACGTGAATCAACCAATGGATTTAAAGCCATATAAAACCTCCCGAGAGTATTTTTGCCGTTTCAGTTATCAAATCGGTTTTGAGCGTTATCTTTCTTTGCCGCTCACATCTGATTTCCAGGGATTCATATATCAAGCTCCGGGCGCGTTGTTTTTTTGTCAATTTCTATTTAATATTCCCGGCTCAAGAGGACGACCTGATTTTTGCCCGGTCATCAGCCTTCGATGCCCATGGAAGCCCTGCATGTTTTGGAATAGAGATCGCGGAAAATATTGTCCGGATCGGTCACGGCCTTGACCGCTGAGTAATTTTTTTTGTTCCAGATCTTCCAGAAGTCCTCTTCGGAAAAATAGTTGTGCGAGATCAGCGTCTTCAATCCGCCGATCTCGATCAGTTTATCCTCCATTATTTTGTGGTGATTGACGCCCTTGGTCTGCTTCATGCCGTAAATGGCAAGATCCAGGTAAAGCTCGTCCGATGACTTATCCAAAAAGCGCTCAGAGAGCCATTCATATTTGTGCACGAGCCGGTAGGGAACGCACCAGAGCGGGTAAAAATTAAAGGATTTCGAGTACCAGTCCGCAAATTCCTCAAACCTCGAAAAAGGAATGAAAACATCCAGATTTATGCTCGGGTTTTCCGAGCTTAACAGCCAGTGAAATTTTTCGGCGAGCCACAGGAGTTCTGAAGAGCCGAACAATTTTCCGAAAAAGAAACGGCCTACCGCGGATTTAGGATGTA
>CAZHAD010000130.1:0-6286 GCA_964529965.1 uncultured Leptospirales bacterium | reverse complement strand
GCCTGGCGAGCCTGTACCGCACCCGCAAGGGGATATCCCTCGCGCGGGCCAGCTACACCGGGCTGCAGAAGGCTTATTCCCCCGAGCATTACCAGTACTTCGGGTCCTGGGCTGATTCGAAAGATCTGTTCTGAAATTCATCTGATTGTCATGGCCGTATCGACTTTTGATGGTACGGCCGTGGCAATATAATGTCTGGGGTTTACCCTGGCTCCGGTCATTACAGACTTTAAATCAGAGGTACTAATATGAAAAAAGCAAAAAGCCCCCAAAAAAAAGCTTCCCCAAAGGCGAAGAAAATCGCGCCCAAAGCTCGGCAGCGAATTTCCGGAAAAGAGAAGCCCGCAGGCGTGCTGACTGATCTGTATAACAGACGGCCCTGGATCAGGCACTATGACTATCTGGTCCCCCATGAGATCAATTTTCCGAAGTTTTATGCACCGGAGATGCTTTTCCACACCGCCAGCCGTTTCCCTGACAAGGCCGCGACCTGGTTCTACGGTACGGAAATCAGCTTTTGGGACCTCTATACCACGGTCAACCGCTTCGCCAACGCCCTCATCGAACAAGGGGTGAAAAAAGGCGACCGGGTCGGCATCCTTCTGCCGAACACGCCCCAGTTTGTCATCGCGTTTTGGGCGGTGCTTACCATAGGAGGCATCGTCACCAATCTGAACCCGATGTACAAGCTCGATGAGCTGAGATTCATCGCTCAAAACACGGGAATGAGCTGCATGATAACGTTTGACCGGATGGTCCCGGTCATAAAAGAGCTGACCGAGAAAGTGGACATCCCTGTGGTGATCGTAAGCGCGATTACCGACTTCATAAAGGGTATGCCTGTAAGCACGCCCGAATCCATGGGATTTGCACGGGGATGGCATCATTTCTCCGCGCTCATCGAGGGATGCGACAACGAGATCAGACCAAAGCTTGACATAAAAGGGGATGACGATGCGGTGATTCAATTCACGGGCGGAACTACAGGAACTCCCAAGGGTGCGGTGCTCACGCACGCCAATATCGTGGCGGCGGTGCACGGGGTCTTTATATGGGGGAATAATTTTAATGCGGAGTACCCCGCGGAAAGACGTACGAGTTTCTGCGTCCTCCCCTACTTCCACGTATACGGCGAGGTGTGCCAGATGGGATGGAGCATATTCTGCGGCGCCACCCAGATCATCCTGCCTCGTTTCGAGCTCGACGAGGTTTTCGATACCTTGTCAAAATTCGAAGAGATCACGTACTTCGCCGCGGTCCCCACCATGCTTACCGCCATTTTCAATCATCCCAAGGCCAGGGAGATGGGCCTGTCGCAGAAGATAAAACTCGTCACCATCGGGGGCGCACCCACACCGCTCGCGCTTGTGGAAAAGCTTACGGAAATGGGCATCTGGTTCTGCCAGGGATGGGGAATGAGCGAAACCACCTCGCTGGGGATTTCCAATCCCGTCAACGGCATTCAGAAACCGCTCAGCATAGGCATCCCGTTCTGCAACATGGATATACGGATTGTGGACGTGACCACAGGTAAAGATGCCCCGCAGGGGAAGCCCGGTGAGATATTGATCAGGGGGCCGTTCGTCATGAAGGGGTACTGGAACAACCCTAAAGAAACCGAAAGCCAGCTTGTCGACGGGTGGCTGCATACCGGCGATGTGGCGTACATGGACGATGACGGTTATATATTCATCGTGGACCGGACCAAGGACATGATCATCGCCGGGGGTTACAACATCTATCCCCTGGAGGTGGACCAGGTTCTCATGGAAAATCCAAATGTTGCGGACGCGATCAGCGTGGGAATCCCGGATGAATACAGGGGGGAGACTCTTAAGGCATTTGTAGTGCTTAAGCCGGGTAAAACGGCGACGGAGCAGGATATCGTAACCTTTTGCAAGGAAAAGCTGGCAGCATACAAGGTTCCCAAGTCAGTGGAGTTCCGCGATTCGCTGCCGAGATCAGTGGTGGGCAAGGCGTTTCGCCGCGTTCTTCGCGACGAAGAGATTGCAAAAAGAAAAGAGAAATAACCAGATCTGCTTTCAAACCACCCCCCCCTGCCGCGCGGCAGGGGGGGTGGTTATGAGGCTAGTGCAATTGAGGATATGAGATATGACCAAGGAGAACCGTAAAACAAAAATCCTCGAGGCGGCCCTGCATATATTCGCGCAAAAGGGTTTCCAGGACACCACCATCGCCGAGATAAGCAAAAAAGCGGGTGTGTCGGAACCGACCGTGTATGAGTACTTCAAGACGAAAGAAGACCTTTTTTTCGCGATACCGGAGAAAATTACCGAAGAGGCCATCAGCTCCTCTTCAATGATAATGGGGTATATCAACGGCACGGAGAATAAGATAAGGGCAATGGTGTACGGCTTGTTGTCCCTTTTCAAGAAAAACCCCGATTATTCCGCCCTCTTTCTGTTGCAACTCAAGAACAACCGGAAGTTCTCCCAGACCAAGGCGTATGAGAAGGTGAAATACGTCACCGGACAGCTTCTCGGATACATCAAGGAGGGTATAGACTCCGGGCTTTTCAGAAACGACCTGAATCCATACCTGATACGCTCCATGCTCCTGGGAACGATCGAGCATGTATGCACCCGCTGGCACCTGCTCGGCAAACCCTCGGATTTCGATCAGTACACGGACCAGATAATGGACCTGATACTGCGCGGCATTAAAAAAGATGAAGGCGTTCGGGACATATCCATTAATCTGCATTTGAAAAAAGACGAGAAATCATTCGATAAAGAATAATTCAGGATCACGCGATCGAATTATTTTTTCCATGCGTTCAGACATTTGCATGGCGGCGATCTTTTTATGGCCGCCGGGCATGAGGGATTTATTTCATATGCGCCGGAAAATGTGAGGGGACCCTGTCGTTACCGGCTTTGCAAATTTAAACGCTGGAGCTGCTCTTATGTTAATTCAATATATCGTAGAGAATTGGCGTATGCTGGCGTTGTATGCGGGACTCCTTGCCGGGTCTCTGCTGGCTACGGTGCTTGCCCGAGCTATTCTTGACAAGTTGCTTTTATCCTTTATTCGGCGCAGTACGGCGATTCTTGAAGAAATCCATGTGCGTCGCGCCACCCGGCCATTGGCCATACTTTTTTTCTTCTTTTTCGCATCACTCATATCCGTGACTCCGGCATTGCCCGAGGGGTTTCCCATTCTGGCCATCCGGAGGATTCTGATTTCCGCCTTGATTTTTGCAGTGGGCTGGCAGGCCGCCTCCCTCATCAGCCTGGGAGGCCAGATCATAATCAACCGCCATGCCATGGGGGAGCCTGACAATCTCACCGCACGCAAGGTCAATACGCAGATCGTGGTCCTTCGGCGTCTGCTTCACTCGATTGTGGCGGTGGTCACCCTGGCGTTTGTGCTCATGGTATTTCCCGCCATACGTAATCTTGGCGCGGGGCTGTTCGCCTCTGCCGGAATCCTGGGCCTGGTCGCGGGCATTGCGGCCCGCCCCGCGCTCGGCAACCTGATCGCTGGCCTTCAGATCGCGTTCGCCCAGCCGATCCGCATCGACGACGTGGTGGTGGTGGAGGGAGAGTGGGGCTGGATCGAGGAGATACGCACCACCTATGTGGTGGTTCGTATCTGGGATCTCAGGCGCCTCGTGGTGCCCATCTCGTATTTCATCGAAAAGCCCTTTGAAAACTGGACGCGCATCACGGCCGACCTGCTGGGCACGGTTTTTCTGTACACCGATTACACGGTTCCCGTCCAGGCCGTGCGGGAGGAGCTGCACCGCGTGCTGAAGTCCACCGACCTGTGGGACGGGAAGGTGTGGAACCTCCAGGTGACAAACACCACCGATAAAACCATGGAGCTTCGCGCGCTCATGAGCGCGCCGAACTCGCCCCGGGCCTGGGACCTTCGCTGCCTGGTGCGCGAAAAAATGATCGACTTTCTGCAACGGGAATACCCGGACAGCCTGCCCAAAATCAGGGCGGAGATGGAGCCGAATGCCCGGCCTGAAAAGCCTTCGCGCAGGACCGGACATGAATGAGCCTTCGTCAGCCTCGCGGGAAGGTACGTTTAAATGACAAGTCGGCGGGCGTCAGTTGAAATTTAGATCTGCCTGATTTCTTTCAGGATTTTGTTTTTTGCAAAGGTGAAAAAGTCGTGGTTTATCTTAATTTTTTTGAATAGCACATTGTTCTTTGCCGATGTGTGAATCGTGATATTGAGGGAGCATTCGCCCAAGGCGTCGTCAAGGAGCGTGCAGTTTCTTTTGATCGAGTCGATCAATTCATGCGCGAGCTTTTTGGGTATGAACTGACGTATCCTCTCGTTAACCAATGTCCTGGTCTGGCTCTCATTCTCCGAGGCGATGATCAGCGCATTATCGAAGAGCTGTACGAATTTAATTGATTGGGTTATGCATTCCTCGAACAGCCCCGGCATGTCCGCGGGAAAATTTTGTTTTATTATTTCATGCTTGAGCCAATAGTAAATGAATATCAATGAATTGGCCAGGTAATCGGCGACCGTTTTCAGTGAAACCTCGAATGATCCGGGTACGTGAAACAGGTGTACGTGCTCTTTCTTTTTTCCGTGAACCTCCGGCGTGCCGAGGCCCCGGGTCCATGAGGGCTTACCCCTGATGCTGATAGAGTATAATTCATCAAGGAGCTTGTCCAATTGCCGCAGTGCTTCATCGTCTACGGGCGCGGTTTCTTTTTCGATGACCTCGTCCTGCGTCATTGATGCACGTTTTTTTGGTTTCGG
This sequence comes from uncultured Leptospirales bacterium, assembly GCA_964529965.1. Taxonomy (GTDB): domain Bacteria; phylum Spirochaetota; class UBA4802; order UBA4802; family UBA5550; genus RBG-16-49-21. The sequence continues at coordinate 1,537 of CAZHAD010000130.1, read as the reverse complement.
TTCCGCACCGGTGCAGTATGTATTAGCCGTTTTTTCAATAAAATCATTCAAACTAAATTTTTTTGTAGCGATTTCAGACGTGAGCGCCTCCTTTATTTCCATCTGATTAAGGGTGATATTAATGAACTCGCGAACGTCTTTTTTTGAGAATTCAACGAGGTTGATTTTGTTGTGCATGTTCAAAAAAAATAACACGGCCGTTTTGAAATCTTCCCCGGTTAAATTATTTGAAGTATCAGGCCTGTTCAATATTAAGCTTTCAATGAACAACATTGCTTTTTCATACAGGAGGATTTGATTGACATTGTTGAGGAACTCTTTTAATTGCGGGATTATATTCAATTTGAACTGTATCTCAAAATAGGTGAGCTTTTTTTCAAATTCGGAAAGATATTCGTTTTTTTCTCTTTGATAGGTTGCATCGGGTTCTGCGGTTTTTACACCTTCAACTTCCTTTACAAGCGCGATCTCTTTTTCCAATAGTTGAAGTTTGTCATGAATTGAAAATGCATCCAGGAAGCGGATGTCAAAAAAAATCAGGATGTCCTCATAGGCCTTCATATCCCCGTTTTTCCCGCTGTCGAAAAGCATGATCGTCGAATAATATTTATCAACCTCGTTCTGCAGGTCTTTCAATACCTCCCGTATGGCGTAATCGCTTTTTCTCGTCCCCTTCTCATATTTCAGGTCGTTTAATTTATACAAAGTTTTGGTTAAATAATATTTCTTATCATCGGTGCTTTTGATTTTAGATGATATGAAAAAGGTCGACTTATAATTTTGTTGATTATACAGCTTTTTTGTCATGGCGCCAAACGATATTCCTCAGCAATATATTCCATTGCGTCCCTTCTTAAAAGAAAAATAATCGTTCCAAAATAGAGAATCAACGTTTTTGCCAAACTTGCGCCTTCTTCTGCCCGCTGATAAACTATCGTACGTCCGGATTTTACATATGGAATGCATATTATACGCAGATGTGTTTCCAGAACCCGGTTATGGGGGTTTTATTCCCGTTTTTCCTATATACGTTGCCCCACAGCTTGTCAACGAAATATTCTGATTTGACGAACGCCTGATTGTAGGGTTTTTTATTTCTTGTTGACGAAAGCGCCTTTTCGATAAATATTCGACATCCGCCGGGCTTAAAATCCGGCGTTCGAAAGGCGCCGAAAACGGCGCGGCGCTTTTAACAATGCAATAGCTCAAATAAGGAGATTTTAAATGGTCATAATAGCATTGCTCTCCTGTCCACTGAACAGCGCAAATGAACTGGGTAGAAGATTTTCCCAGCTTCCATCCTCGCCTGATTTTATTCACATTAAAGGGAATTACTGCTACACCGAAAAGGGGGTCGGGATTCAGAATGTGATCATCTGGGATGTCGAGAGACAAAGGATGGCGGATGCAATCGAGTTTTTGAACAACAGATGGGTGAGGGCTTACACCAGCGTGCCCGGGCTTTCTTTTTCGATTTTTCCGGCGCTGGAGCTGGGCGAAGCGGTGAGGATGATCGATCTCCCGCCCAGGGAGTGAG
>CAZHAD010000129.1:0-6359 GCA_964529965.1 uncultured Leptospirales bacterium | reverse complement strand
GGCTTTTAAAGGAATAGCCTATGAGGGCCGCAATCTTCTTCTGCGTGCGCTTACTTCCCTGCACTGGCGTTAAAGTCCCTGATGATCCTGGGCAACAGCATCTGATGATGAGGGCATATCGTCTTCGGGTTCTGATACGCCGCGCCGGCGAACGCAACAAGATATTCCCTCATGCGGCCGATCGGAATGATCTCATCGACCAGGCCGTATTTCGCGCAGAATGCGGGACGTGAATTGTCGTAATATTCCCTGGCCATCCGGTTCATTTTCTCGATGATCGGCTCAATCGGCCTGCCCGCATCCTTTTCCTTGACGAGCCTTCTCGAATATGTGGCCACTGCCGCGGTCTGCCCGTGCATCACGTATATCTCGGTCGCGGCGGTACCCAGAGTGAAGGCGTTGTGATCGTTCGCGGTGGGCCCGCCCATGACGTAGTGCGCGGCTGCGGTCCCCTTTCTGAGGACGACCAGCATCTGCGGCACCGCGGACTGCTGGATGGAATAGATCAGGCTCTGCCCGAGCCCCAATAGCTCGGCCTTTTCCGCGATGTCGCCGACGTCGATGCCGCTCGTGTCCTGGAACCAGACGATCGGCACCCTGTCCCTGGAGCAGAAGGTCACGAACTCGTTCATCTTGATGAGCCCCTGGCGGTAGAGCTTGCCGCCTATGCCGGGGTAATCGGCGTATTCGGGGTAGCCCTTCGGCAGCAGGCCCTGGCGGTTGCCGATACAGCCCATGAGAAAGCCGTCGATCTTGACAAGTCCCGTGTAAACCTCGGGGCCGTAATCGGAGCGGTATTCCATATGCTCGCTGTTGTCGACCAGGCGCGCGAGCACCTCGTCGAAATTATAGGTTCTCCTCTGCTCGAAGGGTATCAGTCGGTAAATTTCCTCCACCGGGAATCTCGGCCCGGACGGTTTTATCACGCGGTAAAAAACCGGATCGTAAGAAGGCATATTCTTCATGTATCCCCTGAGGCCGTCCAGCACCCCCTTTTCTTCCTCGTATACATATCTGAAAAAACCGGTTTCATTATAATGGATTTTTGCCGTACCGGGCGGGTGGCTTTTAAAATGCCTCGTTTTGTCGATCAGGTCCTCGACGTACCCGGCGTCGAATTCGCCCTTGGGCGCCATGCCGCTCACGATGCCAGCCCCACCGACCGCGATGTTGCAGTTCTTATGCGCGAAGAGAACCGTGGGGCTGATTCCCTGATACCCCCCGCCCGCAGGGTTGGTGCCGTATATCCCCGCCAGAACCGGAATGCCGAGCTGGTTCAGCTCGGCGTGCCTGAAAAAGGGAGCGCCCGAGCCCCTGCGGTTGGCATAAAACTTCTCCTGCTCGGAAAGCTTGACCCCGCTGCAGTTGACCAGCCAGACGAGCGGGATGTTCAATCGCTTCGCCAGATCGGTCACGCGGAGAATGTTCTCGGACTGACCCGGCACCCATGCGCCCGCCAGCACCTTATTGTCAAAACCGATTATCACCGCCCACTTGCCGGAGATCCTGCCCAGGCCGTCGAACACGTTGGTCGTACCCTCCTCGTTGTCCGCCGGATTATACAGGGTATGCAGGGGACACCAGGTGCCCGGATCGACCAGGTACTCGAGCCTCTGCCATACCGTCATCTCACCTCTCTTGTTTATCTGTTCTTGGGGCAGACCCGCCCTTTTCGCCTCCTCGACCTTCTCCCGGATTTCGGCCTCGATGTTTTTGAGGAGGGAAACGTTTTCCTCGGTCCTCTTGATTTCGGCTTCTTTCAGCGGACGGCCGAACTCGGGCATTTTTTCAAAATACGGTCTCATTCTGTTCTCCTGAATTGCATATGGCACGATGGCTCATCGGGTACCGGCCCGCCTTCGCCCGACTCAGCATGACGAATGACGCGGGTAAGCATGTTAAGCCTTGATACCGGATTTTCTGTTATTCGATGACGGCAAGGACCTGATCCGCTTCAACGTCTGCTCCCTCTTCGACCTTGATTTCTTTTACAATGCCGTCACAGGGAACATTGATCGGGGTCTCCATTTTCATGGCCTCGATAATGAACGCCTCGTCGTCTTCTTTGACCGCCGCGCCCTGCTCAATTTCGATCTTGATAATTTTTCCCGGAAGGGGAGCTAAAATTTCCATATTCCCTCGCCTGTTAATTTTTTTATTTTTCAAATCTTCATCAATGAAAAAAATCTTCCCCGCAATCTCATGCTTGTTCTCATTTACTTGTTCGCCTTCCTTACGCCCAGCCTGTCGAGCGCCACGATCATCTTGCAGATGTTCGTCGATCCCTCGACGAGCTGATAGGTGGGCGCATCACGGTACAATCTCGCGACCGGATATTCGGTGGAATAACCGTACGCCCCCATGATCTTCATGACGGCCTGCGACGCCTTGACCGCGATCTCTCCCGCAAGGTACTTCGCCTGGGCCACCTCGAGGGTGTTGCCGAGCTCTCCCTGGTCCTTCTGCCATGCGGCCTTGTATACCATGAGCCGCGCGGCCTCCAGCTCGCATGAGATCTGCGCGATCATGTCCTGGTTCATCTGGAACTGGCCGATGAGCTGGCCGAACTGCTTCCTCTCGTTGCAGTAGGCGACCGCCGCGTCGAGGCAGGCCTGAGCGACCCCGATGCCGCCGGCGGCTGCGGACAGGCGGGTCTGGTTCAACGATCCGAATACGATTTTCGCACCGTCTCCCGGTTTGCCGAGCATGTTTTCCTTGGGCACCTTCGTGTTGTCGAGAAAGACCTCGCCCGTGGGCGACGACCGGGACCCGAGCTTGTCGAGATCGGATGTCGTGATGCCGTTCATCGTCTTCGGCTCGATAATAAAGGCGGAAAGCCCTTTCCCCCTCGCTTCCTTGTCAGTGTACGCATAATAGATCAGCACGTCCGCGTAGCTCGAGTTCGATATCCAGGTTTTCGAGCCGTTGAGCAGCCAGTGGTCCCCCCTGTCGACCGCGGTCGACTTTATCGCCATGACGTCGGATCCGGCGTCCGGCTCGGTTATGGCGAACCCGCCCATGTACTCGGCGCTCACCAGCTTCTGGATGTACTTCTTTTTCGCCTCATCGATCCCGTATCTGAAAATCGTATACGCGCACCCGAGGGCCTGCATGTTTATCTGGACCCGGAGTGAGCTCGAGGCGCGCGCGATCTCCTCGGTCAGCACGATGGCGGCGAGCCATCCCATGTTGTTTCCGCCGTAATCCTCCGGTATTACGGTGCCGAAAAACCCCAAGTCGCCCATCGGGCGTATCACTTCTTTATATGGAAAGTAGTGCTTCTCGTCCCATTCGTTTGCAAACGGCGCTATTCTGCCCTCCGCGAATTTCCGTACGGTCTCCTGAAGCATCCTCACCTCATCATTAAAAAGAAAGTCCATTATCCGAAACCTCAACTATATGCAAATTTTAACAAATTAAATCTTGAAGCATCCGCAAAACGATTGACAATATACATTTGAGAAATAGTACAAGACCTTTGATTTGCCTGGAAACATTTCGTGAGATGCGCCAGTTCAAAAAAACAAATTTTCATAACTAACTTTCATTGAAAATTTTTTAATGAGACCTGAAATCCCCCCTTGACGGACAAGGGCATCGGCGGGAATTCTCTATCAGAATTCGCCTTCTATATGTCATTTATTTTTTTTTAAGGAATATTTTTAACAAGCCTTTTTTTTGCCTTTTTAACAAAAGATAAAAAATATTTAATATTATAAAATACTTCAGAAAGGGTGTATTGATATGGACGAGGACATTGTCAAAAGAACGAAGGAAACCGCGGACAAGCTGTTCGGCAAGGGGATCAAGATGGATCCGCCGTATCTTACATGGAAACAATTCGACCGTGAGCTGGCCAATGATTTCTCCAAATTCATAACCGGCAATCTGTATTCAAGAACGGTCCTCACCCTGCCGGAGCGCCAGATGGCGGCATGCGCCATGCTTGCGGCGCTGCGGGCGCGGGACGAATTGAAGCTCCATGTAAACGCCGCGCTGAACGTGGGCTGCGATCCCCGCAAGCTGACCGAGGTCTTTTTTCAGCTCGCCACCTACGCGGGAATGCCCACGGTTAATGAGGCCCTGTCGGTGTACCGGGAGGTTCTCAAAGAGCGCGGAGAATGGCCGATCAAGGATCGATAGCCTAGTCGTACAATTCCGTCAGCAATTCGTATATCTTCCGCTCACCGATCGACGTCGGGTCGGTCGCCATGTTCACCGCATCCCTCGAGGTGAGGAAGGCGATTTTCTTGAGTTCTTCTCGGGGAATCCCATGCGCCTTCAGGCTGACCCGGATATCGAGCCTTTCATAAAACTCGCGGAGCCCTTCCCCCAAATCGCTCGAGCGGTTAAGCAGGTGTGCAAGGTCCGCAAACTGCTCCTTGCAGGTTTCCCTGTTCGACTTCACGAAGCAGAGGAGCCCGTAGGTGGCTGCCCTGCCGTGTGGGAGATGGTAGTGCGCGCCGAGCACGTGCGTGAGCGCATGCCCGAGCCCCAATCCCTTGAGGAAGCCAAGGCCCCCGCACACGGCGGCAAAGCACATGTCGCTGCGCGCGGCTATGTCGTTCCCGTCCCTGTAGGCCCTGGCCAGGCTCCGTCCTATCAGCTTCACCCCGTAGACCGCCATAGCCTCGAAATAGGGATGATAGGGTATCGCAAGCGAAACGTATCCCTCGATGCAGTGCGCCAGGGCGTCGATCCCCGATTCGACGGTCAGGCCCGGCGGCATTGTTTTACAATAGAGCGGGTCGATCACGGCAAGCTTCGGTATGAAATGGTTGCTCATGAGCATGAATTTGAGATCCCGCTCCCTGTCGGTGATGACCGCGTACGGGTTCACCTCACTTCCGGTGCCAGAGGTCGTCGGTATGCACACGAGCGGCGGAATCACCGGCCTGATCTTCGCGGTTCCGCCCACGATGCTCTCATATTCCCTCATCTCTCCCTGGTGAGTGACCCTGAGTCCGACCGCCTTGGTGGTGTCCATGGAGCTTCCGCCGCCGAGGCCCACTATCCCGTCGCATTTGTTTTCAGAATAGAGCTTCCCCACCCTCTCGATCAGGTCTATGGGCGGATCGGGCTCCACTTCCGAGAATATGACGCTCGAAATGCCGCAGGATTCCAGGATAACGGCGACCTCGTCCGCCCTGCCCATTGATTTCATGACGGTGTCCGTTATGAGCAGCGCCTTTGTGATGTTCAGCCCCCGTATCTTATCCGCCATGGTTTGCACGACCCCGGCGCCGAAAAGCATATCCGGGAGCTGGGGCATGCGGATCTCCCATACCTTTTCCTTCTCGCGGTACGAGTCAAGGCCCTTCCAGAAATCCGCGATCTCCGCCTCGTCGACGTCGAAGGTCTGGCCGGTCGGACTGACCGCTTCTTCGCGGACGAAGGCAGTGATCTTCGGATCGATCCTGCTGAACTCGGCCTTTTCGTTAAATGCGAGCTGGTCCCTGAGGGTCTGCTTCCCGGTCTCCATGATCTCCCCGGGCGTCATGTGGATGCCGTACCGGGCGTTCATGAGGTCGGCAAAGAATTGATAGATGGAGGCGCGCCCGCCGGGAAGGGAATTCAGACAGTAGCCGTACGCATCGCAGGTGGCCGCCCTGATCTGCGCCTGGAGTGAATTCTCCTTCTGCCTGCTCTTGCTGCGAGGCATACGGTAGGTCAGCCCCGCGGTATGGTCCGCCCCCATGGGGCTGGTAAAATAGGTGACCCCCGTCCCCTTGACCGATCGGGGATCGTGCGCCGGCAGTGCCTGTCCCTTATACGCGGGAACGCGGTCGATCTTCAGAAATTCCGCGGTCGCCACAACCCCGTTGCCGAGCGCACGGCCGAGCTCGGTGCTCCTTCCGATCTCATCCAGAAGACGCGCCGCCGACCGCCAGTCCCCCATGGCCATCTTCCCAGCCTCCGCCGCCACCCCGAGGCTGCTCCCGGTTTCCACCGCGTCGACCCCGAGGTCGTCGCACATAAATTTAAGCCTGGCGATGGCGTCGGGATCGATGATCCCGAGATTGGTCCCGAGCAGGGCTATGGTCTCGTATTCATACGCGGCGCAGAGGCGCGCGCCGTCTTTATCCGGATAAATGATCGAGCACTGCACCACACACCCCGGCATGCACCCGTGCATTTTGCCGCCCCTTTCGAACAGGATATTTTGTATGCGGTCGCCGCTCACGGAGATAAAGTTACCGGGCCTGCCCGAGCGATAGTTATCGGTGACCAGGGAGCCGTGGCTTGCTGAATTGGATATCGCGAACGGCGTGCCGAAGCGCGAAAAGAGGCTGCAGCTTATGTCGTGCGTGAGGGTATGGACCCACGATTTCACGGTTTCGCGGAATTTTTCCCTGTCC
>CAZHAD010000128.1:0-6418 GCA_964529965.1 uncultured Leptospirales bacterium | reverse complement strand
GGTTTTGAGCGTGTCGATGTGCGAAAAGCCCGATTCCCTTCCGGTATGATCGGTGATAAGCCCCTTGATCGTCGTTCCTCCGATATCAATGCCAATATACATGTCGGTCACCCGTAAATATCATGGAATTTTTCCGTAAGATACGCCATATACGGCGCCACCCGCAGCTTTTCCCCGAAGGTCGCGGCCGCCAGCTCTTCGAGGGTGTATCTGGCCCCGTGGTTGTGTACGTTAACCCTGAGCCATCCAAGCAGGGCGTCGAATTTTCCTTCCTCGATGTCTTCGGAAAGACCCGGACGGTCCTTTACCGCCTTTTCAAAGAGCTGGGCCGAAAGGAGATTGCCGATCGTATAGGTCGGGAAGTATCCAATCAGGCTGTGGGCCCAGTGAATATCCTGAAGACAACCCTGCGCGTCATCCGGCGGCGTGATGCCGAGATATTCATGATATTTTGCGTTCCATATATCAGGTATATCCTTGACATGCAGTGCGCCTCCGATGAGCTCTTTTTCAATCTCATATCTGATGAAGATATGCAGATTATACGTGAGCTCGTCGGATTCGACCCGGATAAACCCGGGCTTCACCCGGTTGACGGCCCGATAGAAGCGCTCCAGATCCACCGAATCCAGCTGGCCCGGGAAATAGGATTTGATTATCGGAAAATAATGCTTCCAGAAGGCCCTGCTTCTGCCCACGATGTTCTCCCAGAGTCGTGACTGCGATTCGTGGACCCCGAGGGATATGGGCTGGCACAGAGGGGTATCGACCAGGTTTATCGGGAGCCCCTGATCATACAAGGCGTGGCCTCCTTCGTGCACGGTGCTGAAGAGCGCGGACAGAAGGTCCTCCTCGCTGAAGCGCGTCGTGATCCTCACGTCATAGGGCGTGAACGACGTGGTGAATGGATGAGCTGACCTGTCCTGACGTCCCCTTGTAAAGTCGTAATGCATATCCTTCAGCACCAGCAGGCCGAAGTCCTCCTGGCGCGCGGTGCTGAACTTCTGGTTGAGAAAACCGGCCTCTGCAGCCTGTTTTGCTCCGGTAATTTCCCTGACCAGGGGGATAAGTCCGCCTTTCAGCTCCTTAAAAAGCAGGTCGACCCCGGCCGATGTCAATTCCGGCTCAAACAGATCGAGAAGCGCGTCGTACCGGTTTTCCTTATACCCGAGACATTCGGCCTGCTCCCTGTTGAGCTCCATGATTTCGGACAGCACGGGCTCGAACTGTGAAAAATCCGATTCCCTCCGCGCCCTGATCCATATCGCGTTCGCCAGCGGCGTCATGCGCGCAAGCCGGGCGACCAGGTCGCGGGGGATCTTCACCTTTTTGTCGTATGCCCTGCGCGCGACCCGGACCATGCTCACCTCGTCCGAACAATAATCCCCCTCGCGCGCTTCATTACCCGCGTCCTCGATAAGGCGTCCTGTTTCCTCTGAGGTGAGCCACTGGTGTGCGAGCTCCGACAGGAGGGCGAGCTGTTCCGCGCGGGGCGTTGCCCCGCTCTCGGGCATGTAGGTTTCCATGTCCCAGCTCAATACAGCGATAGCCTGCTCGAGTCTGCTGATCTTCGCCCATTGTTCCTTGAATCGTTCCAGTGCTTGACCCATTTGGTCGTAAACTCCATATATGAATTTCGTCAAAAATAATCCAACCGTCCCAAAAATTCAATAAATAATACAATTGTAAAATAGTAAATTTTAATTTAATTCTGAAAAAAACAAATCGGTTACAAGTTGTTACAATTTGAAATTAAATATTTATGCTTCCGATCTAAGTTGAACATAAAGATTTGAGCGGCTTTTCAGAAAAGCCAGGAAAAAAATTAATAAAAAGGAGCGTTATATGACAAGGAAAATGATTCAGCTTACAGCTGTTGCGGGGGTCATTGCAGCAGGTATTGCAATCGGAGGCTGCGCCAAAAAGCGTTTTTTATACAAATCGCCAGAAAAAAGGGCGGAGTTTATCGTAAAGAAGCTTACTCACACGCTTGATCTTACCAAGGACCAGGTGGAAAAGCTCAATAAAATAAAGGACGAAATCCTGGCGCGTACGAAAAATTTCAGAAATGATCGGGAGGATTTATATAATCAGGCGATAGCGCTGATTAAAAGCGATAAGCTGGATGCAAATGCGCTTAAAAATTGGATCAGCAGGCACGAACAGATAAGGAATGAACTTAAGCCGTTTATTATCGATAAGATCATCGAGTTCCACGATATGCTGACTCCCGAACAAAAAAATAAGCTTGCCGAAAAAATGGAAAAATTACACCGTTATTGGGATTAGTTAATCAGTTCATCACGAGGGGCGCTCGGCGCCCCTCGTTCCGGTACCATGAAAAAAAGAATCCTTATAATCGACGACGATCGCAAGCTCAACGCCCTCCTGGCTGATTATTTGGCCAAATACAATTTTGATGTGAATTCCATTACTGAGCCCGAACAGGCGCTCAGGGAATTAAAAAAAACTGATCCGGATATTATCATACTGGACATCATGCTTCCCGGCATGAACGGCTTTGAGGTCTGCCGGAGGATAAGGAAATTATCCAGTATTCCTATAATTATGCTCACCGCACGCGGAGAGGTAGCAGACCGCATTGTCGGTCTTGAGTTGGGCGCGGATGATTATCTGCCCAAGCCGTTTGAGCCGCGTGAACTGGTGGCGCGGCTCCAATCGATATTACGGCGAAGTTCAGGGGAAAGGAAACGGGACAGGGCGAGCTTCGGCGGGCTTGAAATCGATTACCAGCGGCACGAGGTCAAACTGGAAGGGAGGTCGGTTGATCTGACCACTATGGAATTTGAAATTCTTACCCTCTTCACAAAAAACCCCGGAGTGGTATTGAGCAGGGATATGATTTTCGAAAAAATCAAGGGGTTGGACGCCGATTCCTTTGATCGATCGATAGATGTCATGATAAGCCGTCTGAGGGGCAAGCTTGACGACGACCCACAAAATCCACTTTACCTAAAGACGATTTGGGGTGCGGGGTATAAATTCATCGGCAGCCTCGATGGCGACGGATGACCGGCATGAAAATACGGATTTCAATTTTCACCAAGCTTTTTCTCGTCATTATTACCACCGGTATCGTCATTAATCTGCTCGTGGCGGGATTTTTCAGGTTTCATCTTCTTTATGATCCCAGGAAAATTCTCTTGGAGAAAAATATAAAAATCTACGCAGACTACCTGATTGACGAGATCGGCTTTCCGCCTGACATCGCCCGGGCCTTCGAAATATCGAACAGAACGGGATTTGACATATCAATCAGCGGCGCTCATATGCAATGGGCCTCATCAGATCATATTCCCAGCATCAGTTCCGTGAAACGAGATTATTCTTTCAGAAACACACAGAATGCCCTGATCGGTTTTAATAAAGGGGCATTTATTTTTCTGGAAGCAAAAAACGGCTATACGTTCATGTTTGTCAAATCGAGGACCCCATTGAAATGGGATGAACGATACCTTATTGTTCTATTTTTGCTGCTGACCATAATTTTCGCGGCGGTATACCTGGTGATCAGAAGAATTCTACATCCGGTAAAGCTCCTTTCGAGGGGTGTCCATGAGATCGCAGAGGGGAATCTTGAGTATCAGGCATCGGTACGCAGCAGGGACGAGCTTGGAGAGCTTACTGAATCTTTCAACGATATGAAAAACAAGCTGAAAGATATGCTGAAATCCAAGGAAAAGCTTTTACTGGATGTGAGCCATGAGCTCAGATCACCGCTTACGAGGATCAGGGTGGCAATTGAATTTATCGAAGAAGAGAGGCTGCGCGGGAGCATTGAAGAAGAGGTAAATGAGATGGAACAGATGATCTCCGAGATACTGGAGACCGAGCGGCTCGCGTACCTGAACGGAAACTCGAAAACTGAAGCAATCGATGTCATCCTCCTGATAAACGAAATTGCCAATGACCTGAATATTAAAAATGCCGCGTTAAAGATGGAGAACCCGGGATCGCCGGTAACGGCGCGGGGAGACAGGACATGGATGAAGATCGTAATCCGGAATGTCATGGAAAATGCCGTGAAATATTCAAATGCGGATGTAAATCCGGTGGAAATTTTTTTCGGTGGTGCTGAAGATATGCTTAGTATCGAGATTCGGGACCACGGCCCGGGCATTGCGGAAAGGGACATTCCGTATGTTTTCGAGCCCTTTTACCGTGCAGACGATTCCCGATCGAGAAAAACCGGCGGATACGGCCTCGGGCTTTCAATCTGCAAAAAAATAATAGAAGCGCATGGAGGCGCGATAGAGATAAAAAGCAGCGTGGGTGTGGGAACCTCCATTATTCTCAGCTTCAGAAGATGATTTTTCAGGCTTTCTGTTTAATTTTGAGTGACCCATGCATATCTTTTTGATATTTTAAAATGAAATATGTGTCACCATGGCTGCTTCTGGACGTAATTTGACTAAAAAAAAGTAGAAATTAACGGATATTCCGATATTAATCGTATATTTATTTCAGCACGGATCAAGTCATAGCGGAATTATGTAATCGTGAAAAAGATAGACCTTCATACGCATACCAGGGCATCGGACGGTATCTACTCACCTCATGAACTGATCGATCTTGCGAAGGATAACGGACTCATCGCCCTGGCGGTAACCGATCACGATACGGTAGACGGTCTGCCCGAGGCGGTCGGATACGCGGCAGGAGCGGGGATCAGGCTCTATCCGGGAGTGGAGTTCAGCATTGATTATGATGCGGGCTCTTTCCACCTTCTGGGGCTGAATATCGATTATACCCATGCAGGGCTCAGGAACGAGGTGAAGCGGCTTGCCGACTTCAGGGAGGAGCGTGCATATAAGATGGTTGAGGACCTGAAAAAGCATGATATAGATATTCCGATTGAAGAGGTGCTGATCATGTCAGCCGAAGGCGCAATCGGAAGGCCGCATATAGCCAGGGTCATGGTAAATCACGGCTACGCCTCATCGGTAAGGGATATTTTTCAAAATTTTTTGGTGAAGGGGAAACCGGGGTACGTGAAGAAGGAGAGGATAGGGTTCGACACCGCCATTGCGCTGATCGGGGAATCAGGAGGCATACCGGTCATCGCCCACCCGGTTTCCCTTGGTTGCAGCGACTATGTAGAGTTTGAAGTCCTACTGAAGCAATTCATAAACTCAGGGGTCATGGGCATCGAGGCGTATGCGGCCATGCATTCGGCAGAGCAGGCCGCACATTACCGCATGCTCGCCGAGAAGTACGGGCTCGTCGTTACCGGAGGCAGTGATTTTCACGGCGACAAGGATGAGGTGATTGGAAATTTTATGAAAGAGAGTCCGATTCCGATCGAGATTTATTACAAACTAGAGGATTTTATAACGCGGCAATGAAAAATGGGCTCATAGAAGTATCAGGAACCTTCCGCAATGCGTGCACAGGGATATCCCCTTTCTCTCTTTTATCTGCTCGATATAAATCGGGGGGATTTCCATGTGGCATCCGGAGCAGCTGAACTTTTCGACGATGGCAAAGGGATTATTCCTTTTTTTTCTCATCCTTTCATAATAGGTCAACGACCGGTTGTCTATCAGCTTTTTCAGGGATTCGATCTTATTATTCAGGGATACGCCGTGGTTTCCCTCATCGTATTGACGGTACAGGCTGTCGAGGCGTATCAGCAGGTCAAGGTCCGACGACGGGACTCCTGACAGGTTCTCGAGCCTTCCGACGCTCGATTTGTCCTTTTCGGAAATCGACTCATAGTATGCTTTTGCTTCTCTTTTCAAGATAGTGTAGAGCTTCGCCGGGCCGGTTTCATTGTCTATCAGCTTCTTCTTTTCTTTATTCGAGAAAATACGCGCCATCATGCCCATGAGATAAAGATACTTCGTGCTCATATCCGTCGGGAATATGCTGAGGAGCACGTACTTGACCGGTTTGTTGTCGATCGACTGGTAATCGATCGGCCGCGGGAGTATGCCGAAAATCGATATGAGCTCTGAAACAGATTCAGTCCTCGCGTGCGGTATGGCGAATCCGTTCCCGATGCCGGTATTTTCCAGCGATTCCCTGTGGATGACCTGCGCGTAATAGCGCTCCTTGTTGTTTATCAGCTTCAGCTCCTGAAGCTTGTCCACAAGCTCTTTTATAATCAGTTGCTTTTCGGTTGATTTTAGCTTTATGATCTGCTTTTTGTTGAAAAATTCCTCTAGCTCCATGATGAGTTAACCCTTTCGGACAATATCATATCCGGTTAAAATGCCGCATTCATTGAGGTCGCCCACCCGTCATAGGAAGGGATTCAAATGTATTTCGGTTCTTCAACAAGTCTCGGAATTGCTGAAAAAAGCGATGCCCTGAGGCTTGAGAACGGGGCCCAGTGCCCCCGGAGAGGCATGCCGCCAACGACCTCAGATTATGTTCTATCATGCAGAATTCAACA
>CAZHAD010000127.1:2181-6438 GCA_964529965.1 uncultured Leptospirales bacterium | reverse complement strand
GATATCGGCCGGCCGAAACCCGGCGAGACCGTGGTCGTTTCAGGAGCGGCGGGAGCGGTGGGCATGATCGTCGGACAGATCGCAAAAATCAAGGGATGCCGGGCCGTGGGCATCGCGGGATCCGACCGAAAGGTCGCATACCTCGTCGACGAGCTCGGCTTTGACGCGGCCTTCAATTACAACACGGAGTCGGATCTGACCGAGCCTTTACGGAGGGCCTGTCCCAAGGGAGTGGACATCTACTTCGACAACGTGGGCGGCCGGATCTCCGACCAGGTGATGGCCCTGATCAACGACGGCGCTCGGATCCCCCTGTGTGGCCAGATAGCCCTCTACAACTCGGTCGACGTTCCCACCGGCCCCCGGGTTCAGCCCTTTCTCCTGACGCACCACGCCCTCATGCAGGGATTTCTCGTGAGCAACCATGCGGAGCGCTTCGGGGAGGCGACGTCGCAGCTTGCGGCATGGATCAAAGAGAATAAAATAAAATATACGGAAACGATCATCGAAGGGCTTGAAAACGCGCCCCGGGCTTTTCTCGGGCTGTTCAAGGGCGACAATCTCGGCAAGCAGCTCGTCAAGGTCGGCTGACAACCGGCGGCCCGCCGGCCCCGGTTTCAGGATATGCCCAGGGTAAAAGCGGCCGCCGGGCCGTCAGCATATCAACCTTTACCGATAATCAGATCATACAGCCTTTCGAGGCTGCAGACGTATCCGAACTCATTGTCGTACCAGAAATTCAGGTCCACCATGGTATAGAGCTTGTCGTCACGCTTCGCGGTGCGCCGGTGCGTGAAAAGAGCGTCGTAAATCGTTGAATGGGCGTTGCCGATTATATCCGAGCTCACCAGCTGCTTGTCCGAATACCACATGATGCCCGGATTCCGCTCACTGTATTTCCTGAATATACCGTGAATGTATGCGTTGTCGTATTCTCCGATAAGCGATATGTCGAGGATGACGATCGAGGCCGTGTTTGTGGGCACGCGCAACGATGAGGCCTGGGAACCGATCCCCAGCTCCCGTATCTGCGGGATCACCTCTATGACCGCATTGGCGGCCCCGGTCGTGGACGGTATGATGTTGTTCAATATGCTCCTGGTCTTGCGGCAGTCCTTCTCTCCGTCCTTGGGCAGTACGTCGAGCACGCTCTGGGAATTGGTGGACGCATGCACGGTGGTGAGCGCGTATGACATGAACTTATCGCCGAAATGCTCAACCAGGGCCTTGATGGGCGGCGCGCAGCAGTTGGTGGTGCACGAGGCGTTGGAGATTATATTGTGGACCGCCGGATCGTACCTGTCGAAGTTGACCCCTCCCACGACCGTGACCGCATCCTCGGGCGGAGTGGCCCCCTTGTTCTTGATCTTGAACGGCGCCGTGAGCACGACCTTCTTCGCGTTGTTCAGATGGCCCCTCAGGGAATTTTCCTCATTGGATGAGGGATCCGTCATCTTTCCCGTGGTATCAAACACGATCTCGACACCGTATCTGGACCATGGTATGGCGTGCGGGACCCTGTACCGGGCTTCATTGAGCCAGATCAGCTTTTTGCCGTTCATGTAAATGGTATCGTTTTTTATCTCAAGCGCCTGTTCCTTACGGCAGCCGAACATGAACCGCGCATAGGGACCGTAGGTGGAATCAAACGCGAGGTAGGTAGCCAGATCTTCCGGGCTTTTGCCGATTTTCCTTCCCGTTGAAATCACGATCTCATCCAGGTTCTCCATCGCGGACATTATCCACGTTAACAGCTTTCCTATCCTGCCGATGCCGTTTATGCCGACCGGCGATTTTGATGATATTGTGCTCATTGAATATCTCCCCTATATTGTTTTGAAAAAGGGGGGGCATTCATCCTCATGCTAATGGTGCGTACTCCGCACGCCCCCTTAATCGTCTAATATCTACCCGGAAAATCCACATACGGTCCGAGTTCTCGTGTTTTATGAAATCCCACATACACATTCCCCGTCGATCCGTCGATCGTTATAAAATCTCCCTCCCTGATAGACACCATTTCCTTCCCGGCCGACGCTCCCTCCACGTACGCCTGATTCCGATCCTCGTCTATATGCATGATGGAAAAATCGCTCACACCGGATTTTGATAGGCGGCGCATCTGCAAAACGGCGTGGGAGGTCATCCCGCCAATGCAGGTGAGTATGCCGTCCGATTTCTCCATACCCACGACATCCTCAGGGTTCGTCTCAGGCCTCACGAGTATTAATTTATCATTGGGATATCTCGTTCGCAGAAGATCGATACGGCCGATGCTGAACACGGCGCGCCCGGACACGACGCCTCCTGACGCCGCAAGGCCCTGACCGAGCAGGCAAGGCTCAAGCTCCTCGGCGCTTTCCTCCAGCACCTCCACCTGGAAAATATGGTTGTCCATCCCCCTTACCTGAAGGATATACAGGGTATTTTTCTCGATGGTGAATTCTATCTGTAAATCGTTGCCCCACTTGTCCCGAATCCTCTGCACGGCATTGAAAAGCATGTTGTACAAAACGGGAAAATCCTCCTCCATGGAAGGCATATGCGCAAATTTTCTGTATACCCTTTTTTGGTCCAGGCTTATGGGAAAAACGCGGGCCACCCCGCTGACGAGATCATGGCCCTGGGCCCGCGTCTTGTATTCGCCGAACAGGTCTATCTTCTCGTTGCCGTGGTACCGGCTGTGGACGACCCCGGTAATGCTGTCCGGTGAGGCGTTGCCGAACACCATATTCTGAATGATCACCGCGGTGCCCCAATCGTCTGAAATGTTCACCAGCTCCCTGTACCTGCGCGCCACCGGCGAATTCCATGAGCGGAACACCGACACGATTGAATAAAGAAGCTGCTCGTAGGGCTCCTCAGGAATATAGAAGCCGCGTTTATGGATCACGTAACGGTATTGTATCGTGAGCTCCGCCATCTGCTCACCGGTCATCTTCTCCTTTAAATCAACGCCGACGTCCCGCTTGTAATCGTATATCAGGTTTTCGAACACCTTCCGCTCCATTCCGTAAAACGAGATCGACAAGTCCTGTAAAAACCTGCGATGGCAGTCATACGCGAACCACTGGTCGGAACGGGCGTAAAAGTCCAGAATCTCGCTTGTCATGCCGACATTGGTGACCGTGTCCATCACTCCGGGCATCGAAAAAACCGCGCCGCTTCTGACCGACAGAAGCTGGGGGTTTCGGGGGTTGGCAAAACGGTTGCCGGTGAACTTGTCCACATAACGCTTCAGGAGGTAGATCATCTGCTGGCGCGATTCGACGTCATCCACTATGGCGTTGCCGAGCCGCTTGTACAGCTCGGACGAAAGTATGATGCCCGGCGGAGCATTTACCCCCTCCATGTTGGCGATAAAAAGGAGCCCGTGCGCCTTGCTTCCGATCTCCCAGACCGGCGCGTAACGATCGACCTCGTCGTGAAATTCGGAAATCTTTTTGATATCATGAATCTGGGCGTAGCTGTCCCTGTCACAGGGTTCGTACGGGTCGAAGGGATCGCTCGGGTCATCCAGCAGCCTGATGACCTCACCCACGCTGTTCTCCCATTGAGGCCGCCGCTGGCATTCATTGAGACAGACGTTGTCGCCCTTGTCGCCGATCTCGTGCACGATCAGGTCTTTCAGCGATATGAGGAAATTGTCAAAAAGCTGGAGCAGGGGCGACTGCATAATCTGGCTCCGTACGAACCGATCGATGATTACCTCGATGCTCTCCGGTTTGTCGCGCGGTATATACTGCCTGGCGATCCGATCGACGCCGATGTTGCGGATCGCCTCGCGGCATACGTATTTGAAGGTTTCATTGAACCGGTCCGATATCTCACCATGAATCGTAAGGGTGTGGGTTACTATATCGCGAAGCTGGGTGAGGGTCAGGTTCGGCGTTTCCAACAAGTTGTTATAGTTCAGCATCTCCTGGTTGGCAAGCCCGTCGATCACGAAGGTTCTGATAAAGAGCTTCAATACCCTTTTTACGTCCATATATACCTGCCGCGAGCCCGACGACAGGTCCATTTCCTCGATGATTGTTTCGAAAAATCTTACCCTCACCAGATTCATATGGAAAAAAACCTTGAGGGTATCGAACTTTCGCTCCTTGTACGATCCGTACATGGAAGGTATGCCGAACGCCACGTGCCGCTTTAAATCTATGGTATCCAGCGGCTCGAACATCTGTTTCGAAAGGAGAATATCGTCTTTCAATACAAGCTGGGTCTTCAAGAGCAGGTCCAGCGCGCCGATCGTATCGG
>CAZHAD010000127.1:0-2081 GCA_964529965.1 uncultured Leptospirales bacterium | reverse complement strand
ACGTCATGGGCGAAATTGTTCTTAATATAGTGAAGAATCTTCGTCATCTCAGTGGGAAGCCTTGTCTCGAAATAGAGACGTAAATATCTCAAGGCAAAATCCTTGTCCGCATCAGAGACCCCATCGAAGGCGCGGCCGGAAACAAAGCTCATAAAGTCGTCCTCGTCCACCGCATTCAGAAAATCCCATATTTTCTTGTCCGCGTGTTCGGGAAAATGCTTCACCGCCTCACCATAAATTGTACGCGGCGCCTCCTCCCTGTCAAGATTGGTCAGCTTGAAGAATTCTCCCAGATTGTCGTAGACCTCGGGCGGCACCATGTTCTTCAGCAGGGTCCTTTTCCCGGTCATCCAGAACTCCATTATCCGCTGAATCAATACGACCGTCTGGCTGCTCGACTCGACATGCACCTGCTTCCTCATGAAGTGGATAAGGTCGTCCATCTTGTGATTGGTGTCGATACGCTCGGTAAAGGAACGGATGTCGCCCGTGGCCCCGATGTCGTGATAAAAGGCGGGAAAGATCGATGCAAGCGAAATGATGAGGTAGAACACGTCCCGGTAATTGCTGTTCAACAGCCTTGATATGTCACGCTGGAACACGTCCGTGTCTTTCAGGAACACACCGTAAAGCTGCAGGTTCACGATCAGGCTCGCCGACAGCTTTTTCATCAAGGACGGATTTATCTCGATGAGCCTCATCCATGTGCGGATGTTCTCCAGATGGCTTGAATTCACGATGACCGACCAGTCGGAGGCGATTCCGGATATCTCCGGAAAGCTGAATTTCGAACGGACAAGAATATCCTCAAAGAAATCAATGAGACCTATGTTCCCCGACTCGATGACCGACTTGCCTAGATTATAGATGGTTGAAAATGCGCTCGCGTACCTGCCGCCGCGCTCGATCTCCTCCAGAAGAAAAGGCATGACCAGCAGGATCACTTTCTGCAGCAGGGAAAAGCTGCCTCTTTTTACCAGCATGGAGCAGAGGGAAGCCAGGGTGCGGGACATGAAGAGCTGGAGGTTCCTGTCTCCGCCTTCATTTGACTTGCGTATGAGGAACTCGAATATATGGATGATAGCCCCGTCATCGGCGATCTCGCCGGTCTCGATAAAATGCGTCGCCATGAGGCAAATTTTTTCCCAAAGCAGGGTGTTGTGCTTGAAGTCGGCGAGATCAGGTCCTCGTGTGAATATTTCCGCGGAATTGGAACCAGCCAGAAGCTCGATTTCACCAAGCCTCCTCAGGTAGGCGGTTTCGGATACCTCGGTGAGCAGCCCGGCCAGCTGATCGCCCCCCTCGATATCCTTCAGCACCTGATGAAGCTCGCCGATCTCCTCTTCCCGAACGATGATCGCCCTCTCCATGTATATGCGGTACTGGAGAAATATAAATTGCGCAAGCGCCCGGATCGTTTCACCGCTGACTCCTCCGGACCTGCACACTATGCCGCCGAAGGTGAAAAAACGATCATGTATATTTTCAAAGTAAAAATTTTCCTCGGAAAGCAGGGTGAGGAGAGACAGGTAATCATGAATCCGCGAATCGAAAAAAGACATGAGCTCTCGGAATTGATCATTCCCGTCGAGCACCTTGTTCATCACGAAGATATACCGGTCAAAAAACGTATCGCACGCCCTTATTCCCGATGCCTTCTTTCGAAGGGTGGATTCCCTGAGATATCCGCACACAACCGGCATAACCGTATTCGTATGAGGAAGAAGATCATAGATGTAGTCAAAGAGATAGTTCCTGAGGCCGGTGGTAACATATTTCCAGTCAATGTTCGGATGGGTGAGCTCGGCAATGAGGCTTTCGGTTTTCTGAATCGCTCCCACCATGTCCTGCACGGGAAGGAGAAGGACCGACGCATCCCTCCTGATGTCTGCATCTACCGCAATCATACCGTATGACCGTCTGCACTTATTTCATGCCCGTATTGTTGAGTCAAAACACGATACGTACCGCTCATGGCACCCTGATGTTGTATTGGCCTGCCGCACACATCTCATAGTAACAAATATCCATGGTGCGTCAATTCCCGGATATTGTGATTTTGAATTAACAAAAATTGATAG
>CAZHAD010000126.1:0-6444 GCA_964529965.1 uncultured Leptospirales bacterium | reverse complement strand
GCGCAAGGGATGAGCCTCCTGAGGTGTGCCCCGTATGCAAGGCAAAGAAGGAGCGATTCGAAAGGTTCATGTAGGATTTTACAGTCAGCGGGTTTCCCCCTTTATCCCGAAGATCCTCACCTTGTTTTTCTTCCCCTTCACCTCGATCCTTCCAAGGGGCTTAAACGGGAAGCCCATGGCGCTTACCTCCTCAAATACGGTCCCGCTGATGATAATATTGCACCTGAGATCCTTGGTCTTTCCCTCCAGGCGCGATGCCAGGTTCACTGTGTCGCCGATGGCGGTATAGTCGTTCTTGGTCTCCCCTCCGATGTTACCGACCACCGCTGCGCCGGTATTGATGCCGATGCCGATTTTAAGCTCCTCTCCGACGAGGCCCTTCCGGAGGAGCGTATCGTTTACCGCATGCATCCTCTCCTGCATGTCCAGGGCGCACCTGACCGCCTTTGCCGCGTGGTTGTCCACGTCATTGGGGGCGTTCCAGAAAGCCATGATGCCGTCGCCGATAAATTTGTCCACGCACCCCTCGGCCGCGAGGATGATCCCGCACATTTCCGATAGATACACGTTCAGGATCTCCACCACCACCTCCGGCCTCTTGATGTTCTCTGACAGGGAGGTGAAATCGCGTATGTCGGAGAAAAGAACGGTGATCACCCGCCGCCGACCCTTGAGGATGCCGGTATCGCCGTGGCTGACGACGCGCTCCACGACGCGGGGGTCAAGATAGCTTCTCAACACGCTCTGCAGCAGTGCCCTGTCCTTGCCGATGATGTGGTGTTCGAACAGGTAGCCTGAGCCGAAGCCGACGGGAAGGGCCAGGAGGGGCAGGATCGCGGCGATCTCGTAACGAAACAGCACGAACAGGGAGAAGGCGAGGGCCAGATACGCCGACTCCGCAACAGCCACGACCGCGATACCCCTGACCGCGCGTATCCTCGTCAGCATGACGCCGCCCAGGGCGAAGAGCAGGCAGAGCGCAAGGGCCGTGAGGGTTCCGCTTCGCAGGATATACCGCCGGCGCAGCATGGTATCGAGAATGCCGGCGATGATCTCCACTCCGTACATGCCGCTGATTTTTCCTTCTGTATAAGACACGTATGGAGTGTTATGTATGTCCATCAGCATCCGGTCCCATACTCCTATGAGCACCGCCCTGTTCCTGAAGTGCCTGGCGAGGAAGGCGGGATCTTTTTTTTTCCTGATCACCTCGATCATGGGAATTGCCGGAAAGGCGCCCGGCGGGCCCGGAAAGTTTATGATGAGAGAGCCCCGGTCAAGGGGAATCACGTGGCTCCCCGCGTACAGATGGTCGCGCTTCACGCGCATAGTGCTCATTGCGATGCCATGGTATTGCATGAAGAGCCTGAGAGGGAAGCTTGCCTCAGCCCCGTCCCTTCCGCCGGTCAGCGCCGCCCGCCGGATGACGCCGTCGTCGTCTTCGGGAAGCTCGACAAAGCCGAAGCCTGAGCCGGTGATTTCTTCGGCAATGGAAAGGAAATTGATTCTGTGAGCGGGTTCCTTTACTGCGCCCAGGCCGATCGTGTCTTCAAGGTGCCGGGAGATGTAAATCGGTATATCGCCGGTTTTGGCCGAGTACGGCAGCACCATGTCTGGCGTGGCAAGTATCGTTTTTTTCAATCGTTCCTTTCGTGCCTTGTAAGATGCGGAATCCGCCTGGGCGAGGTGGAGCACGTCAAAACCGATCGCGCGGGGGCGGGCGGACGCGATTGTCCGTATGGTTTCCGCAAATTCCCTGTCCCAGAAGATGACCGGAGCCCTGTAGGCATCCAGTGTTGATTTGTCGATGCCCACGATGGTCACCGGGGTATCGAGCGGTTCGGAGGGGAAAAGAGAGTCCCTGAGATGAAAGAAGCTGTCGAAAATCTTGTGCTCAATGTGGGAATACATGCCCGTCCTGCCGAACAACGCCACTGCGGCGAAGCTCGCTAGGAGTATGGCGGTGTTCCCTGCTAAGCGTATTTTTTTTTTCTCCATATGCGTTTTGATTTCATTCAAGTATATTTTTCAGGAGTATGATGCGCTCTTTAAGACCTGCATTGCCCCTGTCAAGCGACAGGGCACTTTCGTAACAGGTGAGCGCGAGGGCCGGCTGCCCGTGAGCTTCATATAGTTTCCCCAATAGAATCTGCCGTTCGGGGGCTTTATCGGGATATAGTGCCATGATGGCTGATTCTTCATGTTTGAGCGATTCCAGCTCCTCCTTGCTGAAAAGCGACAGCGTACCGTTTCCCCGCGCCAGTACATCCCCTTGTTCGGATACCGCTTCAATCGAGATGCCGTACTCCCGACCCTCTTCGAGGTGCGGCGCTCCTTCCGGAAATACGAAACTGTTTTTACGCATCACGGCCTTCCAGATCGCTTTATCACCTTCCATTAACACGACGTTGTATGAGGCCGCCTTTTCGACCGGGGCCCATACAACAAAGGGCTTCCGGGGCATCAGCCGGTCGCCGTAAAGCTCTATGGAAGGGGGCCGCTTCCGCCCCCTGAGCACGTACACGCTGAACCGTTCGTTTTGCAGTCTGGACCTGAGAGAGAGGACTCCCCTGTCCGCTGCGGCGATCATAACGGGAAGCTTCCTTTCGTTTTTTTTGAACACATCGAGCGCCGCGATGCATGCCTTTTTTACGACCGCGTATGTTTTGTACGGCCTGCCGTGTCTGAATGCAATTCCCGAGGCGCGTATGATTAAACTGGCGCCGCCGCGTATTTCATAGCCCCTGTTCCCGCACATGGTGATCCTGGCGGTGGATCCCTTCGACACCCTCACCGAATCTCCCGGGTAGAGCAGGTCCATACCGGATATCATGATGGTGTTTTTATTTCGGAAGATGTATGCCTTGCCCCGGATCCCGGCGACAAAGCCGGCCGCTGAAGGCGCGGTTTTACCGTCCAGCCTCTGTGGAACATGGAGAAAGCCCGTGAGTAACGCCGCTATGGCCGCAATTGATATTGTACGAGACTTCATGGTGCTACGCCCCAATGACTTTTTTCGTTGCACGCGTCTGGTGATCGATATGATCCGCCCGAAGTTCGCGCGCCCTGCGTTCGGACGGCTACCTGCCGTAGAGGACAAACGCACTCCAGAAATAGGGATCGTTGAACGCACGCGATCTGATAAACTCCCGCTTTGTTTCCGACACCGCGTCCCCGAAGCTCATCTTCCCCCGGACCGCCCTGCGATACACTCCTATCATAAAATTTTTGGTCGGCTCGTCGGCGACCTCCCAAAGGGTGACGCCGACGCGATTGGAGCCCGCCTCCTGGAACGCGCGCGCAAGCCCGATGATTCCGTCACCCTGCACGATTCTGCCGAGGCCGGTCTCGCAGGCCGAAAGATTCACGATGTCCGCCTGCAGCTTCAGCAGCACCACCTCCGGCACCGACAGGTACCCGTCCTCCGTCGACTTCACGCTTCCGGACACCTCCGACAGGACCACCGCTGAATACGACGGCATATCCGGGTCATAATATCCGTGGCAGGCGAAATGTATCGATTTATACCGCATGAGCTCGTCATGCTTCGAAAGCTCCTTGATCTTGGATTCAGACACCGCCGCTCCCCTGATGACACGAGTTTTTTTCCTTTTATATACGCTTTTATCGATCTCGTTCACCTCTTCGAGAGTGCCTGGTATGTTGTCCCACTGCAGCCCAAGGTTCCGGTAGTAGATGGGCCTTCCTTTAGTTCCCTCACCGACAAAGTATTCCTTTGATTTGAGAGTCACCCCTTTGTTCTGAGCTATCCGGTGCTTCCCGCGTCTTTCCCCGCCGCCGGTGGAATAGACCGCTCCTCCGAATGCGAGAAACGCTTTTCTGCGGGCGCGCACCTTCCTCTTGTTCACCATCAGCATGACCGATACCGAGGGGTTCAGCGATATCGTGAATTGTTCGCACAGATAGGGGGCGTCGATGCTTTGCCTGAGGGCGTCGAAGGGAAGGAACGCGAGCGCTCCGTCGGGAATGATGACGATTCGTTTCACCCCGGCGGTCTCTTTTTCAACAGGCGCGATCAGCTTTTCATACAGGAGCACGCCCAGGTCGTCCCTCTCCTTTGTTCCGCCCCGGCCCGTGATTGCGTCGCGAAATTTCATTATCGTGCCGGTATAGTCGAAATCCCTGTCAAGGGGCACAAGCCTTTGCCCGCGCTTCGTGATCACCAGGCAGTAGGATTGCCGGTGGGAGGAGGGCTCGCCGCTGTTCTCCTCCCAGATTACATATTCCAGTATCGCCGAATCCGGCCCGCACGCACTCCGCGCCTCGGCCAGATCGGCTATATGCGGCTTTCTCAGGCTGCGGTATTTTTCATTCTTCATGAGCCTGGCGTCCAGCTCGCCGAAGGCCTTCTCTTTTTGCTCAAGCTCCGTCGAGATGCGGACGATCGCGGCTGCGTCCTGTTCCGAGGACGGCTTCCGGATTTCTGCGCTCCTGCGCGAGGCGAGGTTTTCGATCTCATCGTTAAGGGCGGTGAGCTTTTCCCGGTCCGCCTTTCGTATGCCTTCCACGGCTAGGGCGGTCGTAAGGGACATCCGGTCGAGGAAGCCCCGCGCCCGCATGGCCTCGGCCGTGCCGAACACCGCCTCACAATCGTCCATCATGGCGCTGGACCTGATTGAATAATAATAGCTGTTGATGTAGCGTCTCATGAACTCGACCTTGTCCGCGCCCGCCTCGATCCTGGCTTTTTCGATTTCCCCGATGGATTCCTCAAAGTACGGCCGCGCCCTGCGGGGGTCGCCGGCATCCAGGTACAGAACGCCGAGGGCATCCGAGGCGCTCATGATGTTCGTGCGAAGCGATTTCTCGCGAAACTGCGAAAGGGCGCGCTCCAGGTATACACGCGCCTTTTCGATTTTGTTCATGGAACGATAGAGCCGTCCGGTCAGCATAAGGACGTGTGACACGTTGGGATGCCGTTCTCCCAGTGCGCGGGAGAATATGGTGCGCGCCCGTTCAAAATACCGGAGCGCCTTGTCGTAAGCGCCCATCTTCCAGAGCACCGTTCCGATCCCGACGTAGGAATGGCCGGTCTCAGGATGGTTTTCTCCCAGGACCTTCTTTTGTATGGCGAGCATCCTTTCGAAATAGACGAGCGCCTTGTCGTACCGGCCCTTGGCCCGGTATGCGGACCCGAGTCCGTTCAGGGAGGCCGCGGTATTGATGTGGTTTTCCCCGAATACTGACAGGTAAATCTCAACCGCCTTTTCAAAGTTGGTTATCGCCTTGTCGTATTCCCCCATGGCGTTGTAGACGTTGCCGAGCCCGTGGCAGGCGACGGCGACGTGGGGATGTTTTTCTCCGTACGCGGCGATGTAGATCCGGCGGGCCCGCTCGTAATAGGCGACCGCCTTCTCGAACTCGCCCCTGTTCTCATACGCATACGCCAGAGCGTAATATGCGGTGCCCACGTACGGGTGGTCGCCGCCGTATGCCTTATGGTAAATGCCAAGGGCCTTTTGGTAATACTCGATGGAAGAACTGAAATCGCCCCTGAACTTCGATATTTCGCCGAGGGCGTAATAGAGGGTCGCCACATAGGCATGGTCACTTCCGAAGGCCTTTCGGGAAACGACCAGGGCTTTGTTGAAATAATCCTCCGCCCTCCCGTACTCCCCCTTGTACTGGTAGGCGACTCCGGTATCATAATAAGCCGTGCCGATATATCCGTCGTTTTTTTCAGGGTCTTTCCGGTAAATGCCGAGCGCCTTTGAGAAAAGCTCTATGGCCCTGTCATACTCGCCCTTGAACTGATAGCATTGTCCCAGGCCATGGTAGGAGAAAGCCGCCTCCAGGCCCGACTCATCTCCTGCCTTGCGGTAGATGTCCAGGGCCTTTTCATAATACCCGACGGCGCGGTCATACTCGCCCTGGTGATAGCACGCGAGCGCCATGCTGTTATAGCGGTGCGCGGTCTGGGCGCTGTATTCTCCGAACAGCTTGATCGAAAGCTTTATTGATGCAAGAAACTCTTTCTGCGCGGTTTTGAAGTCATTTTTATTGTAGGCGTCCGTGCCGGCCCTGTCGTGCTCCTGGAGCTCGCTCTCCTTGTTTTTTGAGAGGGCGCTGCTTTCAGTATCATTAACAGCTCCGCCCGCAATTTTTGCGAAGTCACCGGCCGTTTCAGGATAGGCGGTGGCCCGGAAAACTACGATGCCCAGCACCATCAATATGGCGGTCCAGTATATGCGGGAGAATGATTCTTTTGTCATGATTGAAACATTTAAGCCCATATCGTGACAAGAGTCAAATGCATTTCGAAGCTTGTCGGCAAAACATGAATGGGAGTATCCGGTTCAAGCCGGACGTTCGTGCAGCGGGACTGGGACCATACATGACGGGATTCTATCTGTTTCTCATCGGGCGCCGGGCGGCTGTTGAAAGGTTTGTTGGTAACGTGATGACGACCCGATGAAAGCAGAA
>CAZHAD010000125.1:4355-6447 GCA_964529965.1 uncultured Leptospirales bacterium | reverse complement strand
GGGCCGCCTGCTCGGATACAGGGATTCGATCTATGCCGCCGACCTGCTCGTGTGCGCGGTCGCGCACCTCGATTTCTTCACGTTCCTGAAAAAAGGCCAGAAAACCTTCGACGAAATCTGCGAAAAATTAAACATCAGGCCCCGGCCTGCGGACGTCCTGCTGTCCCTCCTCCGTTCCCTGGATTTGATCCGAAAGCACGGCGACAGGTACGGCCTGACGGGCCTGTCCGGAAAATTTCTTGCACGTGGCGCCCCTGAAAGCCTCGCGCCCTATTACGCCTCACTTAAGGAGCGCCCTCAGTGCAGGGAATTCTTCGAGATACTAAGGACCGGAAGGCCTGCCGGGTGGTCGAGCAGAAAGGGGGGAGACGATTGGGCGACGCGCATGCAGGACCCGGCGTTCGCCGGTTCCTTCACCCTTGCCATGGACAGCCGCGGCGCTTTTCTCGGACGCAGGCTGGCGCAAAAGCTCAAGCCCGGCCGGCATGCCTCGCTTCTCGACGTGGCCGGCGGGTCGGGCGCGTACGCCTGCGCCGTTGCGCGGCGCTATCCCCGCATTGCCGCCGCGGTGTTTGAAAAACCACCGGTGGACCGTGCGGCGGCCCGCTCCATCGAATCCAAGGGCATGACCTCCATGGTGCGCGTCATCGCCGGCGATATGTTTGAAGGCCTTCCAAAAGGATTCGACGTCCACCTCTTCGCCAACACCCTCCACGACTGGGACCGAGATGCGGTGGAGAAGCTGGCGGGAAACTCCTTCCGGAGCATGGAGCCGGGCGGGACCATAGCGGTGTTTGACGCCCACCTGAACGAGCGCAAGGACGGGCCGCGGTCCGTCGCCGAGTATTCCTGCCTCCTCATGCATTCGACCGAGGGCAGATGCTATTCCACGAGGGAAATCGGCGACATGCTGAAGTCGGCCGGGTTTACGCGCATAAAAACCGCAGACGTGGCCGCAGACCGGACCCTGATCACCGGCCGAAAATTCTGACAAATTAACATCGAAACCTGTTTGAATGATGGAAAAATACGGAATTTCTGTATATTATCAATATAACCATTGTTAGTACGCACCGGGAGAGGATGTCATGGGAGCAGCAGAAAACAAGCGACTCGTGCAGCAGATTTTTTCCGAGATGGCCGGGGGGAACGGAAAGCCGTTCATCGACAGTTGGGCCGATGACTTTTCCTGGACCATCATCGGCAGCACCAAATGGTCGAGGACGTACTGCGGCAAGCAGGTGGTCCTCGACGAGCTGATGAAGCCGCTGTTTTCCCAGATTGCGGACCGGTATACGAACACCGCGCATCGTATTATCGCGGAGGACGACTACGTGGTGGTTGAAAGCCGCGGCAAGGCCACGACCAAAACCGGAAAGCCGTACCGCAACACCTATTGCTACGTCATCCGGCTTGAGGACGGCACAATGCGGGAGCTGACCGAATATCTCGACACGGCGCTCGTCCAGGAGGCGCTCGAGGACCCCGCGTAAGGTCCGAAGCATCCATCGAATTTCAGGCGCCGCGGGCCTCACATTTTTTACTTCCGGCGGGGGGTATATGAGCTACATAATGGTAGACGTGGAAGCGGACGGGCCGATACCGGGCGATTACTCGATGATCAGCTTCGGCGCGCTCGTGGTCGAGCCGTCGCTCGAAAAGGTTTTTTACGGCAGGCTGAGGCCGGTGTCGGAACGATGGATCCCGGAGTCCCTTGCGGTAACGGGCATCAGCCGCGAAGAAACGCTCACGTTCGACGATCCCCAAACCGTTATGAATGATTTCGCGGCGTGGATATCGGCGAACAGCAAAGGGCGACCGTTGTTCATCTCAGACAACACCGGGTTCGACTGGCAGTTCATCAACTGGTATTTCCACCACTTCACGGGCGGCAATCCCTTCGGATACGGCTCGACCAACCTCGGGTCGCTCTATAAAGGCTTTGTCAAAGACGCATTTTCCAATTTCAAGCACCTGAGAAAGACGAAGCACACGCACCACCCGGTTGATGACGCTCGCGGGAACGCGGAAGCGCTTCTGCAGATGAAGGCGGACGGCCTGAAAATAAGCCTGAGATGACGTCTTGCCCTCA
>CAZHAD010000125.1:1292-4255 GCA_964529965.1 uncultured Leptospirales bacterium | reverse complement strand
TTGTAGCTGACCATGATCCCCGCCCCGCTCTTCCGGTCGATGGTCGTTTCATAATCCGGGCGGGCACGGACATAGCGCAGGTATTCCTCGTCCGAAAGGCCGTCGATGACGTTATGCGTGGCGAAGCATCCCCCGGGCTTGAGCTTGGGATCCACGTCGATGAAGTACTGCTTGTACCACTCCTTGTCGGCGTCGGAAAAAACGAAATCGAACGGTCCGGGCAGCTTCCTCACCAGCTCGTGCGCGTCGCCGAGGCGCGAATCCACAAACGCTGACAGCCCCGCCTCCTGAATGTTTTTCAGCGCCTTCCGTCGCCTCGCCTCGTCGATTTCGATGGTGATGACCCTGCCGCCCGTCCTGCTCATCGCCCACGCGATCCAGACGGTCGAGTGTCCGGTCGAGGTCCCGATCTCGAGGGCCGAGGTATAGCCGTTTTTTATGATGATATCGTGAAGGGTCTTCCCGTCCACGTACGGCACGTTATAATCATGCCAGCTTCTCTTCTGCTTTTTCAGCCAGGATTCGACCCTGGCGTCAAGATCGTTGTTCGTACGTGGATATGCATCTAGCAAGGTCATAGCCATTATTCCTATTATTCCCAATAATAAAGCACACCTCTTGTCTTTCATTCCCTGCATGCCATTTTATAAAGATACATATCTAATCCGGCGATATCAAGAATAAACGGCATGTCGTAATCAGGCCACGGTGAACGAATAGGTGCCCATAAATCATTAGGTTCCCGGATACCCGACCGTTTGGGAAAGGATGATCATCTGGTTTGATTTCAGTTTCATTGCCTTCCCCAGTGCCTCCTTGTCGATATACGCCCGTATGACGGTCGAAAGCCCCTCGGACGCACAATAAAGATATACGTTCTGTCCGATAAAACCTGTATCCGCGCCGGCGTATAGGAGCTTTTCTTCGCGATCGCCGCTGGCCACCCTGTTCATATCGGCGACGTAAACGATATCCAGGGCGGCGTTTTTTACGAAAGCCTGCTTTCCGGTCAGGCCACGTATGTCTTTTGCAACGACCAGATCCAACGCATGGTCCCGGGCATTATAAATGTATAAACCCTCTTCCATCGCCACATAGATATCTATTTCCTGTTTATTCATGGCGCTCGGAGCGGTTCTTTTGCCGGCATCAGGCCGATTGATCCCGTCGGCCGCCCAGAGCAAGTTCGAAAGGATCCGGCCCGGCAATGCACGGGCGGAGAAGGACCGCGATGATTGCCGTCTGCTCAACGCGGTCATCAGGGGAATGCCTCCGTCCAGGGACGGCTTAACCAGCTTTATCTCTTTTCTGGCTGCGGTCGATATCGTCGGAAGCGATAGCATGAAAGCCGCAGAAAAAATCACAGACACTATCTTATTCCTTTGCATAGATGTCACCTCATGTAATAAAAAATTCACGCGCCTTTTTTTGAAGGCGTTTGATGAAATCCAAGCCACCCGAACATGTATATCTCCTTTCCACTCCTGATAGCGGGAAAAGCGTAGAGCGGCAGGTGTTTTTGCGCAATAACTTTCGGGAATCGAATCTTAGGAAAATTTTCCAAGTTAATTGATTCACGCGACCCTTCTGGGCTGTAGGGACCCCGGAGCAGAGCTCCGGGGTTTAGGGGCTTTCCTATCGGAAGGACGGACGCGCTGTGGTAAAAATCAGGTTTCCTTGACTTGGAAATCAACGGGTTGTATATTTTTTACATGCAGATCGGTGATGTCCGGTCTTTGTCTTCCGGACAGGAACCTCATATCTCTGATCAAACGGGCTTTTCACAAGCGCTGGATCCTCTTCGGTAGCAATTCATCAACTTTATCGAACCGACCTCAGCACCGGAAAAAAGACCTTCTGTAGCACGCAGCTTCCGCCGCCTTCAGCACGAGCGGCCGTTCATCGATCATAATTCCCAGAATAATGGAGGAACTTGAAATGAGCATTCGAAAACTTCGATCGTTTCTTAATGAAACATTCGGCGACAGGGTGAATTTCAGCAGAACCGAGCGGATACTGTACGGCCATGACATCGCGGCCGTGCCCAGCCTGGTGCGGCCCCTCATCGGAAACACCACGCCCGACGCAGTGGTCCAGCCGCAGACGGAAGAAGAGCTGTCCGCGCTGGTGCAGTGGGCGTACAGGCACCGGGTCCCTCTGACGCCCAGGGGAAAGGGATCGTCAGGGTACGGAGGCGCCCTGCCCCTTAAAAAGGGCATCGTCGTGGACTTCTATCGGATGAGCCGTGTCCTCAACATCAATGAGAAGGACCTCACCGCTACCGTCCAGTCAGGAATGGTGTGGGAGAAGCTCGACAGGGAGCTCGAAAAGCACAACTGCACCCTGAGGCTCTACCCGACCAGCTACCCGTCATCCACCGTCGGGGGATGGCTGGCGCAGGGAGGCGCGGGCATCGGCTCGTTCGAATCCGGATGGTTCAGGGAAAACGTGGTCAGCGCCAGGGTGGTCCAGCCGGACGGAAAGGTCAGGGAATTCAGTGGCGATGAGCTCGGCCTGGTCGCCGACGCCGAGGGGATCACCGGATTGATCAGCGAGGTGACGATCCGGATCCGAGAAAATGAAGCACTGGACCTGCTTGCGGTCGGATGCCCCACCCCCTATGACGTCCAACGGATGGTACAGGAGATGATCGACCGGAAACTGCCCATCTGGTCGCTCGTGTTCATCAACCCGCACATGGCCGAGATGAAAAACCGCGCCCCGCTGATGGTGCATTACGGCCACCCGGCTGAGGAGCGCGTGCTTTTGCCCGCGGCGTACATCACGGTACTCGCCTTCAGAAAGAAGGACTCGGACGCGATCAGGTCCACGATGCCCGACATCCTCAAGCCGTGTGAGGGTGAGATCCTGAGCGACCGTATCGCCCGGCATGAATGGGAGCACCGCTTCAAGCTCATGGTGGTCAAGCGCCTGGGGCCGAGCCTCGTTCCGACCGAGATCGT
>CAZHAD010000125.1:0-1192 GCA_964529965.1 uncultured Leptospirales bacterium | reverse complement strand
GAGAGGCCGGGCAAGGCGAAGCGGGGCATTCCCGGGGACGTGGCATGGTACGCGTACGGTTGCTCGCAGTGCGGGTACTGCATCGAGGAGTGCGACCAGTTTTACGGGCGCGGATGGGAAAGCCAGTCCCCGCGCGGCAAGTGGTACTGGCTCAGGGAATACATGGAGGGCCGCGCGGAATGGAACCAGTTCATGATCGACACCTTCCTGGTGTGCACCACGTGCGAGTTCTGCAACCTGCGCTGCTCCGCCGCGCTCCCGATCGAGCCCTCATGGATGAAGCTGAGGGGGCTGTTGATCGACGAAAAGAACGAGATGACGTTTCCCCCGTTCGAGGTCATGGGCGAGTCGTTGGACAAGGAGGGGGACATCTGGGCCGGCTACCGCAGGGACCGTGCGAACTGGTTTGACCGCGATCTGTGGGAAAAGCACGGGCCCTCGCACAGATCGAAAACCGTATACTTCGCCGGATGCACCGCCAGCTACGTCGAGCATGACATCGGCATGGCGAGCGTCCGCCTTCTGGATGCGGCCGGGGTCGACTTCTCATACCTGGCCGAGAAGGAAAGCTGCTGTGGCACCCCGATGCTGGTGGCGGGAAAATGGAAGCTGTTTGAGGCCATCATGCGCAGGAACATCCAGGCGGTGAAGGAGGCGGGCGCGGACAGGGTGGTGACCTCGTGCCCTGCGTGCGACATGATGTGGCGGCAGGTCTACCCCGTGTGGGCCAAAAAGTTGGGAGTCGATTTCGGCATCACCGTCAGCCATTACAGCGAGGTCGTCAGCGAAAAAATCCGGAACGGGGAGTTCAGCTTCCCCGCACGGAAAGGGGAGCCGGTCACGGTGACGTGGCACGACTCATGCCACATCGGCAGGGTCTCGGGCGTGTACGAGCCGCCCCGCGAGCTCATCCGCGCGGTTCCGAACACGACCCTGGTCGAGATGAGCCACAACCGCGAGCATGCCCATTGCTGCGGAAGCGTGCTCACCCTGATCAAAGACCCGCTCATCGCCCACGAGGTCGGGAAAATCAGGCTGGATGAAGCGGTCGAGGCCGGAGCCCGGAAGGTGCTCGCGCTCTGCCCGTGCTGCGAGTTCCAGCTGCGCGTATCGGCTGAAAAGAAGAACATGGCCCTTGAGGTGGTTGACCTGGCGCGATACGCCGCCTCGGCCCTGGGCTATGACTTCCCGG
>CAZHAD010000124.1:0-6683 GCA_964529965.1 uncultured Leptospirales bacterium | reverse complement strand
TTTATCACAGCGCTCCCGTTCTTTCCGATAGGAAAGCCTATAAACCCCGTCCCGAGCTTCGGGGATGAGGCGCGCAAAACATTATGTGAAAAAATACCCCGCAGCTTGATGTGGAGTATTTTATAATCGATCATCATGCGCATTCTCCCGTTCCGGAGGAGTAAGTTCAGATAGGAGGAAGATCGATGTTACAGAAAGACAAAGACTTTCAAAAAGCCCTGGAAATAGGGCGTCCGCCGAACATAACGAAGCTTTTCCCCAATTCAAAAGCTTTGCTGGTAAGCAGCAAGGTGATCGATCGGGCCATGAGAGCCAGGGGACACGCCATCGCCATAGCCACAAACGCCCGGAACAGCTTTGTCCTGCGCGGTGCGCTTCGAGCCGCCCAGCGCGCCAATGCCGCGATTATCATTGAAATAGCCAAATCCGAGGGAGGAGCCAAGGCCTACTGCGCCGTCAACTACTGGAACCTGGCGACCATGGTGGACGCGGCGTACAATGAGCTCGGCATCGCGGTGCCTGTGGCGATCCACGCCGATCATTACACGATACAGAGCGACAAGGACATCGCCTCCGCAAAGACCGAGATACCGAGCATGTTCGATGCGGGCCTGACCTCGATCGCGATCGACGCCTCGCACCTTCCCGAGGACAGGAACCTGCTCACCAACATCGAGCTCAATCCCCTTGTGCCGAAATGGGCTGGTCTTGAGACCGAGGTGGGTGAAATCAAGGGGAAGGAGGGGCTCTCAACGCCCGAAGAAGCGCTTTTTCTGATTCAGGGCCTGAACGCGCACGATATATTTCCCGACTTCATCGCACTGAACAACGGCACCACCCACGGCATTGAGGAGAGCGAGTCAGGCATCCAGGTCGATCTGACCGCGCGCGTCCACAAGGCCATTGAGAAGTACAACGTCTCCGGAGCCCAGCACGGCACGTCCGGCAACAGCTCGGAGCGGTTGCGGCAGATAGCCGCGAAGACCAGCACCACCAAGGCGAACGTGGCGACCGCGCTCCAGATGATCTCATGGGGCCTCGAGGTCAACGATTACGGCAACGCGATCATGGATGAAAACAAAAACTTCAAAAAGCTGAACGGCTCGGGCGTGACCGATGAGATGTGGGCCGAGATGGTGAGCTACGCCGCGGACAAGGGGCTCAAGGCCGGTGATTACAAGAAGCTCAACCTTCCCTTCGAAAACAGGCTGACCGGCCTTCCGGCAGAGGTGCGCGAGAGGATGGTGAAGGGGGTTGAGGATTTCGTGTACAACATGATCGTGAACGTGCTCAATTCGAAAGACACCGCCCCCGTTGCGGTTGAGGCTATTCTTAAGGCCAAATCATACGATCTCGGGCCCAAGGCCTCCAGAATCGAGGACCCGAAAGAATGGACCAGGGAAAAAATCATTGAGAGGGCGAAATCTATCGGAGGCAAGGGTGCCCCTTCCGGAAAAGATTTCAGCGATTGATAGATTCGCCGCCGGCATTATCATGCGCCGCATGTAACAAAATCCTTTTACGTATTACTTAATTTTGGTTGCTTTTTTAAATCCGATATTGATATTTTCGGGATTGCGGCGAGGTTGTCATGATAAAGGACGGCTTCTGGACCATCTTCTTGTTCATGGCAATAACCATATCGGGTTTGTGCCTCGCACTCGACTATAACGGAAAATATACAAGACTGCCCGCAAACACCGATGCATGGTGCGGAAAATCAATTGAGATCAGAAAGATCAGGTTCAACAGGTACCGGATCACCTGGGAGCTCGTAACCGGAGAGCGCTCGGTTCTTGAGCTCGTGGGGAAAGTGGATGGGGACACGCTCGATTTCCGCAAGGGGAGGGGGAACGAGCTTTACGGCTACACCTACACGTTTGCAGACAATAAGAACAGGCTCATTGTGGTGCTCACGGTGCCGGACAGGAAGGTGGTGTGTCAGTTCGAGCGGGAGAAAGAAGAGTAAGACAGAGGAGCCTCCCCTCAAGGGAGGGGAAATTCATTATGAAAATTCGGCAATACTTTATTGCAGCACACTTCAACCCCGGAGATCTGCTCCGGGGGTGAAGTGTGCAAAACATTATGTGAAAGAATACCCCGCAGCTTGCTGCTCGTCCATCTTCCTCATGTCTCATCGGACTCCGTGCCTCATAAAGCCCGAATATATATCAGGAAAGTTCAAGCATACCGCTCATCCCTCAAAAATGTTGTTTTTTATGCCGTTTATTATTATTTTTTTATAATCTCCTTTTATGGTAGGTTTTGATGATATTATGAAAATACATTGATATCATAACAGGGTTTGCAAGGAGGATGAATTTATGAACGTAAAAACTGGATACGGGAAGAATCAGAAGCCAGTTTATTATTATAAAAACAAAAGAGTGAACAACAAGGAGATCCAGTCCCTCATCGGAGACCTTCACAGCAGCGAAGGCCTGATCAGGCAGGACGCGCGTGAAAAACTGGTGGAAATGGGACCGAAGGCCGTTGAGTATCTCAAGGATTTAACACATCATCATGACGCGATCGTACGCTGGGAGGCGGTCAAGACCTTGAGCCAGATCGCCGATCCGGGCTCGATTCCGTTTCTGATCGACGCCCTTTATGACAAGGATGAAGACGTCCGTTGGGTCGCCGGCGAGGGCCTGATCGCAATAGGCGCCCCGGCAATAAAGCCGCTTCTGGATGAATTGATAAAAAATTCCGAATCATTTTTTTTGAGGAAGGGCGCGCATCATTTTTTCACCGGTTCGCATGACTACAGGGATTACCCGGAGATATTCGACCTGATATCCGCACTTGACGGACCGGATGCGAAAATTCACACCCCGGCAGCGGCCAGGTTGGTTCTTCAGGCCCTTTCTAAGAAAAATAAGCGGGCATCATAGATTACGCTCTTACTCCATACCCGATGGACGAGATTGATTCGCTGATCTCGTCCAGGATCGAGGGATCGTCAATCGTTGAGGGAGGCGTGACCTTTTCACCGTTGGCCATCCTGCGCATGGTGCCGCGCAGGATTTTGCCCGATCTGGTTTTCGGAAGCCTCTTGACCACCGTCGCCTGTTTGAAACAGGCGACCGCTCCGATGCTTTCGCGGACCATCCGCACCAGATCCTCGACGATGTCGCGGTCGTTACGGCTGACGCCCGACTTAAGCACCACAAAACCGACCGGCACCTGTCCCTTCAAGCCGTCCTCCGCGCCGATGACAGCGCATTCTGCAACGTCCGGATGGGTCGATATAACCTCTTCCATGGCGCCGGTGGACAGTCGGTGGCCGGCAACGTTAATGACGTCGTCCACCCGTCCCATGATATAGAGATATCCGTCCTCGTCGAGATAGCCCCCGTCGCCGGTAAAATAATAGCCCGGATATATGTTAAGGTATGATTCCCTGTATTTTTCATCATTGTTCCAGAGCGTCGTAAGTGTTCCCGGCGGCAGGGGGAGCTCAATGGCGACAACGCCCTCGGCTCCCTTCGGAACCACTCTACCCTCGCCGTCAAGGATCGCCACCCGGTAGCCGGGCACGGGCTTTGTGGGAGATCCGGGCTTTATGGGCAGAGGATCAAGCCCCATGCAGTTGGCCGCTATCGCCCACCCGGTCTCGGTCTGCCACCAGTGGTCGACCACCGGAACCTTGAGCATGGAGCTCGCCCAATGGTAGGTGTCCGGATCGAGCCTCTCACCCGCGAGAAAGAGATTTTTAAATCCTGACAGGTCGTATGTGCGGATGTAATTCCCTTCGGGGTCTTCCTTTTTGATGGCCCTGAAAGCGGTCGGCGCGGTAAAGAGCGCCCTTACCCCGTGCTGTGAGATGACCCGCCAGAATGCGCCGGGGTCGGGAGTGCCCACCGGTTTTCCCTCATAGATGACGGTCGCCGCGCCGTACAGGAGCGGCGCGTACACGATGTAGGAATGGCCCACGACCCAGCCGACGTCCGAGGCGGCCCAGAACAGGTCGCCCGGATCGATATCGTAGATGTATTTCATGCTCCATTTCAGTGCCACCGCGTGGCCGCCGTTGTCCCGGACCACCCCCTTGGGCATCCCCGTCGTTCCTGAGGTGTAGAGGATGTAGAGCGGATCGGTCGATTTCACCGGAACGCAATCGGCGGGGGAGACGCCGCGCATCGCCTCGTCCCAGTCCAGGTCCCTTCCCTTGAGCAGTGAGGCGTTTGCCTGCTCCCTCTGGCGAATGATGCATCGGTCAGGCTTGTGCCGTGCAAGCTCGAGCGCCTTGTCGAGGAGGGGCTTGTATTCGATGGTCCTGTTTCCCTCTATGCCGCACGAAGCCGAAATTACGAGCTTCGGCTTCGCGTCGTCGATCCTGATGGCGAGCTCCGGCGGAGCGAACCCGCCGAACACGACGGAATGGATCGCGCCGATGCGCGCGCACGCGAGCATGGCGACAAGCGCCTCGGGAATCATCGGCATGTAAATGATGACGGTGTCTCCTCTGCCCACCCCGCAGGACGCGAGCGCACCCGCGAAGCGTGAAACGATTTCGTGCAGTTCACCGTAGGTTATCCTGCGTATGGTGCCGGTCACCGGACTGTCGTAAATGACCGCGGTCTGGCCGCCCTTTCCGTTTTCAACATGGCGGTCGACCGCGTTAAAGCAGGTGTTTAATTCTCCGCCGGGAAACCACCGGTAGAAGGGCTTTCGGGAATCATCGAGAACCCTTGTGTACGGCCTGTGCCAAATGATTTCCCTGGCCGCATCGCCCCAGAATTTTTCCGGATTTTTCATTGATTCTTCATATGCAGCAGTGTATTTCCCGGTCATGCGATCCTCCTGGTGACGATGTGATATGATTTGTCAAACGCTTCCAAAAGATTATCGATGGTTTATTTATGGCAAATAGTTGAGCAAAGGTCCGTTTTTCCGTCAATAAAAAACTCTGCAATTCCATCGCGGTAGAGGCGCGATTAATCGCGCCTCTACAAAATCAATCCCGCGCTCTGAGTTTATTCCGGTGATTGTTGGAAAGGAATCTATTTAATTCCCTCTTTCATTACCATTTTCTGGTATAGCGCTTTATTCACCAGCACTATTTCAATCCTTCGGTTTTTCGCCCTGTTCGCAGGCGTCGTATTCGGCGCTTCCGGACGGTATTTCGAATACGAAACCACCTCGATCCTTCGAGGATCGATTTTAAATTTTTTCTGGAAATAGGTCGCCACGCTCACGGCCCTCCGCGCGCCCAGGTCCCAGTTGTTCCTGAACTTCCATCGGTAGGAAGCGGCGATGGGCACGTTGTCGGTATAGCCCTCGATTTTGACTACTTTATTTTTAAGGTTTGCAATGATTTTCCCCACATGGTCCAAAACCTTATAGCCGCTCTTTTTGATTATAGCGCTTCCGCTTCTGAAAAAGATCTGGTCCATTATGTTGATGGTGAGAGCGTTTTTATACTGGTCGATCGTCACCTGCCCCTTCTGGATTTCATCCTTCAGCCCGCCGTACAGCTGATCGTACGTTTCTTTCGCCTTCACCTCTTCCTGCTTCTCGGCGAGCTTTTCCTGGCTCAATTGCTGCTGCAGCCCGCTTACCTCTTTTTCAAGCGAGCGATTTTCAGTCTTTGCGGTAGTGGTCGCGCAGGATGAGAAAAGAAATGCGGGTATTACCGCCGTGCTGAATATAAATAATAAGCTTTTTTTCATTATGTAAGCCTCCGATTTTTTTTTTGGTCGGTTGATATTTTTTTAATGTTAGGTATAAGGAATAGCGGCACGAAGGGAGTTTCAGGTTTTTATCATATTTTAAATTTTTTTCCCTGAAGGACATATCTGTCTTGACGGGGAATATTCTGCCTAATAGAGGCGATTTATGTTTGACTTGTCCGGTTTTTTATTATAGGTTTTAAAAAATATCGCTATTTATTAAAGGAGAATATCATGCCCGAATTGCTGCATGTCGAAGGTAGAAACGTCGGCACGATAATATTATATGCGCTTAGCACCTGCATCTGGTGTAAAAAGGCCAGAAATCTTCTGGACGAGCTGAACATAGATTATTATTATACCTATGTCGACCTCCTGAACACCGAGGAGACCGTACAGGTGAAGGATAATATACGCCAGTGGAACCCGAAATGTTCTTATCCGACGCTGGTGATCAACGACAATTCATGCATAATCGGCTTTGATGAAGAAAAAATACGGGGGCTGATAAAAAATGAGCAGTAATTCTGATATATCGCCTGAGGTGGTTGATCGGCTTTACCAGAGACTTGACAGGGAAGCGGAACAGTCAGGTTATCATTTGAATCCTGACGTTATGTTCACCAGGGACCTGGTGCGCGGTCTCATCATCAACGGGAATAGATACGGTTACGGGGCTTGTCCGTGCAGGCTTGCGTCAGGAAGCAAATCTGATGATCTTGACATCATATGCCCCTGCGATTACAGGGACGCGGATTTGAACGAATACGACGCCTGCTATTGCGGCCTGTACGTGTCACGGAAGATAATCGAGGGGCAGAAACAGGTGAAACCGATCCCGGAACGCCGTCCGCCCGAGGATATCCGGAAGAGCAGCGCGGATGCGGCGAAACCGTCCACGCCTTCGGCCGTGGCCATTCCGGTATGGCGCTGCAAGGTATGCGGATACCTGTGCGCAAGGGATGAGCCTCCTGAGGTGTGCCCCGTATGCAAGGCAAAGAAGGAGCG
>CAZHAD010000123.1:0-7001 GCA_964529965.1 uncultured Leptospirales bacterium | reverse complement strand
CCCCACGTTCAGGGCCCACGCGTTCCAGGCCACGCCCGCGTACACGTCGCCCTGGTAATCGAGCTTTTTCGCCAGGTGCTTGTAGTAAGACAGGTCTGTAGCGGAGTACGGGACCTGGGCGGCCCCCATGGTGCCCAGGGTGATGATGAATTTATCATAGCCCTGATAACCCCGCTGCGTCGCCACCCCCGACGAAAATGCGCTCGCATTCGCAAACCCCCTGGCCAGCTTCGACTGGTCCTGATATTTGAGGAACACATTGTTTAGAAATTGGTTGCCGCCCGGGATATTGGTATCGAATAAAATCCAGGCATACGCGCGATCCGCATGAAAACAGATAATAAAAGCGGCCGCAATAATGCAGGTTATTATTTTTTTCATCGCAAATCCTCCAAAAACCGTTTTCAATCATAGGACTGAACATCTTCAAAATTACAAACTCAAAAAAGCAAAATCCATCCTTTTTTTACCAATTAATTAGAAAATTATTTGCAGAGAATAGTATATATTCTTTGGGCCAAGCTTATTAAAATCAACATGTTTTCCCTCATCTTAATGGATGAAATTAGAAGTGAGTGATCATCGTTTTCTCACAACCTCAGTGGGGATATTCTAACAGTGATTTTTTAAACATAAAATATTATTGTATAATGTTATCAGGGCGACATCATATCTCAACGAGCAGGCGACATGGAGGTCGCCGAGAGCCGCAGCATACAAGGAGGTATGTCTGCGGCGGAGCGAGTGAGATATGTGTCGCCCGCTCGCCATGAAAATTTAATCAGATATTACTTTAATCAATCAATTTTCGCCGATATTAGAGTTCACTTCCCGAAAATAATTTTCTTTCCGTCCGAGTCGACCTTGAGCTTGTGCTCCGGCACCGCCTCGCCGGAGAGGAGCTGGACCGACAGCGGGTTCAGGAGGTGTTTCTGGATCGCGCGCTTGAGGGGGCGCGCTCCGAACTGCGGGTCGTATCCCTCCTGCACCAGAAAATCCAGGGCGCGCTTCGTAAGCTCGAGCGACATTCCCCGCTCCTTAAGCCTCGATACCACCTCGTGGAGCTGGAGCTTCACGATATCCATGATGTTCTCGCGCGAGAGCGGGTTAAATATAATGATCTCGTCAACGCGGTTCAGGAACTCGGGCTTGAAGTAGAGCTTAAGCTCCTGCTCCACACCCCTGCGGCGCTCCTCATACGGCACCGAGGCGTCGGCTATGTACGAGGTGCCGATGTTCGAGGTCATGACGATGAGGCAGTTCTTGAAATCCACGAGCCTCCCCTTGGAATCGGTGAGCCGTCCCTCGTCAAGGATCTGCAGAAAGATGTTGAACACGTCGGCGTGCGCCTTCTCGATCTCGTCGAAGAGGATGACCGCATACGGCCGGCGCCGCACCGCCTCGGTGAGCTGCCCCCCCTCCTCGTATCCCACGTACCCGGGAGGCGCGCCGATGAGCCTCGCCACCGCGTGCTTTTCCATATACTCGGACATGTCGATCCGGATCACGGCCTTTTCGTCGTTGAACATGAACTCCGCCACGGCCTTTGCGGTCTCGGTCTTTCCGACCCCGGTGGGGCCCAGGAATATGAACGACCCGATGGGCCGGTCCGGGTCCTGTATGCCCGAGC
The DNA here is from genome assembly GCA_964529965.1 of uncultured Leptospirales bacterium. GTDB lineage: Bacteria > Spirochaetota > UBA4802 > UBA4802 > UBA5550 > RBG-16-49-21. The sequence goes on along the minus strand of CAZHAD010000123.1, from coordinate 5,371 downwards.
GCGAGCGCCGGACTGCGTTTGAAATGGCGGTGATCGCCTCCTGCTGGCCCACCACCCTCTTCCCGAGGATCGTTTCCATCTTAAGAAGCTTTTCCTTCTCACCCTCCAGCATGCGGGATACCGGGATGCCCGTCCACCGCGACACGACCTCCGCAATCTCATGCTCGGTCACCTCTTCTTTAAGAAGGGTCTTTCCGCCCTGCATCGATTTGAGCCGGTCGTTGGCGGCCGCGAGCTTCTTCTCGAGCTCCGCGATCCTTCCGTAACGGATCTCGGCGACGAGGTTCAGGTTCCCCTCGCGCTCGGCACGCTGCTCTTCGCTCCTGAGCTGGTCGATCTGCTCCTTGATCCTGCGTATCTCGGTGATGACCCCCTTCTCGTTCCTCCACTGGGCGACCAGGGTGTTCTTCTTTTCGTTCAGGTTCGCGAGCATCTCTTTTATTTTGTCAAGCCGCTCCTTGGAGGCCTTGTCCTTCTCCTTTTTGAGCGCCTCGGTCTCTATCATGAGCTGGCGGATCTTCCGCTCGATCTCGTCGATCTCGATGGGCATCGAATCGATCTCCATCTTGATGCGCGAGGCGGCCTCGTCGATCAGGTCGATCGCCTTGTCGGGCAGAAACCGATCGGTGATGTAGCGGTCGGACAGGACCCCCGCTGCCACGCACGCGGAGTCGGATATCCTCACCCCGTGATGGACCTCGTATTTTTCCTTGAGCCCCCTGAGGATCGCGATGGTATCCTCCACCGAAGGCTCCTTGGTGAACACCGGCTGGAAACGGCGCTCAAGGGCCTTGTCCTTCTCGATGTATTTCTGGTACTCGTTGAGGGTGGTCGCACCGATGCAGCGCAGATCCCCGCGCGCGAGCGCCGGCTTGAGCATGTTGGAGGCGTCCACCGCCCCCTCGGCCGCGCCCGCGCCGACCAGGGTGTGGAGCTCGTCGATGAAGAGTATGACGTCGCCCGCCGATTCCTCGACCTCATTGATCACCGCCTTGAGCCTCTCCTCGAACTCGCCGCGGTACTTTGCGCCCGCGATGAGCGTGCCCATGTCCAGGGCGACGAGGCGCTTGTTTTTCAGGTTCTCGGGCACGTCGCCCTCCACGATGCGGCGTGCAAGCCCCTCGACGATCGCGGTCTTGCCCACTCCCGGCTCGCCGATGAGCACCGGGTTGTTCTTGGTCCGCCTGGTGAGCACCTGCATGATCCTGCGTATCTCCTCGTCCCTGCCGATGACCGGATCGAGCCGGTTCTGCCGCGCGAGCTTGGTGAGGTCCCTGCTGTACCGCTCCAGTGCGTTGTATTTGTCCTCGGCCGCCTCGTCGTCCGCGCGCTTGCTCCCGCGGATGTCCTTGAGGACCTTGAGGATGTTCTCGCGGATGAACCCGTGGCCGTTTAATATCTTCCTCGCCTTGCCGCTCCCCTTGGACGCGAGCGCGAGGATCATGTGCTCGGTGCTCAGATATTCGTCCTTCAGTGCAACCGCCTCGTTCCATGCCTCGTTGAGAATATCCCTCAGGGAGGATGAGAGCGCGCCGCCTCCAGGACCGGCCCCCACCTGTCGCGGGAGGGACTTGACCGCCTCGTCCGCCTCGGTTCTCAGATCCTGGACGGGGGCGCCGATCTTCTGGGCGATGGATCCGAATATGCCTCCCTCCTGGTCGATGAGCGCCAAAAGCAGGTGCTCGGGCTGGATCTCGTAATGGTTCATGTCCGTTGCGATGTTCTGCGCCGAATTGACGGCGTTCTGCGCCTTCAGTGTAAGCTTATCCATTCTCATTAATAATCACCCCAGATAATAAAATATTCTTCCCTGGCTAGTTAAATCACTTTTATGAGCAGTCTAAAAAAGTTAGACTCACTCCTCATTTTTAAAAATGAAATCATCCTTTACCATTTGTCGCTTTCAACTGCAATAAGAATGCGTCGTTGCAATGCCCTCACCCCCTGACCCCCTCTCCCATTAAAAAATAAATAAAGGAGAGGGGGAATAAAAGGACAAAACTTCATCCCGCGAAAACCCTCTCCTTTCTTCCAAGTTTAATGGGAGAGGGTGCGCGGTAGCGCGGGTGAGGGCATACCGACAATAATCACCAAAAATATACGATTCCCGTTATTTAATTCCATAAATACCATGAACAGACGGCTTTACCCATCCATTATATACCCTGTTATGTAAATGCAAGGATTAAAAGCAAAAGGAAAGAGGCTTCAAAGGCTGATATAAAGATAAATACAATTTTATCGATCGTCAAGCAGGCATAAAAAAAAGCGGCGTAGCCCGCCGCTTTTTCCCCGCATACCCATCATCCTATAATTTTTTTATCCTACCCTCAATGGACACCGCCATATCCCGTATGTAGTGATAATTATTGACATCATCGACGAAAAGAAACACCGCGAGATTGTCTTTCGTGAGCACTATGCTCCGGTCACTGTTGAAACCAGCAAATGACGTCACCTTCCTGATTTCCTCCCTCGCGGCTTTATCGTCCGTAAACAGCATAAAATAGCAGACGATGTCGTCGCCGTACGGCCTCTGCTTGGCGGCTATGATCGTGACATACATGCTCGCGATATGGTTATAGTCCCCGCCCGGGTAGATTTTACCGGCCAGACGCCTGATTGCATCCTGATCCATCATCCATGGATTGTTCTTAAGCGTCTTTTTATATACCTCGGGCACCGTGCCGTACGTGAAACCCGCAGGTATGTCACTGTCCGTGATCCTGACGATATCGATTACATCGGATTTGAGCCGGGTATTGCCTTTTGAAACAGTGAGGGTCACAAGAAAAAGCAAAATACCCGCCGCAATCAGCCCCCTTTTCATTTCAATTGCTCCTTATAATATCTGATATATTCAATAATAATATCGGAAAAAACGGTGAAAAAGTACATCTAAATATGTACTCCGCACTCCGCTTCCGCTAACGAGGGGTTTAAACCCCTCGTTAGCGGAAGCGGACATATAATTCCCACAAAATTTTTGAAGCGACATAATATTTTATTGACTTTTTTTCATATTGAACTAATAAAGTAGTTGTACTATTGCTGGAATATTATGTCTCATTAGATTTTCCTTTCCCATAGCGGTTATCGGATCCGGTAACCGGCGGTTATTTGTTTTGTTTTTGTACATGCGTACATCACCGCAATCAATTCCGGAGTTATCACATGGCGGGCAGCGCTGTTTCAAATTTTATACGCAAACGTGACGGAAGAATCGTCCCATTCAACCCGGAAAAAATAACCGAAGCCGTGTACAAGGCGGCACGCGCGGTGGGCGGAAGCGATCGTACGACCGCCGGCTCCATAACGGATTCGATCGTGGGTATTCTGAATATCGTGTACAAAGACGGAAGGATACCCACCGTTGAAAACGTCCAGGACCTCGTCGAGAAGATACTGATCGAGCGGGGCCACGCGAAGGTCGCCAAGGCGTTTATTCTCTACCGCGACCAGCACCGGAAAATCCGCGAGGGAAGGAGCCTGCTCGCCGAGGGCCTCCAGCTCATCGAAAGCTACCTCGACCGCTCCGATTGGAGGGTGAATGAGAACAGCAACATGAGCTATTCCCTTCAGGGCCTGAACAACCACATCGCCACCGCCATCACCGCCAAGTACTGGCTCGAGCGGATATATCCGCCGGAAATACGCAACGCGCACGTGAACTGCGATTTCCACATCCATGACCTGGGCCTCCTTTCCGCATACTGCGTGGGGTGGGACCTCAGGGACCTTCTGCTCAAGGGGTTCGGAGGGGTTCAGGGAAAGGTTGAAAGCCGTCCGGCGAAGCATTTCCGCAGCGCGCTCGGCCATGTGGTCAATTTCTTTTACACCCTCCAGGGGGAATCCGCGGGCGCCCAGGCCTTCGCCAACTTTGACACGTATCTGTCGCCCTTCATCCACTACGACGGCCTTTCTTATAACGAGGTCAAGCAGTCGCTCCAGGAGTTCATCTTCAATATGAACATCCCGACCAGGGTCGGCTTCCAGACCCCTTTCACCAACGTCACCCTGGACCTCACCGTGCCCTCCAACATAGCCGGCGAATTCGTGATAATCGGCGGCGAGGTCCGCGACAGGACCTACGGAGAATTTCAGAACGAGATGGACCTGTTCAACACCGCATTCGCCGAGTGCATGTCCGGGGGCGACGCCAAGAACAGGATATTCACCTTCCCGATTCCCACTTATAACATCACCAAAAGCTTTGACTGGGAAAACAGGAAGCTGGACCGCATCTGGGAGATGACCGCCAAGTACGGCATCCCCTATTTCGCCAATTTCATCAATTCGGACATGGACCCTGAGGACGCGCGCTCCATGTGCTGCAGGCTCAGGCTCGACAACCGCGAGCTCCGCAAGCGGGGCGGAGGTCTTTTCGGCGCGAACCCGCTCACCGGCAGCATCGGGGTGGTCACCATAAACCTGCCGCGCCTCGCGTACCGGTCCGAGAGCGAGGACGCGTTCTTCGAATCCCTCGGCGCGCTGATGGCCACGGCGAAGGACTCCCTCGAGATCAAGCGCAAGGCGCTTGAAAATTTCACGGAGAACGATCTGTATCCCTACACCAAGCATTACCTGTCCGAGGTCTTTCAGAGGAACAAAAAATACTGGATCAACCACTTCTCCACCATAGGACTCATCGGGATGAACGAGGCCTGCCTGAACATGCTCAATGCGGACATCGCTTCCCTGGAAGGCAGGGAGTTCGCGCTCAGGGTGCTCGATTTCATGCGGGACAAGATCATGGCCTTTCAAAGGGAGACCGGCAACCTGTTCAACCTCGAGGCCACGCCCGCCGAAGGGGTAAGCTACCGGTTCGCGCTCCATGACCGGAAGTTGTTTCCGGATATAAAGACATCGGGCAAGAGGGAGCCCTACTATACCAACTCCGTCCACTTGCCCGTGGGATACACCAGCGACCTGTTCGACGTGCTCGATCATCAGGACCGGCTTCAGACGAAATTCACCGGAGGCACGGTGGTTCACCTTTTTCTCGGGGAGAAAATTCACGACCCGCATGCGGTCAAGCAGCTGGTGAAAAAAATAGCCGAAAACTATGCGCTCCCTTATTTCACGATTACCCCGACCTTCAGCGTGTGCCCCGTGCATGGGTATATACCCGGCGAGCATAAGTACTGCCCGTATGACCATACGCAGGAGGAGCTGATAGAGCACGGTATTGAAGTAAGCGGCACAAATTGACGATAAGGAGTGCTCTTCCCCCTATCAAGGGGGAGGGCGAGTAATAACACAATTTATTTAAATCAAATATATTAACGATAATATATAACATAACGACAGAGGAGATTTTCATGAGCAATAATAAAGAGCTGAAAGTTCCGGTTGAGGTGTATTCCAGGGT
>CAZHAD010000122.1:0-7025 GCA_964529965.1 uncultured Leptospirales bacterium | reverse complement strand
AGCCCGTGGACAAGGTGCCCAGCACGAGGAAAAGATAAACCATGGCAAGCCGCAGGGGCAATCCTCTCTCTTCACTTATAAAGGGCTTGATTTTAAAAAATTTGAAACGATACACGCCCCAGGCGATGATGAGCGACCCCAGCGAAAACATGGGGATTATGGGATTGATTTCCATATCGGGAATAAGGTTGAGAGACGGAATCAGGGAGCCTGTGATCATGATCAAGGTGCCGGCTATAAGGGCGAGCGCTTGACCCCGGGACCGCCGGCGCATGCGCGCCGCCACGACAAATACAATAATCACGCCCGCCATCATGAGCGTGTATGCGTAAATCAGGTGAACGAAAAACCATTGGCCGGGCGCCCTGGCCGAAATTTCCGCGATAAAAAACGGCCCCAGAGGATGAAATTCTACGTCATGAAGCATCCAGAATCCCTGAAGGCCCCCGGTCCATACCATGACCTGCGTAATGAAGGGTTCGATGAAGAGTGCGGCAATGCGAGGCTTCGTCAGAAGACCTACCTTCCCCGCATAAAGGAGCGTAAAAATCAGCCATAACGGGGGTATCATAGCCAGGGGGAAATACCTCAGTTTGTACCAGAACATGGCCCATTCCTTCGAGGGGCCGATCATGGATATTCCCTCAAAAACGGCCAAAAGGCTTACCATTAAAGAAATCCACAGGTAGGCGGAAGCGCCCGCCACTTCCCTGTGCCGCCACGAATACCATGCGATAAAACCCATGACCCCGGCGGTGATGACGATGGATATGAAATAGATTATATAATACCAGGTCATTGCATTATCCTGCACATGTCAGCATTCCTTAACGGTTTAGTGATATTCATAACAGGAAGCTATAACACATCAGGGCACACATGCTATGAGGATTGAAAAATATCATATCGCTCTTGCCTTTAATAAAGGTATGTTCAATATTAAGATTGAATTACTATAATATAATCGATGAGGCGAAGATTTTCAATCTATATAAAATACCCGCAGTCCCGAAAAGTCGGGACGGGGTTTATAGGCTTTCCTATCGGAAAGAACGGGAGCGCTGTGATAAAAATAGAAATTCGCCCACAGGAATGAATATCCGCACGGACAAAACAACCACTAGACATAATACCATTGGGTTGCGTACGGGAGCCGATAACAGGATGCGGCAATCTATAATTGCATCGAGAGTAAGAATAAATTATTTATCAGAAAGATAAGACAACATTTCCGATTGACCCGGATCAATTTTTTGCTTGATGTCGCATGTTATGTTAGCCATTTTTAAATGGCAATCAATTTAGTTTGTTCAATATAATATTTCAAATCCGATAAGAAGTCAAAAAGCGGCTTCGGGAGGCGTATTATGGCTAATTGTCCAAGGTGCGGCGCACAAGTCGACCGCACCGACCGTTTCTGCCGCGCATGCGGTACAGAGCTTGTAATGATTCCGACGTCTTCTCCGGGCATGGAAGCGTCCGGACAGGCAAAGCAGAAGAAAAAGGGGCTATTCGCCGTGATCGCCGCGGCCAACATCCTGCTTGCCGGCGGGTTGGCCTTTTTCATGGCCAACAAGGGCTGTTCTTCGGTAGAAGGCTCGCTCGTCGCAAATGGCGGGTCCCTTGGCTCATTCACCTTCACGCCGGAGCAATGCCGTTCAGGCCAGCGCATGAGCTTTTTCGGCGCCGCGCTCCTGGGAAAGGACCGCAACAGCGGCGGCGTTCTGGTCATCGAAGACGCGGTGCGGGGCAAGCTGCTGAAAGTCGAGGTCCCCGGAACCTGCAGGCCCCCCGATTACGAGGAATGCAAGGTCGTCGAAATCACACCCGACCAATGCAAGACCTTCAGGCTTTCAGTGAGGAGGACCAGCACGGTGGTGAACGATGTACGCCTTGTGGTAGGAAGCCTTAAGCTGGACTGCTCATTCAAGAGGGGAACGGTAAAGGCGGATCTGAAATTTTCAGGGTGCGATTAGACGCATGCAATGAAAATGCTTCAGGCAGGGTGAACCGCGATACGATATGATTCCTACTTCAAAAACCTTTCGGCCGCCGGATATTGAACGCCCCTGTTGATTTTCATCATCTGATCTATAAGCTTTTCCTTTGAGCCCAGGGTGCCCGATTGATATGCGCTCCTTGTAAAATCACGGCCGAACTTGGCCTCGCTCAATGAGTACACGCTTATGTGCCAGCCGTAGTGGCTTCCGCTTTTGCTCAACTTTCTCGTGAATGAGCGGACGGTTATATATGTTTGCATCTGCAGAAGGGTGAGCGTCCCTTCAAAGCCCTTTTCGCCGGGCCTGGAAAAGCCGGCCATGGATTTTATGCGATACGACGCGATCATGGGCTGTTTCTCAAAAAGGTCCATTATCTTCCTGCTTTTATGCGACGCTTTGCCGACCTCATACAGAGTATCGAAGTCATAGCCGTCCCGCCTGTACGAGGCGAAATACGGAAACCAGTCCCTGGAAATGAACCCCGCTTTGCCTCTGAAAACCTTGCCGTAGGCTATATCGGGATCCTCGGCGAGCAGCATACGCCAAACCCACGGGTCGGTTTTTTGATCCCCCGTCCACCAGTAACGGCCGGGGGTAATATCCATCACGGAAAAGCCCCCGATTTCATTTCCAAACAGAGGAATAAATCCGATTTCCATGATAAGCTCCCTGAGCTCCCGGCAGGTTGAGATTTTGCGTCTTTTCATACAGCTTCAACGAATCCGGCATTCCTGCTTTAAAGATCAACTCATTTTTAAAAAAGGAGAAACTATCCCGGTCTTATTTTCTGTTTGTAAGGCAAGCTCCGTATTTTAATTCATGAATGCCCCGAAGAGATGGTCGGAATGCATTGCTGCTCAGAATTGAAAGAAATTTTTTCGCATTCTTTCAATAATGCTTGAAATCCCGTTCTGCCCCCTTTATGCTTTTTGCAAAGAGGCGTTCTATAAACATGCTCGATATGCGGACAATTGTTTTTAGTTTTGTGCTGAGCAATCTCATCTGCATGCTCTTCATGGCCGTTCTATGGAAGCAGAACCATAGACGGTTCGCGGGGATTGAATTCTGGGTAGCCGATTTTATTCTGCAATTTCTGGGCCTCATATTGATTGCCCTGCGTTACGTCGTGCCGGATATTCTTTCCATGACCGTCAGCAATGCAATGATCATCGGCGGAACCGTCCTGATTTATGAAGGATTTGAAAAATTTCTCGGACAGAGGAGATTCAGGCTTCACAATTACCTGCTGCTGGCGGTCTTCATTGTCATCCACCTCTATTTTGTTCTCGTCCTTCCCGACCTGATCGCGCGTTCGCTTCTTTTTTCGCTGGCATTATCGGCGATCTGCATTCAGTGCGCCTGGCTTCTGCTCAAACGCGTGTCTCCGGAAATGCGCGCGGTCACACGCGGGGTGGGCTATGTATTTGTAGCATTCATCCTGATCAGCATCGCCCGCATCGTCGTAGATGTGGTAGTGCACCCGGCCGATGATTTCATGCATTCCAATATTTTTGAAGCTGCAGTGCTCACCACCTACCAGATACTTTTTATCGTGCTCACCTTCTCACTATTTCTGATGGTTAACAGCCGTCTTTTCACCGAAATGGAAAAAGATTTCACGGCGCGCCAGATTGCAGAAGCTGCGCTGCGATTGAGCGAGGAAAAGTTTTCCAAGGCCTTCCAGTCCAGTACGGACGCCATTCTCATCTCCCGCGTGAGCGACGGGGTTCTCATCGAGATAAATGACGGTTTCACCCGACTGACAGGATACTCGCGCACGGAGGCCCTCAACACTTCCTCCTTCGCACTCAGCCTGTGGGCCAATACGGAAGATCGCACGATGATTATTAAAAGCCTGAAAGAAAAATCAAGGATAACTGACAGAAGGATCGATTTGCGCGCCAAGTCCGGGAAAATCCTGAATTGCCTCTATTCAGGGGAAATCATCAACTTGGCGGGCGGGGACTGTATCCTGTCGATGGTCCGCGACGTGTCCGTGCAGGAGCTTGCTGAAAAAATCCTCCGGCTGCGGCTGATTTTATGGGAATACTCAGCCGCGCATTCAGTCAAGGAGCTGATGCAGACGGCCCTCGACGAAATCGAAAAATTGACCGACAGTGTGATCAGCTTCTATCACTTCGTTCAGCAAGAGCAGGGCACGCTCACCCTCCAAGTATGGTCCACCCGCACCAAGGCTGTATTCTGCAAGGCGGAGGGGGAGGGCATGCACTATTCCATCGCCGATGCCGGCGTATGGGCGGATTGTGTGAACACGCGCGAACCGGTCATACACAACGACTATGCCTCTCTCCCCCACCGCAAGGGCATGCCCCCCGGCCACGCGAAGGTAGTGCGCGAGCTTGTCGTGCCCATTATGCGCGAAGGAAGGATCGTATCGATCCTCGGCGTGGGAAATAAACCGATCGATTACGACGACAAAGACATTCATATTGTCGCCTACATCGCCGATCTGCTCTGGACCATCGTCTCCCAGAAGCGGGCCAACGAACAGATCGAGCGGTTGAACAGGCAGCTCGAACGCCAGGCGATGACGGATCATCTGACCAAACTGGCCAATCGACGCGCCTTCTTTAAAAAGGGCGGCGATGAAATCAAGAAAAGCCATCGCTATCAGGCTCCCCTTGCCCTGATAATGCTGGACATCGACAACTTCAAAAAGGTGAACGACAACTTCGGGCACGACGAGGGCGACGCAGTGCTGCGGCGAATCGCCGATATCCTCAATGCGAATGTCAGGGAGGTGGATATGGCTGCGCGCCTGGGCGGAGAAGAGTTCGGCATCCTTCTGCCCAGCACGAAAACCGCCGACGCAGTCATTTTGGCGGAACGCCTCCGAAGAGCAATAGAAGAGGAAGGCTTCTCTGAACTGAATCACAAGCCGAGAATGACCGTGAGCATCGGCGTGGCCACCTCAAGCGCGGATATGCCCGGCCTCGAAGCCCTGCTCAAGCAGGCCGACATCGCCATGTATGAGGCGAAGCGACGGGGAAGGAACAGAGTCGTTTCTTTAGACGATGGATAGCATCATTTGACATCCTCGATCAGGGTGCGCGGCTCGCCGACCTTCTCGTTGATCGCATCATGCATCGACAGTATCAATAAAAGATTTCCGTCTGTCTTCCATACGGGATGAAGTTGCGTCAGGCAATCCAAATCTCTTGACAAAATAATTTATCGACATGACATTAGCAGGGCTGACGATTGTCTGTCACTGTGGGTACCATTGATTATTCTTTTGGAGCTGCCACATGACATCATACGGATTTGCGGGATCAATTCTGCGCGTGGACCTGTCCACCGGCAGGACCTCAACGCAGCCGACCGCGGATTATGCAGGTCGGTTTTTGGGAGGCCGCGGCCTGGCCGCTAAGATTTACTGGGACGAGGTCCCTCCCTCGGCAGGCGCGCTCGATCCTGAAAACCTTCTGATCCTGGCCCTCGGCCCCATGGCGGGCGTGCCCGCCGTGGGCGCATCGCGCTGGGGCATATTCGCCAAATCTCCCTTCCCTTCGCCCGCTCAGTTCTGCTACGGCAACCTCGGCGGCGGGTTCGGTGCGGAGCTGAAATTCGCTGGTTATGACGCGCTTGTGGTCAAGGGACGCGCGGATAAGCCGGTTGTACTTTTGATGAGCGACGGCGAAGTCGAGCTCATCGACGGGAAAGACCTCACTGGACACGGCGCGATCGAGACCAGGCGCATCCTCCAGGAAAGGATCGGCCCGCGCGTCAAGGTGGCGGCCATCGGCCCGGCGGGCGAAAATCTGGTTCCGGCCGCGATTGTGCTGGCGGACGGGGATGCGAGCTGCTCAGGCGGCATGGGTGCGGTCATGGGCTCGAAAAACCTGAAAGCGATTGCTGTAAACGGGAGCAGGCGGAAGACGTCGGTCGCCGACCTCGACCGTCTCAAGGAGATCGCCGGCATGCTGCGGAGCATCGAGCGCGGCAACACAAAGGTGTGGGGGCTCGACTTCATGGCCCACGGGCCCCGAACGAAGAAGCTCCCCTGCTACGGGTGCATGGCCCACTGCCTCAGAGTCAGCTACCATGCGGACGACGGCTCAAGCGGCAAGTTCATGTGCCAGTCTCGCTTTTTCTATTTCGTGTATGCGCTCATGCACTACCAGGCCGAAAACGACGTCCCGTTCAAGGCGAACAAGCTCTGCGATGATTTCGGCATCGACACATGGGAGCTCCAGAAGCTGATCGAATGGCTCCTCGCCTGCAACGCAGCCGGAGTCCTCACCGAGGAGGAGACCGGGATCCCCTTCTCGAAGTTGGGCAGCCTCGAGTTCATCACGGTGCTGGTCAGGATGATCGCCGAGCGCCGCGGTATCGGTGACGCGCTCGCGGCCGGCAGAGACGCTGCTGCCGAATCCCTCGGCGGCCGGGCCGGCGATCTGGTGAAGCACAACGATCCTTACGAGCCGCGCCTCTACCTTGCCAACGCACTCGTGTACCCGTTCGAGCCCCGCGAGCCGATCCAGCAGGTCCACGAGGTCGGACTCACCATGGCGCAGTGGGTGAGCTGGGTCAAGGGGACCGCGGGCGCACACATCTCAACCGATGTCCTGCGGGGCATTGCGTCCAGGTTCTGGGGAGGAGAGCCGGCCATGGATTCGACCACGTATGAGGGCAAGGCCCTGGCCGCGAAGCTGATCCAGGACCGCCAGTACGCGAAGGAGTCGCTCATGGTCTGCGACTGGATGTACCCGGTGCTCGACAAGCCCGTGGGCGACGATCACGTGGGTGACCCTGGCATCGAGGCCGCGCTCTTCTCAGCGGTGACCGGGATCGAGACGGACGAGGCGGAGCTGAGCCGGTACGGCGAACGGGCCTTCAACCTGCAGCGCGCCATCCTCTTACGGGAGGGGCGGCGGCCGCCTGCGGACGATTTCCTTCCCTCACAATGGCACACCGACCCGCTCGACTTCCATTCCGTGGATTCGGACCTGACCGCTCCGGGCCCGGGCGGAGGGCCGGTCTCTCGCCGCGGCGCGGTCATAC
>CAZHAD010000121.1:0-7072 GCA_964529965.1 uncultured Leptospirales bacterium | reverse complement strand
TCAGTGATTATTAGTGATTTTATTTTAAAGGAAGTTTATAGAACTCTCCATAGCAAATTAAAAATGCCAATTAAGAATGTTCAAATAATCATTGATTATTTGAAAGAATTCTGCATTTTATCAGAATATGAAAAATTAAAAGAAATTATTTGTCGTGATAAAAATGACAATGATATTATTGCTTTGACATTGAGCAATAATGTTGGATATTTAATAACAGGGGATAATGATTTATTAGTATTAAAAAAATATAAAAATGTTAAAATTATCTCACCAAGAGATTTCTGGGTCATAGTTAAAGGCAGTAATTTATGAATAAAAGAGAGGGGCGGGCTCAACTTCATATAACAGCACAGCCGCTGCACTTCGCGCGGTGATAGTAAATAACCCTGCACACCGCTTGGCACTCGCGCCTATCTTGCCAGCTGCGCCGCGGATTGCGACTCGAACAAAAAATTCCGGTAATTGATTTCTATTCTTTGTTACGGTTAAATCACGACATTAATAGGGCTGGAAATAGCCCCCTTCGAACGTACAAAAAATCATTGACGTAATTGAAGATATATATATAGGATATGCCCATAATCCAGGGCTTTCAATCAGGGGTGTAATATGAAGGTCGTACATATTATAAAAAGAATCGAGGATGTTGACCAGGACATACGGGAGCTGAAGAAGCTTGAAAAATCGGTAAAGAAGAACAAATCCTTTACCACCCCGATATACATGTCCATAGAAAAGCAGATCAACATACTGCTCGGCGAAAGAATCAAGCTTCTTGAGCTCAAGATAGAAAATCCGCCCGAGGCCCTGAAAAAAGCGATAGAAGGTGACGGCGAAGGCGAGACCGCCGCACCAGTGAAGAAGTCTCCGCCAGAGGCCGAAAGGAAAAGGAAAGAGGCCAGACCGAGACAGCCGGCCGAGGAAGCTGGCGATGACGATGAACTGCGGATGCTGACCCAGGATCAGATTGACGCCAAGATCAACAATCTGGAAACGGAGAGAAGAAAGAGCAAGCCGAATGCCCCCTCAAAAGCGGCTGCGGGACAAAAAACGAAAGACGACGATGGAGTGAAAATACTGGACATCGCCCTCGAAAAGGGGACCCTTGTCGACGAGGATAAACAGGAAAAGGACAAAAAAGTCAAATTTTTTCGCGATAATTTTCCCGTTGAATAATCGCCTGCGCGCTCCGACTATCAACGGTTCAATTCTGGATTTTTTTAAAAAAAATAAAGCGCCGGGCGTTATACCCTTCTCAGCGGTACGATTACCATAACGTTGCGTGCATCGCTGTAAGCCTTCATCCCGCCGTTAAATTTTAAAAAATTTCCAAACTTTAAAATTGACAAATATCGACGATTTCGTTACAGTTAAACATGAGATATTCCACTGCAATGTCCGGTAAAAAGCGACCAAATACATCCATTGCGAATTCAAAAGAGTAAGCCGCGTAGCATATTATGACACATAAGAGAACACGGGGCGAGATGGATTTCGACGATATACTCCTGGATAAGGGGGATCTGTCCATTGACCCCGAATTGATCGAGAGCGATCTCCTTTCCATGGGCCAGATGCTCAATGACAGGCTGTATATAATACCGATACGCTACCGCCCGATGTTTCCCGGCATCATCACCCCCCTCATCATTTCCCACGGCCGCTTCACCGAGGTCATCGACAAGGTTGCGCATGACACCAGGACCATCGGCCTCGTCCTGATCAGGGATGACGACAAGGACGATATTTCCGCGGTCGACCTTTATTCCTACGGAACCGCGGCGAAAATTTTAAAGCGCATCAATCTCCCGGACGGGGGGTTGAACGTCCTCATCAACAGCCTGAGGCGCTTCCGCATCCGGAGGATAATCGCCGAGGAGCCTCACATCATCGCCGATGTCGAGTATGTGGACGACATTCTGCCCGATCGAAAGAGCGTGGAGATCAAGGCGCTCACGCGCGAGATCCTGAGCAAGCTTAAGCTTCTGTCGGACAACAATCCCCTGTTCACCGAAGAGATGAAGCTCACCATGCTGAACGTGGACGAACCGGGGAAGATCGCCGACTTTGTGACATCGATCCTCAACATCGAACGATGGGAGTACCAGGACGTGCTCGAGACCCTTAACCTGAGAAAGAGGCTCCAGAAGGTCGTGCGGCTTCTCCACAAGGAGGTCGAGGTCCTGTCGATGCAGAAGCGCATACAGGGCTCCGTAAATGAAAAAATCGACAAGCAGCAGAAGGACTTCTTTCTCAGGGAGCAGCTGAAGGCCATCAAGACCGAGCTGGGCATCGAGGACGACGAAAGGACGCGCGAAATAAAGGAGCTCCGCAAAAAGATGGATTCCCTGGAGCTTACGGGGGAGATCAGGGAGAAGATGGAAGAGGAAATCGGCAAGATCATGCTGATGGACAGCTCGTCCTCCGAATATACGGTCACCCGGAACTATATCGACATCGTGCTCTCACTCCCCTGGAACCGCAAGACCCCCGATTCCATTGATATGCTCAAGGCGGAGAAAATACTCAACCGCGACCATTACGGGCTCGATGACATCAAGAAGCGGATGCTTGAATTTCTCGCGGTGAAAAAATTGAAGCCGGACGGGAAGGGGTCCATCATCTGCCTGGTAGGCCCCCCGGGCGTGGGCAAAACTTCGCTCGGCAGATCGATCGCACGCGCCCTGAACAGAAGGTTTTTCAGGATATCCCTGGGAGGCATGAGGGATGAAGCGGAGATAAAGGGCCATCGCCGCACCTATGTCGGAGCCATGCCGGGGAAGATCATCCAGGGGCTGAAGGTGTGCAAGTACCGGAATCCGGTGTTCATGCTCGACGAGATCGACAAGCTCGGCCAGAGCTTCCAGGGGGACCCCGCGTCCGCGCTCCTCGAGGTCCTTGACCCTGAGCAGAACGTGGAGTTCAGGGACTATTATATCGACCTGCCCTTCAACCTCTCCGATGTCCTTTTCATCACCACGGCCAACACCACGGACACGATCCCTCAGGTGCTGGTGGACAGGATGGAGATCATCAGGCTGTCGGGCTATATCGCCAATGAGAAGTACGAGATTGCGAAGCGCTACCTGCTTCCGAAGCAGCTCGAACAGCACGGTCTCAAAAAAATGAGCATAAAAATTGACAAAAAAGGATTTATGTATATTATCAACAATTACGCCCGCGAGGCCGGCGTCCGTAATCTCGAAAGGCAGATAGAGAAGATCTGCCGCAAGACCGCGATCTATGTGGCAAAGAACAGAAGGCACCCGGCGGAGATTCTCGATCTGAAAAAAATCCGCAGCTACCTGGGAACGGAGCTCTACTCGGACGAATCCCTCATTAAAATTACCAAGTCAGGGCTCGCGGTCGGCCTGGCATGGACGCCGTACGGCGGCGCTCCCCTCGTCATTGAGTCCATAGGAGTCTCCAACAGGAAGGGCGGCGGATTAAAGCTGACCGGCCAGCTCGGAGAGGTTATGAGCGAATCCGCCAACATCGCGTACAGCTATATTCAGCATCTTCTTAAAGACAGGGAGGAGGCCGCGGGGGTATTCAACAACAACATCGTTCACATTCACGTGCCCGCGGGCGCGACGCCCAAGGACGGTCCCTCGGCGGGGATCACCATGGCGACGTCGCTGTATTCCATGGCGACCAACAAAAAGATCAGGCAGGGGGTCGCGATGACCGGGGAGCTCACCCTGACCGGCAGGGTTTTTCCCGTGGGCGGCATAAAGGAGAAGATCATCGCGGCCAAAAAGGCGCACCTGAAGGAGATCATCATCCCCCGGGACAACCGCAAGGACCTGGATGACGTGCCGGACTACATCAAAAAGGGATTGAATTTTCATCTGGTCGACCAGGTGGAAGAGGTCATCAATATCGCGTTCAATGTAAAACAAAAAAAAGCCAAAACCAACAAAGGGACGGGATATTCCGTATGCCGATAACAAATTTAATGAAAGATATCGTCGTCAATACACTGGACGAGGTGCTCAAACAGGAAAAAGACGAGCGCATAACCGATCTCGGGCGCGAGGAGATCATCGCCTATGTGCTGAACAGGGTCCAGCCGAAATACGTCACCAGCGAGCGCGGGCTCCTGTATGGAATACTCGACGCCAGGCACATGGTCCAGCAGCGGGTCGATATCCTGTTTCTCATTCATGAGGCCGTTCATTTGATATCGACCAGGAGGGATCACCACGTCAAAAAGAAAGGCGAAGAGACTGAAGATTCGTCGTTTTTTTTCCCCCACATCGTGGGGCGTGTGCTTGAGGAATCGAGCCTGACGGTGGTGCCCGACCTGGAGGTTTCCCTTCTTTATAAGGAGTCCCTCGCCCCGATGATCGATTCGGACTGGGATAACCCGTACCGGACCAACGAATCGACAAATGGATATTACCACTTCTGGCCGCGACATTCAGGGTCGCGCATGGGGAAAGACATGGCGGTTTCCTTCACCCTGTCGTTCCGGCATCCTCAATGCGAGGATGTGCAGCGCGAGGTGAGCCTGGAGGCGTTATTAAGGGTCGGACAGGTGAAGACGGAGTTCATCCCTCTTGTACTGGTGAGCGCTTCAATCGGCGCCGGAAGTTCGGGTGAATAGACACACTGGGTGCCTCATGGAGTTTACGGAAGCGGTAAAAAACAGAAGATCGGTGAGGAGCTTTTCCGATTATTACGTCACGGATAATGAGATCCGGGAGATCATCGAGGCGGCGCGCTGGGCGCCGTCATGGGCGAACACCCAGGTGTGGGAGTTCATCGTGGTGAGGGAGCGCGGGCTCATCAGGAGCGTAACCGAGGCTTTTTCCAAGTCCAATCCCGCGCGGCAGTGCTCGATGACCGCGTCCGCAATCATCGTCGCGTGCGCGAAGACCCGGGTGTCCGGCTGCCGTGACGGGAAGGAGAGGACGAAGTTCCACGAGTGGTTCATGTTTGATCTGGGTCTGGCGGTGCAGAACCTCTGCCTCAGAGTCTGCGATCTCGGCCTCGGCACGGTAATCGTCGGAAGCTTCAACCATGACGAGGTGAAAAAGCTTCTCCTCCTGCCCGAAGGATACGAGGCGGTCGTCGCCCTCCCCATCGGCAGGCCCGCGGATTCCGGTGATAAAAAAATTCCATCCCGCAAGGAGATCAAGACCTTCGTCCATCTGGATAAATTCGGCGAGCTGTACGGCAAGATATATTGATGGCTGAGAAGATTCCTGAAAGAAAAGACATCCCGGATAAGCACCAGTGGGACCTGTCTCCCCTGTTCACGTCCGAGGAGCACTGGCATTCACTGTTCGAAGAGATCCAAAAGGAGATCGAACGGTACCCCTCCTTCAAGGGAAGGCTTTCCGAGTCCGTCGAGCTTTTCCGCGAGGCGGTCGAGTTCGATCTGTTCGTCTCGAGGACGATCGACCGGCTGTTCACGTACGCGCACCTGAAAAGCGACCAGGACACGACGAACCAGCACTATCTCGGAATGCTTCAGAGGATCATGAACTGCGCGACCAGGGCCTCCGAGCTGTCGAGCTATCTGACGCCGGAGATCCAATCCGTACCCGACGACGTCATGGCCTCGTATCTTGAAGACCCGGTCATACAAAAGCTGTCCTTCTACCTCCATAAGATACTCCGGTACAAGCCCCATACCCTTTCGCACGAAGGCGAGAGGGTCCTCGCCCTGTCCGGGGAGATGAGCCACGCCGCGTCCGCCGTATTCGGCCAGCTCGACAACGCGGACCTCAGGTTCGGCTTCATCACCGACGAAAAGGGCAACGAGGTTGAATTGAGCCACGGAAATTTCAGCTCCTTTCTCCAGAGCTGGACGCGTGAGATCAGGAAAAGGGCGTTCTTTCAATACTACGAGGCGTATGAGGCCCATAAAAACAGCGTCGCCGCCGCGCTCCTCTATTCAAACAAGAAGGACGTCTTTTACGCGAAGGCCCGGAGGTTTGAAACCTGCCGCACAGCGTCCCTTTTTTCGGACAACGTGCCCGAGGACGTGTACGACAACCTCATCGGCGCCGCAAAGGGGCACATGGGCTCCCTTTTCAAATACCTCGATTTCCGGAAGCGGACGCTCGGGCTCGATGAGCTGCATTTCTACGATACGTACGTGCCGCTGGTGAAGGAGATCGGGTTTTCCATGCCGTACGAGGAGGCGGCCGGGGTCTGCGTCGAGGCCTGCGCTGTTATGGGCGAGGAGTACGCGGAAACCTTAAGGCGCGGGCTGGCGTCCGGCTGGGTCGACCGGTACGAAAACCGCGGCAAGAGGAGCGGGGCGTACTCGTCGGGCTGCTATGATTCTCCTCCCTACATGCTCATGAATTACAAGGACGACAACATCAACAGCCTCTACACCCTGATCCACGAGTCGGGCCATTCGATGCATTCGTGGTATTCCAACAGAAACCAGGCGTATGCGTATCATGATTACACCATCTTCGTGGCCGAGGTCGCGTCCACCTTCAACGAGGCGCTCCTCAGCGCGCATCTCCTCGGCAAATACGCGGACAACGCCGGAATGAGGGCGTATGTCCTGAACCGGGAAATAGACAACATCAGGGCCACCCTTTTCAGGCAGTGCATGTTCGCTGAATTTGAGAAGCTCACGCACCGGGAGGTTGAAGCCAACAGGCCGCTCACCCTGGACGTCATGAGGGAGATGTACCGGGGCCTTCTGAAGGACTATTTCGGCGGCTCGATGGTGGTCGACGAGGAGCTGACGCTCGAGTGCCTCAGGATCCCTCATTTCTATTCCCCCTTTTACGTGTACAAATACGCCACGGGCGTATCCGCGGCCATCGCGCTCGCGCAAGGGGTTCTCGAACAGGGGACTCAGGCTCGCGACGCGTATCTCAATTTTCTTTCGCTCGGCGGCAGCATGTTTCCCCTTGACGAGCTGCGCGAGGCTGGGGTCGACATGCTCAGGCCGCAGCCGATCGAGGGCGCCATCGGCTATTTCAGCAGTCTGGTGGACGAGTTGATGAAAGCCGTTGGTTAGTTGTTAAGTGTTTATGTTCGTTGACAGCTCTTTCAAAAGGGACATCACCTTTTCGGAGAGCTCCACCGGCAG
>CAZHAD010000120.1:0-7335 GCA_964529965.1 uncultured Leptospirales bacterium | reverse complement strand
CAGTAGCCTCTCCTTATTTATAAAATGGTAACCGCCCGCACCTGTCAGATCGTAGGAGGCCTCCTTTCCGTCGAACTTCACCTCCTTCAGCATGCTTGAATCCGGCTCAAGGGTGAGGTAGGTATAATAAAAATCAATCTTCTCACGCAGGGTCTCAGGATACATTTTATCCCGCACGTTGCTTTCGACCGGCATCGCCGAAAATGAATAATAATCGAGCCCGATGAGAATGTTCTTGATCGTGACATTGCGTTTAACGAAAAGCTTAAGGATCTCCAGGTGATCCGCCACCGTGCCGGCGATATAGGTCATATTGTAAAATTTATCCCCGGTCGCCTTGTCGATCAATTCCACCGGTATCTGGCTCACCCTTGACGATCCGAACAGGTAGGAATCGTATTTGTCCGGATTTTTCAGAATATAATCGGTTTTTACGTACCGCTCGTTGGGGCATATGAACATGTGATCATAATCCTTTCTCAACACCATGTAGGGGTCGACGACGACGTTATAGGCGACGAGCGGGACGGTTGATATGACCGCCAGCAGGATGAGTTTAAGTACGAGCTTTTTCACCATGGCCGATTAAAACCGAAAGTAAATAAACTGCTGGGTTCCGCGGTACCCGAAAAGAAGGATACTCGAGCAGAGAAAGAAATAAAGCGCCCACCGAAGCCAAACCGGTTTTTGTCGTATAAGCTGCCGTATGCTTCCGCGCGTTTCCTGGACGTAGTGAATGATCAGCAGGACCGCGGTCACCAGGAACATCATGACGAACCGCACGACATCGAAGTTCAGCATGAGCCTGCCGAAATTCGTTCCCGTAAAATGAGTCAGAATATACCACGCGTCCCGCACGCTCCCCGCCCTGAAAAAAACCGCGCCCAGTACGAAGAGGTGCACGGTAATGAGTATCATCATGAGCTTTTTAAGGGTGTTGATACAACGCTCGTACAGTCCGCGGTTCAGGCTTACGGCACCGAGAACGACCGCCGCCGCAGCGCAAGCGGATGCCGTTATCGTTGCTCCTGGAGCTGAAAAAAAGCCCTCATGCCCGGACCATACCGCAAACACCGCAAGAGGAATTGAAGCGATAAAATAGGCCCCTGCCGGAACATTCATAAGCGCCGCGAACAGGCGTTCACGGATGAAAAGCCTCGCCTTTTGGGTCATGCGGCTGATGATCAAAAAAACGCCGTTCATCGCTCCCCAGATCACAAAGGTCCACTGGGCGCCGTGCCAGAGGCCGGATACGGTGAAGACGACCATCATGTTGAAATAAAAGCGGCTCCTGGGCACGCGGTTCCCTCCCATTGGGATGTATAGATAGTCCCGGAACCATGAAATCAGGGATATGTGCCACCGCCGCCACAGTTCCCCGAGGGTCTGGGCGAAATAGGGACGCCTGAAATTGGGTATCAGCTTGTAGCCCATCACCTGTGCGGTCCCTATCGCGATGTCGGTATATCCTGAAAAATCGCAATATACCTGTATAATAAAAAAATACGAGGCGAGCAAAAGGGGCAGGCCCGTATGGGCGTGGGGGTTGTTGTAAACCTGGTTCACGTACATGCTCAGGCGGTCCGCGATCACAAGCTTCTGGAAGGCACCCCATGCGATCAGTTTAAGCCCATCGGTGATTCGCTGATAATCGAATTCCATCTTCTCGTACAACTGCGGCAACAGGGTTGTTGACCGCTCGATCGGGCCGGCAAGCAGCACGGGGAAAAAGCTGACGTATAAAGCGAACATACCGAAATTCCGCTCGGGCTTCCTGGTGCCGCGGTATACATCGATGACATAACCCAGGGCCTGAAAAGTATAGAATGAAATCCCCACCGGGAGCAATATCCTAAGCGCGGGTACATCATATGCAAGGCCTGCAAATTTCGAGACCTCGCGCAGGGTATCGTTGAAGAAATTGAAGTATTTGAACAGGAACAGTATCCCCAGATTTATGATCAGGCTCGCGGCCACATAGAGCTTTTTCACTTTTGCAGGCTTATCATGCATCAGCAGGGCCGACAGGTAAACGACCAGGGTCGTGAAAAGGAGAAGGAGTGCGAATTTCGGATCCCAGCACATGTAATAGAAATAACTCACGACGAGGAGAAACAACCAGCGGTACCGGTGCGGCATGCTGAAGAAGGACACCACGACGACGATGAAAAAGATTATGAACTTGTATGAATTAAAAGCCATAAAGAATAAGTATTATGCATATTAAAATCCCCCAGCAGACGGTGGCGGCTGGGGGATCTCCCCGCACGGCGGTGTGTGCTTGAATTGACGAATGTTTGCAGTATGTTGTGATATGTCAAGTATAATTGCTGCGCTAAAATCCTGCATCAGGCCGGTTCCGCTTGTACACCGGAATAATCTTCAGAGCTTTGTACGAACCGGGATTTTCTCCTGGAACAATCCGTCTGCTTACGATGATCAACCTGCCCAGGTACTCGTTGAGGCGCACGAGCACCTCCTCGCCCGTCCCTCCTGCGCCGATGATAAACCCGGACAGGGTGCCTCCTTCCATCTCCTTTCTGCTCGTTTCCGGCACAAGAATTCTGACGACATCGCCGGAAAAAAGGCCCAAATCGTGCCTCTGCGGATTTGCGCCGTTGATGATCATTATCGCGTCCGTATACTGCACGCCATTGCTGATAATGCGTTTGAATTCCCACGATATTTTTATTCTCAAGCGCGAATCAGGCGTGACCCTCACAGAATCGGCGCAGGCCCAATGCGCCATAGCCGCCGCAATGCACAGCAAGGGATATATACGGCGCAACATTTCTACCCCCCGATCCTGGACATAAAGCCGGATCCCGCCAAAGAGGCACATCCCGATTCATTAGAAAAACAATCAAGCACGTGGCCTTCGGTTTTTTTAAATACGCCGCCTTTGATCGCATTGCGTATGGAAGCATCGTCTGCTCCGCTCCTGATCAGGGACTTGAGATCAAGGTCATTGCCTGAATGCAGACAGGTCTTCAACCTGCCGTCTGAGGTGAGCCTGAGGCGGTTGCATGAAGGGCAAAACTTTCGGGATATCGGCGGGATCACACCGATGCGCATCCGGAATCGCCCGCGATACAGAAAATCATACATTTGCGCGACCCTCGTGTCGATCGCCGTGTTGCGCAAAAGGACGCCGTTCAGCATAAGCGCCTCGATAAGCGAGTCTGAAGACACAAACTGATCGTCGGATTCTGTGTTGAAGGGCATTTTTTCGATAAAGCGGAGCACGACCTTTTTATCCTTGAAATAGTCGAGAAAATCATCCAATTCCAGAATGGTCTTTTCCAGAAGCACGGTGTTGATATTCACGTCAAAATAATCATGCGCCAGCGCTCCCTCGATTGCGGCGATTACTCCTGCAAGGCTGTCGCTGCCGGTAACTGCCCGGTACGTCTCCCCGGAAAGGGAATCGAGGCTGATGTTCAGCTTGCGCACCCGAATCCCGCGCAGATCGTTGATGAAACCGTTGAGCAAAGTGCCGTTGGTGGTCATGCACAGCTCGATTCCGGGAAACATCTCCCTGATCCTGCCGGCAATGCCGATAAAGCCCCTTCTCATCAGCGGCTCACCGCCGGTAAATCTCACCTTCACCACCCCCAGGCCGATAAAAACGCCGATCAGGCGGACGAATTCCTCGTTGCGCAGAACCTCGTCGTGGGAGAGGGGCTCCACCCCTATCGCGGGAATGCAGTAGGTGCACCTCAGATTGCATCGATCCGTAATGGACACGCGCAGGTAGTCGTGCCTTCTCGAGAATGAATCAATCAGCATGATAGGATGCTTGCATCATGCCGAAGTATGTCAATAATAAAATACCCTGCGCTTCGAGAGCCCCGAGTTTATATCCGCCGGTCAAAATTTTAATTAAAAGAATTGACGTATGTCGCTGGTTTTAATTCATTTATAATCATAAAAACCTGATACGTTATCGAACTAAAAAATCGTTATTATGCCCGAGTGCAGCGAGGGGGGATATTAATTGCGATAATTAATTCGTGAACGACGCACTATTTCACTTTCACAGGTGCCACATTATGGGAAAAAAAGTATTAGTGACCGGAGGCTGCGGGTTTCTTGGTTCGCATGTGTGCGAATATTTTACTGCACAGGGTGACCAGGTAATTTCTTACGACAACATGACCAAGCATGAGCTTAAAAGGACTGGGTTTGCCGCAGACGAGGCCCGCGTGCATAACCAGAACCATCTGAAAAAGATAGGGGTCGAGCTTGTCACCGCCGACGTGCGGAATTTTGAGGAGCTTATGGACCATGCCCAGGGGTGCGATTATATCATCCATACGGCCGCCCAGCCCGCCATGACCATAAGCTGGGAAGATCCCCGGCTTGATGCGACGACGAACGTGATGGGTACCTTCAATGTGCTTGAAGCAGCCCGGAATCTCAAGATTCCGGTCGCCTCCTGCGCCACCATACATATTTATGGCAACGACATCAATCATACCTTGAAAGAAAAGAACAATAAATATACGCGCAGGCCGGCTTCAATTGACGAAGAACATCCGACTCTCGAGGGCCTGCTGACCCCCCTGCACGCATCAAAGGCGGCGGGCGATATCTATACAAAGGTATACATCGATACCTACAAACTCGAGGCCGCGAGCTTTCGTCTTACGGGGATTTACGGCACACGACAGTTCGGGGGAGAGGACCACGGATGGGTGGCGAATTTCGCGATCCGCGCGGCGGTCGGATGGCCGTGCGTCATCTTCGGCAGCGGCAAGCAGGTACGGGACATCATATACGCCACAGACGTGTGCCGCGCATTCGATGCCTTTTACAAAACGAGAAGGCCGGGTGTGTACAACATCGGGGGAGGCGTCAAAACCGCAATCTCGCTGCTCGAATGCATTGACATCCTTGAAGAGATAATCGGCAAGAGGCCCGAGGTAAAGTTCGAACCCGACCGTCTGGGTGACCTCAGGTATTTTATCTGCGACATAACCAAGGCGAAAAAAAACCTCAACTGGGAGCCTCAAGTGATGCCAAGGGAGGGGATCGGCAGGCTCATGGATTGGATCAGTGAAAACATCAAGATATTCAAGGGGTGACATCGGGGCATGAAAGCACTGATCCTTGCCGGAGGAAGGGGGAAGCGACTCGACGACCTGTCCGCGCGCAATAATAAATGCATGATACGCGTGAACTCGCGTCCCGCCATAGAGTACAATCTCGATAATGCGGCTGCAGGCGGCGTTGATGAGATCCTGATCGTGGTCGGGTACAGGGCCGAAGAAATAATCAACTACCTCGGCACCCGATATAAAGGCATGCGGCTGCGGTACGTCATCCAGTGGGAGCAGCAGGGACTGGTCCATGCGATCGAATGCGCCAGAGAAGCGCTTGAGGGCGAAGATTTTCTGCTTCTATTGGGTGATGAGATCATGATCAACCCGCGGCACGGGGCAATGGTCGCAGAGTTCCGCAAGGGGGACGTATTCGCCTTATGCGGAATTCTCAAGGTGGACGATAAGAATCTGATCAGGCGCACCTACACGCTCATACAGGACGACGGAGGCAGGATACACCGCCTCATTGAAAAGCCGCGCAACCCGTTCAACTTTTATCAGGGCACGGGAAATTGCGTGTTCAGGAACGCGATTCTCGATTATATCGACGTGACGCCGATCCATCATGAACGCAACGAGAAGGAGCTTCCGGACCTCATTCAGTGCGCCATCGACGAAGGAAGGGTGGTCAAATCGTTCAACATCTGCGACAAGTACACCAACATCAATACCGAAGAAGATATAACAATGGGAGAATTATTTTTCAAAAAGATTCTCGCTAAAAAATAACATCAACAATAGGAGCCTATTACCCAAAAGCACTCGGTACAAAGCATGTCCCGCTTCCAAAATTAAAATTTTTTTTGGAAACGTGAAGAAATCGCCGATCCGACAATCCGTATGCCCATTTCAGGAAAAAAATGAAATACTGGACATTAAAACTGAGCGATAGATTAATTTCTGACGAGACCCCTCTATATCACTACTATATTTTCGGTTTCATTACCGCATTTTTCATTCTATTTTACATCCACTATGCATTTACCGCCTGGTTCATTCAGGATGACATAGGCTTATTGTTTGCATTCAGGGAAAATTCGCAATGGCAAAATTTATTTTCTTTCGGAACGCTGTACCGCTTCCTTTCGATAAATGTATACTGGTATTATCTGTATAAATTTTTCGGTGACACGGCTGCACTTTACTTCATCTTTAACCTTCTGACGCTTTGCGCGAACGCAATTATACTTTTTTATTTCATCCGGGGCTTATGCGAAAACAGAGCGGTTGCCCTTATCGCGGCTCTCATCTATTTTATTATGCCGCCCACCATAAAAAACATGACATGGATCTGCAACAACCAGCACCTGTTTTCCCATTTTTTCGCATTTTTATTTCTGCATATCTATTTCAACAAGGGCGGTGTGGGCGGTTTGAATCTTGAAAAGGGAGCAATCCTTTCGCTCCTCCTTTTTTTCACGCTGATAAGCAATTTCCTGGCCGCGTTTATCATTCCAAGCATAATATTCTACCACCTTCTTTATTTTAAAGAGATTAAATTAAAAAAAATAAATGTTATATTTCTCGTCTTTTGGGGCATTTCATTCGCGGGATTCATCCTCGCTTCAAAATATTTCGCAGGCATGCTGAATACCCCGGAATATGGAATCGATATTTCCATATCCACCTTCATCAAAACCCTTCAATCCTACTCGTATCATATATACAAAAATGTGCCGATCCTCGTCATTTCCATTGTACTCATTTTCATTGTCGGTATTTTGAAAAAAGATAAGCTGATAATATATTTCATCACCACTTCGCTGCTGTTCTATGCGCCGTTCGCCTTCGCCGTTTTTCAGAGAAACGCAAATTATATCGCCATCAGCTTTCTTTTTTACTGTATCGGCATCATCTTAATTTTAAAAAAATACGTCCGGATGCCGGTTTTGATTCTGCTGTTCGTGCTGTACAACTTCATCAATACCCACCACATGGTCAGGGAATTTTCAGAAAACCCGGCAGGGGACAGGGTCAGGGCTTTCATAAGCCAGATGAAAAATGAATTTATAACTACCGATCTGGGGAAATATAATGTAATTTATTTTAAGACGGAAGAACCTATCAATTATAAAACGGGAATCGCCGCCATTGACAAGAGAGACACGCCAATATTTTGGAGGCGTCTGGCGAACGGGCTCGCATTAAAGCTTTTTCTGGATCCCTCGATTGACTACAGGGTCGTAAAATACGACGAAACAGCTCCGAAAGGTTTTCCGCTTGTCATCGT
>CAZHAD010000119.1:0-7449 GCA_964529965.1 uncultured Leptospirales bacterium | reverse complement strand
ACCATAGACAGAACTCCCGGTTTGAAGGCCGGGAGTCATCGTTTTGTGGGTTTTAAAATGAAAAGGAGCGACAAAAACGAGGGCGCGTTGTTGAATTTTTTAGCTGCTTTTCAGTTCATGAGCCGGCTGACGGTCATGCTTCCCCGACCAGCCTGTCCCGCGCTCTATAGTATTGTATGAGGGCGGCGATGGACCGTGCCGCGCGCTCCGGTCCCTCGTAAATCGGCACGCCGCGGTCGAGGAGCTGCCTGACTATCCCGTCATCAAGGCTCCGGTACGTATAGCCGACGATCGGCTTGTCATGGACCCTTGTCAGGCTGAAGAACGCGTTCGCAAGCTCGTCGATGATTTTTTGAGTTTCTTGGGGTATCAACTCCGGAGCCACGCCCGTGTTTTTCATTGCGCGCTCTATAAAGACCGCGGGGGACAGGAAGTAGACCATGAGCATGTCCACGTTTTTTTCTTGAAGAAGGATATCGGGGATCTTATAAAAATCATCCGCCTGATTCTTGCTGAATGTCATATCCACGGGATTCGCCGTGCTTGCCGTGTGCGGGATGAGCGGCCGCAGCTTCTCGGCCATTTCCGGCGAAAGGGATGGCAGCGTAAGGCCGGCCCTTCCGCATGAATCGGCAGCCGCAGCCCCAGGCCCTCCCGAATGGGTCTGGATGACGACCCTGTTTCCCTTCGGGCGGGGAAGCCTCCCCATGGCGAGGGAGAAATCAAAAAGATCCTCAAGGGTGCGCGCGCGTATGATGCCGCACTGTCTGAAAACGCCCTCGTAAATTGCATCAGGCCCGGATATCGAGCCGGTGTGGGAAAGGCTCGCCTTCTTCCCGGTTTCCGAGCCTCCCACGTAAAGGGCCACGATCGGCTTCCTGGGGGTTATCTCTTTTGCCGTTTCAATAAATTGACGTCCCCTCGTAATTCCTTCAATGTACAGAGCAATGACTTTGGTGTTCGGGCATGCGCCGAGGTATTCCAGGCAATCCACGAGATCGATGTTTGCCTCGTTTCCCACGCTCAGCGCCGTGCTGAATCCAAGTCCGTGGCGGCTGAGATAGTTGAACATCTGGGTTATAAAACTACCGCTCTGTGAGGCGAGCCCCACAAAGCCGGGAGATCCCTCGGCGTGAAGCGGCGTCGGATTGAATTTCAGGTGCGGATTGGCCACGCCGAGACAGTTCGGTCCAAGGAAGCGTATGCCGTAATGGTCTGCGATAGACTCCAGCTCTTTCTGCAGCCGCGCCCCCTCTGCGCCGGTTTCCCTGAACCCGCCTGACACGACGACGGCGTGCCTGACGCCCTTCCTGCCGCACTCCTCCATGGTCCGGCACACGATTTCGGTGGGCAGGACCATGATGGCAAGGTCCGGAATTTCAGGCAGGTCCATGATGCTGGCATAGGCCTTGAGTCCGCGCACCTCTTTTTCCGTTGGATGAACCGGATAAATGGACCCTTCGTAGCCCAGGGCCTGCACCGAAGAAAGAATAATGGATCCCATGCGTATAAAATTATTGGAAGCGCCGAAAATAGCGATGCTCCTGGGATTGATTATGGGATACAGAGGGCTGTCGGTTATTGATCTGATCATCTTTTTGCCTTACTGATAACAAAATAATTTCTAAAAATAAATTCAGAATGCCTCCCTGAGGTTTCAGGATCAAGTCATAGTATAAATACGTTCTGTATTTTCAGTGAATGACATGATAGTGCCAGCAACAACAGAGTTAGCGGAGAAGTCAACTAAAAGAAAATTTAAAAAAATAACGGATGCTATCGTAGATTAACATTGATTGTCCGGCAATTTGAGGATATATTATTGTATCGTTTATTAATCAGAGTGAGTCCCCCAATTAAATCCAGTTTCGAGCAATGGGACACATCTTGCCAGACAGCTAAAAAAAAGTTACAATGCGGGAACAAGAAATCCGATTCAGGTCAAATGAAATAGAGCTTGCAGGCACGATAGCTTTGCCGGACACGGGAGGACCGTTCCCCGGGGTCTTGTTTATAACCGGTTCCGGCCATGTGGACCGGAATGAAAACCACAGGAAAATACATAAATTTGAGTTATTGCGAAATAAAATGGCTGATAGTTATTTGATCCGTTCGGGGTAAATTTCATAGAAATTGCCGACGCCGGAGGCGCCGTCTTCGGCGCCGCCGAAGGA
The DNA here is from genome assembly GCA_964529965.1 of uncultured Leptospirales bacterium. Lineage (GTDB taxonomy): Bacteria > Spirochaetota > UBA4802 > UBA4802 > UBA5550 > RBG-16-49-21. The sequence goes on along the minus strand of CAZHAD010000119.1, from coordinate 5,275 downwards.
TCGTCAGTATTTTTTTTATATATTTTTCCGGATTCTATACGAAGATTATTCTTGTTTTTTTCACCGGGTATATTTTCCTGCGCATGGATGATTAAGAGCAATCATATGAGATGTGACGTCAACCGATGCCGGCCTGGTTATGGGGCATCCTGCTCTTTCTGCTGCGGCAGTCACAACTACGCCATGTCGCCTGAAAAAATAGAAGACCTTTTCCTGGATCGGGACCGCAAACCTTCGCACCCCACGCTGAAACACCCCGAAGAATCCTGCTTCGATAAGTTGTTCATAGACGGGATGCAATGCGCTCATGTGGGCATTCTTTCTTCGAACCCGGGCGAGGTATGTTGCCTGGTATACGACGAGGAAGATCGGGGAAACGGGATCGAATCTTTTTTTAACGGGACGTGCAGAAACTTCTACTGCCAGGCATGGCACGACCTCACCGGCCGGCAGGTGCTGTTCGCGGCGCGTCTGATGGGCGATTGGTACTATTACAGTCTTTTGATACATAATATTGAAGCCGTCCACGATTTGTGCGCGATGTACAGCCGCCCTGAGGATGTCCCGCCTGATGAGCTTATCTCACTCAAGAATGAGCTGTTGGAGAGAATGCGGGAAGAAAACGAGATGTAACGGCACTTCCCGCGTGTATTTGTTTTCTTACGGGCACATCGGGCCTATATTAGGCCCCGTAAACCGATTTCATCCGCAACCTTTCTCATGCCCTGAATTGTTTCGTCGATAACGGCATTCAGCTCCATTCCAAGCATTTTTGCGCCCTCCTCGATAATTGAACGGTTCACCCCTACGGCGAATCCTTTCTGTTTCCATTTTTTCATCACGGATTTCGAATCCAGGTCGAGTATGCTTTTTGAGGGCCGTACCAACGCGGTGGCGGCGATCAAGCCGGTTAATTCGTCAATGGTATATAATACCTTTTCGAGGTTTTCCACCGGCTCCACATCAGTGCAAAGTTTCCAACCGTGGCTCTCGGTGGAATGAATATATTCCTCCGGCCAGTTCCGGGCCTCAAGTATCTCGCGTACTTTTTTGCAATGCCGGTCCGGGTACATTTCATAATCTATGTCATGAACAAGCCCGATAATTCCCCATTTTTCTTTGTCGTCCTCCCTTAAGAGTTCCGCAAAATGAAGCATGACCGATTCAACAGCCATGGCGTGCCTAATTAAACTCTCCTTTTTAACGAATTCTAGAAGAACATCTAACGCCTGTTGTCTGTTTGGGTATGATTTTTCCATTTTAATCCTTTTTTTTTGCCATCGGTTAGTTGTGTAATGGGCCGGAAGTTCTTGTTTTGATTTTTTTTAAAAAACCAAAAAAAATTTTGCTGAAAATATTGAAAATAGAGTATCTTCGTTAAAGTCAATTGTCATTGATAATTTGAGTTTATAAAGGATATTTACATAAGAATATATTATTCAGCATATTTATTAAAGGTTTCCGAGAATATCAGACCCTGTTTCTTATAGCCGCATAATGTTTTTTTTAGGGTATTAATTAATCATAGGATTTGAAAAATGGCTGAAAAAAGCGCAGATAAAACCTCTAAAAGAAAAAATAGAGCCATTTTCATCATATTTCCGATTATAGTCTTCATCGGCGCGGTAACAATCTTTTTTTACCTTCGATATAAAAAAACCCACGTATCAACCGACGATGCGTATGTAGACGGCAGGATACATACGATTGCTTCCAAGGTCCCGGGGACCGTGCAGCGTCTCTATATTAAAGATAACCAGCTCGTTAAGGCAGGCGATCTGCTCCTGACTATCGACCCCGTTGATTATCAGGTTAAGATGAGCGCGGCGGCGGCCGGTCTGGGAAAGGAGAAAGCAAAGCTCCCTCAATTATTGAAAAGGGTGGCTACCGTAAAAAAACAGTTTGCCCAAAGTATTGCATCCCTGAACGTCGCCCGCTCAAACCTGAAGCTTCAGAAAGCAAATTTTAACCTGGCCGATGTCAACTTCAAAAGAATTGAGGCCATGCTCAAGCAGGACGCCATTTCCAAGCAAATGTATGACGAGGCAAAGAGAAACTACGAGGTCGCTCTGTTCCAGGTGAAGGCCGCAGGAGACCAGGTCAAGGTGATGGAGGCATCCGTGGAAACCCAAAAAGCGGTCATAGGAGAAGCGGAAGCGGGCATTCCTCCCCAGGAAGCTTTGGTTGCGGAAAGGGCGCAGGATCTTCGACAGGCAAGGCTGATCCTGAGCTATACCAGGATTATTTCTCCTGCCGAAGGCTATGTAACGAAAAGAACCGTGGAGGTGGGAAATCAAATTCAGCCGAACCAGCCCCTCATGGCGGTTGTTCCCCTGCGCCAGGAGGAAATCTGGATAACCGCAAATTATAAAGAAACCGATTTAACCGACGTCAAACCCGGACAAAAAGTTGAAATCAACGTGGATACCTACCCCGGAAAGTTATTCAGAGGGAAGGTGGACAGCATTATGGCGGGAACGGGATCCATCTTTTCACTTTTCCCCCCCGAAAATGCCACGGGAAATTACGTAAAGGTGGTCCAGCGAATACCCGTAAAAATTGTCATCAATCCCCGGGAGGATCCCCGCCATAATCTGCGCGTCGGCATGTCTGTTACCACCACAATCCTTACAGCCGATGAAAATAAATAAATGGATCGTCGCCGTTACCGTAATGCTGCCCGTGATTATCGAGATCATCGATACATCGGTAGTCAACGTATCTCTTGATAACATCCGCGGCAGCCTGTCCGCGGGGATTGATGAATCCACCTGGATTATTACATCATACCTTGTATCCAATGCAGTCATTATCCCCATTACCGCCTGGCTCAGCAGATTTTTCGGAAGAAAAGTCTATTTAATGAGTTCACTGCTGGGCCCGATTATAGGGCCCTTCTGGGAGGCTGGATTACCGATAACTGGTCATGGCACTGGATATTCCTGATCAATGTTCCGATCGGGATCATTTCAGTCCTGATGGTCTGGCTGTTTATCATCAATCCCCCCTACATGGAACGTCTGAGAACGAAAATCGATTTCTGGGGTCTTACGCTTCTATTCCTGGGCATCGGGAGTCTGCAGGTTGTGCTGGACCGCGGCCAGCGGGAAGATTGGTTTTCTTCCAGCTATATTATCATCATGAGCTTTATCGCCATATCCGCCCTCATTCTCTTTGTTCTGATCGAGATGTACAACAGCAATCCGATCATCAATCTGAAAATATTCAATACCCTTTCATTCACCTCCGGCAATCTGATAATGTTTTTTATTTTTTTCGGTTTTTTCGGAAGCATCGTATTGCTTCCGATCTACCTCGAGACATTGATGGGCTATACGGCTTTTCTCTCCGGCCTGGTACTTGGGCCGGGCGGCCTTGCCGCTATGGCAAGCCTGCTGATCGCCGGACGGCTTCTGAACAGGATAAGTCCCAGGATATTCCTCGGCTCGGGAATTATAATAACCGCCTATTCGGTTTATCTCATGTCGCTTTTTAATCTGGAAGCCGGGCTTTCATCGATCATTTGGCCGAGGATTGTCATGGGCTTTGGCATCGGCTTTGTATTTGTGCCTCTCGCCACCATGACCATGTCCGGGTTGCGCAAAGAGCAAATGGCGAACGGCACGGCTATATTCAATCTTGTGAGAAATCTGGGCGGCAGCGTCGGCGTGGCCTTTTCGGCTACTTTTCTCTCCAGGCTGTCTCAAGTCCATCAATCCCAATTGATCGCGCATTTGACCCCTTTTGACCGCAACTTTCAGATGTCCCTTCCGGGGATACATCAAATGTTGCGCGGAAAGGGGCTCGTGCCGCCCTTTCAGGGCCTGGGAAGCAATGGTGTGATTTACAACGAGCTTATCAGACAGGCTTACATGCTTTCGTTTAATGATGTTTTTTATTTTCTCTCAGTTGCCATACTACTCGTTCTGCCGCTCATCCTATTAATGAAAAGACCGGAAGGCCTGGTGCAAGTCAGCCCGCATTGAAGGCTGCAATCACCGGGTAAAAGCGAAAAGTTAAAGCAGTTCAAAAGCGATGAGGACCAGGCATTTAGCGGCTTTTAGTGACCATAACGAAATACAGTTTTCTATGAGATAGAAAATCTTTCCAGTCCAAAGAAGGATGATGACTATTTCATTTTGTCAAGCAGATCCCTTTTCCACCGCCTTATATCCTTGGTGCGCCGGGGCTCATATTTATATATAAGTTTAAGTCCGGACTTGAGATGCTTTATTTTTTTGATTACATCGGGTCTTTCCTGGTCATACCGTTGCTTGCGTACGTTCAGCTTTTCGTTTAGAACGGCGTTAGTTTTTTTTACAGATTTCCATTCATTGCCTGTAAATGTGACAAGAAGAAAAACAAGGGGTTGATTGGTCTTCATCCATTTAAGCACATAGTAGCATCTATTCATATCTTCAACTTTTTCAGGAGACTTCTTATAGAGCTGATATAAATCCGCGTTTTCTCTATGGACGAATTCACTGGTTATCGGCATGCGCACGCCGGTTGTGAGCCGGATGCGCTCCGATTCAACATCAACTACGTTAAGGTCTATTTCCACCATGCCGGCCGATGGAATAATAGTTCCTGTTATGATTATGTCCACCGGCAGCTCCTCGCGCAGTTTTTGAATTGAATCTATATCGAAAATACTAGCCTTTTCGACAGCTTGGGTTCGCATTATCCTGTCAAATTCCCGGCGGGGAATTATTTTAAGTCTGCCTTTCTTGGAAAGAAAATCGGCAAGCTCGTTTGATATTCTTTTTCCGGCGGGAGTCACATCCCAGTTCAGTGTGGTAAAATAGAATACGCCGATTTTTTTATTATATAGAGCAATATATTGGGAGTCGATATCATCGCCGAGCTTGGCGACGGCTGCATCCTCACTTTTAACAAAGACATCCACTGGTTTTACGGTAGTCGTAATGCAACCTATGCTGCTTAGCATAAAAATATTAACCAGGGCGGAGAAGACAATTTTTTTATTCATGGAAAAATCACCTCATGTGGAAGTTTACGTGTAAAGTATATCTCCTATCAGCATTTAACCTGTCGGGTAGTAAAGTAATTATTTCATACCGTGCTAAATATTATTCCTTGCGAGATGGGTAGTCGGCTCCTAAAGGCTATATCATTCAAAATTCCTATGACTCCGAACGGCTAAAAATTGAAATAATCATACTCCACCGACCGGTTCAACTAGGCCCCTGATGTCTGTAGATCATCGAGGGCCTGAATGCAGAGCCTTTGCGTCGGACAACTCGACATTGGC
>CAZHAD010000118.1:0-7499 GCA_964529965.1 uncultured Leptospirales bacterium | reverse complement strand
GATGCATTTCGATTCAGAGGATGATTTTAACGCATTCAGGGAAGAGCTCAGAAGGCGGCTTGACGGCCGGCACGCGAGAGTGATCGAACGCCAAGACCTGAAGCGCGCAGCGGTGATGATGCTCCTGATGAACAAGGAAGGATCACCCCACGTGCTCCTCACCCTGCGCACCAGGCACATGCCCACGCACAAGGGCCAGGTTTCCTTTCCCGGCGGCGGCATGGATGACGGGGATACGGACATTCTCGCGGCCGCGTATCGCGAGACCGAGGAGGAGGTGGGGATCGGCCGCGGAATGATCGAGTATATCGGCAGGTTCGATGACTTCCTTTCGATAGAGGGCTTCCACGTCGCCACGTTCGTCGGCGCGATTACCTACCCGTACGAGTGGCGTCTGAACTCGCGTGAGATCGAGAGCCACTTCGAAGCTCCCCTTTCAATGTTCGTGAACCGCGAATACGACCGGTGCGAGAAGGGGGAATTCATGGGCGGCTACCGGCAGATCTATTTTTACCACTACATGGGCTATGAGATATGGGGACTCACCGCAAGGATACTCACCGAATTCGGCGAAAAGGTGTGCGTGCAGGGAAGCATGCTTGAACAGGCCTCATCGTAAAAATTCCGCGTTTTCCTCAGGCAGGGACGGGTTTATCCTCATTCCCGAGCCGATTTCAAACCCCGCGCGCGCGGTGAGCCGCGGCTGTATCTGAATGAACCAGTGAAGGTGGGGCTCGTCCGCCCTGCATTGCGCCGCAGTGTTGAACACGTAATTGTAGTCGGGATCATCGAGCCTGGCATGGAGCCTGGCGAGGGATTCGTGCAGTATGGAGGCCAGGTGCGCCCTGTCCGGACCGGTCGTGGACCCGAAATCGGCCTGGTGCCTTTTCGGCATGATCCAAATCTCGAAGGGCACCTCAGCCGCATAGGGCACGAACGCGATGAACGCCTCGTTTTCCAGAATGACCCGGCTGCGCTCCCCCGCCTCGTACTCGGCGATGGCGCAAAACACGCACCTGCCGTATTCGTCGTAATAGTGCCGGGCCTCCTCCTCGCGGCGTCGGATATGCAGCGGCACGATGCCTGTCGCGACCATTTGTGAATGGGGATGGACGAGCGAGGTGCCCGCCAGGGGGCCGTGGTTTCTGAACAGGATCAGGGTCGTGTTCGCGCGGTCGTTCTTCAGCTTTTCGTATCTCCGGTGGTAGGTTTCCACGACCACGCCCACCTCGCCTTTCGACATGGTTCCCATGGTCTTATTGTGGAGCGGGCTTTCGATGATTACCTCGTGCCTGCCGTAACCGTGCATGCCCAAGTAGATGCCGTATCCGCGTCTGGCGTCGTCGCCGTCGGGTGTAAGCACCGGATACTTGTTTTCGATGACCCTCGCCTGCCATCCGTCTGTTCCGGGAGCGGGCATTTCGAGCAAAAGGGGGGAGAGGCTCGACTCGTTTCCCGGACAAAAGGGGCACTCCCCGTCCCTGTCCGTAAGGGCGGGCGCCTCTTTTTTACCGTGCGAAAAGTCGTGCGGCCTGCGCGCGCGAGAGGTCGCGTATATAACCCATTCCTTCGTTGCCTTGTTCTGCCTCATCTCGCATGCCATATCCGTTTCCTCCTTCGCATAACGTCGATGCCGTCCTTCAGGGCCGCGCCGAATGCGCTAAAGCCTTTTTCCCGTGTCCGGGTCGAAATAAAGCGCCTTCGACTCAGGAAAGCTCATGAACGCCGGCGATCCTGCGCCGAGGTCCTCGTTGACCGCGCCGGTACCCTTCATCTCGACCTCACCCAAATAGAAATCGACCCAGTTGAATGATCCGGCCGGCTCTACCATGGTTACCTGCACCCTTATGCTTCCCTTTGTTTTCCTGCCGGAAACCCGTACAAATTCCGGCCTGATTCCCATGACCGCCCGTCCGTTTTCAGAAAGCCGGACCCGCTTTTTAAGGCCGATCCCGCCGCAGTCCAGCCGATTTTTTCCCTCTGCGTACCTGCACGGCACGAAATTCATGGGCGGGCTCCCGATAAACCCGGCCACGTATCTGTTCGCGGGCTCGAGGTACACCTCGTGCGGAGTGCCGCACTGCTGGATCGCGCCCTGATACAGCACGGCGATCCGGTCTGACAGGCTCAGCGCCTCCGCCTGGTCGTGTGTCACGTAAACCGTGGTTATCTTCAGCTCCCGGTGCAGCTTCTTCAGCTCCGCCCTCATATCTACCCTCAGCAGGGCGTCGAGGTTTGAGAGCGGCTCGTCCATGAGAAAGACCCTCGGCCTTCGGATGATCGCCCTGCCGAGCGCGACCCTCTGGCGCTGGCCCCCGGAAAGCTGCTTCGGCTTTCTGGAAAGCAAGTCGTCCAGGCCCAGAAGCCCCGCGACGCGGCGCACCTCTCCGTCGATCTCCTCTTTTCCCTTTTTCCGCATGCGCAGGGGGAAGGCCAGGTTCTCGTACACGCTCAAGTGAGGATACAGGGCGTAGCTTTGAAAGACCATGGCCACGTCGCGCTCTTTGGGTGAAAACCGCTCAACGGGTGACCCGTCGAAGCGGATGCTCCCCCCGGTGGGCTGCTCGAGCCCGGCGATCATGTTCAGGAGCGTGGACTTGCCGCACCCGCTCGGGCCAACGAAGGTGAAAAACTCCCCCTCGTTGATCACCAGCTCAAGCCCTTGGATCACCTCGACGTCCTTGAAGTGCTTGCTTAGATTCACCAGCGAGATCTCAGCCATTCTTTACCCCCTCACCGCGCCGGAGGTCAGCCCCTCGACTATCCTCCGTTGGAAGGCGAGCGCGAGCAGGATTACCGGCACGGTCACGGTGACCGACGCGGCCGCGATGTCGCCCCAGGGGATCTCGTGGAGCCCGGGGAAGAGGGCGATCGCCACCGGTATGGTGCGCGATGACGCGGTGGCGGTGAAGGTCAAGGCGAACAGGAATTCATTCCATGAGAATATGAAGACGAGTATCGCCGCGGTGAAGAGCGCCGGAAGGGAGAGGGGAAGCATGATCAGGTAATATATCCGCCACGGACCGCACCCGTCGATCCGAGCGGCCCGGTATATTTCGTCCGGCACGCTCCTGAAAAAGTTGGTAATGATCCATATGCAGAGGGGAAGTGAGAAGGTCGTGTAGGTGATGATGAGCGCGTACAGGGTGTCCCTCAGCCCGAGGAAGCGTATGATGAGGTAGAGCGGGCTTACGGTCGCGATCGGAGGAAACATCGAAACCGAGAGTACGAACGCAAGCACGAGCGACTTGTACCGCACCCTGAGCTTCGCGAGCCCGAAGGCGCATGCCGACCCGGCGGCGAGGGAAAGGATCGTGGTCGACAGGGCGACGATCGCGCTGTTGAGGATGATTCTCATGAAGGGATATCCGCTGAATACGGCGATGTAGTGCGCCGCGGTCGGATGCGAGGTCACGAGTGGAGGGATGCGCGCGAGCTCCTGGTCCGGCTTCACGCTGGTCAGGATCTGCCATATGATCGGTCCCGCGCAGTACGCGAGCACGACGGATAGAAGGAGATAAAAGGCCGTCTTTTTTACCATGCGGATTCCCTCGCCAGCATTTTTACGTACAGCACGCTTATAAGCCCGACGCACAGGAACACGACCACCGCCATGGCGGATCCGTACCCGAACTGGAGGGTCTGGAACAGGAGCTTGTACGCGTATATGGACAGGGTCTCGGTGGTGTTCGCGGGCCCTCCTCCGGTGAGCACGTACACGGTGTCGAATATCCTGAATGCGTCGAGGCTCCTGAAGATCAGGACCACGAGAATGACCGGCTTGAGCAGCGGGAGGGTTATCCTCCTGAATATCTGCCAGGGGCCCGCACCGTCGCACCTTGCAGCCAGGAAGAGCTCCCTCGGTATGACCTGCAGGCCCGCGTATATGAGTATGACCACGAAGGGCGTCGTTTTCCATACGTCCGCAAATACGGCGGCATGGATCGCCCAGAAAGGGCTTCCCAGCCAGTTGATCCTCGCGCCGAGCAGGTAATTCATCACCCCTGAATCGGTGTTGAATATCCACTCCCACATTTTCGCGGACACGACGGTGGGGATCGCCCACGGTACGAGGATCAACGCCCTGGCAACGGCCTTGAGCCTGAAGGGGCGGTTGATGAGGAGTGCGATCCCGACGCCGAGGGCAAGCTCAAGTGCGACCGAGACGAGCGTGATATAGGCGGTGTTCTCCAGCGCGTTCCAGAACCTGGCGTCGTGGAGCATATAAAGGTAGTTGTCCGCTCCGATGAACTTTGAAATATCGAATATCACCATTTTACGGAACAGACTCAGGTAGAGCACGTAGGCGAGGGGATACGCGGTCACGAGCGTAAGCAGAACGACCGCCGGGGCCGTGAATCCGGTGCCTCGATCGTCCCTCATCGCCCCACGACCCCGAGCAGGTGATCGATCTGCCTCGACGCGGATTCAAGCGCCTCCTGCGGGCTCTTTATCCCCGTAAGGGCCGCGCTGAATTCGGGCTGCATGACCTGGGTAATCATCATGTAGTATGGAGACGCGGGCCTGGGCCTGGCGCTCATGAATATGCGATACAGGCGCTCGAAAAAGGGCCTCGCCAGCCGCAGATCCGGATCGCGGTACATGGATTTCAAAGCGGGGTTGTATCCCAGCGCAAGGGCGAGGAATTTCTGCGCTTCGGGCGAGGAAAGGAACCCGATCAGCAGCTCCGCCTCCCGCGCGTGGCGCGAGTATCTGTTGATCCCGAGCTGCCAGCCTCCCAGAGCGGAGCGCGGTTTCCTCCCGTCAAAGGCGGGAAGCTCCGATACGCCCACCTTCCCCCGAACGGCGGAGCCCCGTCTTTCCAGAACCTTGAACGCATACGGCCAGTTCCTCATGTACACGGCCCTTCCGCCGCCGAATATGCGCCTGCATGTCTCCTCCACGGCGGTGGTCACGAGCGGGGGGGAAATCTTGTATTTGACGATCAGGTCCTTCATAAAGGCGAGCGCCTGCGCGTTTTCCGGACTGTCGATCGCCGCCTTCCCGCGCCCGAGCACGCGGCCCCCGTTGCTCCAGAAAAACTCGAGCGTGTTGCAGACCAGGCCTTCGTACTGCTTTCCCTGCCACACGAAGCCGTACATGCCCCTTTCTCCCGACATCACGATCCGTGCGGTGCGCACGAGCTCCTCCCACGTATCCGGGGGTTTGAGGCCGTACTTGTCAAGCAGGTCCGCGCGGTAGTAGAGAAGTCCCGCGTCTATGTACCAGGGCACCGCGTAGATTCTGTTATGGTAGGTGACCGCGCGCATGGGCCCGGGGAAAAAATCCCCTCTCCGTTTAGGGGGAAGGAGGCCGCTCATGTCTCTCAGCCATCCCGCCCTGGCGAACTCGGGCACCCATATGACGTCCATGCTCAGCACGTCGAAATCCGCGCTCTTTCCCTCAAGGTTAATCACGTAGAACTGGTGCTGCTCGTCGGTCGAGGAGGGGAGGATTTCGTCCTTTATCCTGATGTCCGGGTTTTGACGCTCGAACCTGTCCAGCAGCTTTTTAAACTCCGCGTAGTCGCCGGCGATCTTCCCGTGCTTGAAAACCAGCACGGTCGTGCCGCTTCCGTCTTTTTTTTCCCCCGAACAGGAGGCCGCCAGTATTGAAATGAGCATCAATGATGTCATGATACGCAACGAACGCGTCGTCATCCTTGTCCAACCGTCTGTTTAGATAAACGAGAAAAAGCGAAGATTTTAAAATCTTCTTTAATAATATAAGCACCGGATCGTGATGCGCGAGCCTGCGCTGCAGGCAACGGCAGATAGATAGGATATATTTTTTTCGCGCTTCTGTCAACCAAATAGGGCAAAAATCGGCACCGGTCCCGATTTCATGCAGGGGGGCCTAAATATTCGGGCGGTATCTCCGATATAATTAATAGAGCATCTTGTCGGATGAACGCCTTCGCTCATGCGCACACGCACGGTCCACATATTCGCCGCGGCCCTGTTTTCATTCCAGGTCTCATGCGCACCGCTCCTATACCGGAGCGGATGGATATCCCGCGCCCCCGAAGAGGGGAGAAGGATCGTGCGCACCGCGCGCAGGTACCTGGGCGTTCGTTACAAATGGGGCGGGGCCTCCCCCCGCGGCTTCGACTGCTCCGGGCTTGTGATGTACGTGTACAAGAAGAACGGCTTACTTCTGCCGAGGTCGGTGAAGGGGCAGTACCGCAGGGGAAAAAGAATCCCGTCACGCAGGCTCAGGCCCGGCGACCTCGTATTCTTCAAGACGGAGCGCGCGCGCCTTTCCCACGTGGGCATTTACGCCGGGGGCATGAGGTTCATACACGCCCCCAGGACCGGCAAGAGGGTCACGTATGCGAGCCTGAAAAACCCGTACTGGCGCAGGAGGTACCGCGGCGCGGTTACGTATCTCCATTGAGTTGATTGCATTTTGCGGAAATAAAATATTAAGATTTCCCGTCTCATTTTCTCATTTGTCATGACACATAAATAATTCTTGCCTTTGTCGCACAAGGTATGATATAAAGCTCATCAGATGTGAGGCAAGGTGCATGGCGAACAGATCTAAAGACTGGCTTGCGCAATCTCAAAGGGACCTGGAGCAGGCCGTTGATTCCCGGAATGCGGGCAGGCATGAATGGGCCTGCTTCGCGGCCCAGCAGAGCGCCGAGAAAGCGCTGAAAGCCCTTCATTTGTATCACAATCAGGAGGCGTGGGGACATGTGGTGCGTCGCCTTGTCGAAGAGCTTCCACCTGAACTCCGGCCTCCGGGGGAGCTTCTGGATAAAGCCCGTGTGCTCGATTCGTATTACATGCCCACGCGGTACGCCAACGGACATCCTGAAGGCGCTCCCTTTGAGCATTACGGCACACTTCAAAGCGATGAGGCGATTGCGTATGCCCGTGAGATCATCGAGTTCTGCGGTTCTCAGATGGCCCGACCGGAATGATGTGCTGAAAAAGGCCAGGACATGGGCCGAAACCACCGGGCGGGGGAATCGGTCGGTCATCGGCATTTACTGCTACGGCTCCATAACCGGCGAGCGGTGGGGCGTGGGAAGCGACCTCGACATTCTGATCGAGGTGGGCGCTTCTACAGGGCCTTTTGAGAAAAGAAGCCTTGAGTTTAGCATTCCGGATTGCGGCGTACCGGTCGATATGTCGGTGTACACCACGTCGGAATTGGATGCGTTTCGCAGGGAGGGCAGACGGTTCATCGATGAGTTCGACCGCTGGTCGATCGTCCTTTATGCAGTGTAGTGAATGTGATTCAGAATTTTGGCGACATCATTTTTTATGATACATCAATGATCCGATGAGCGGAGGTAATGTATGAACGCACGCATTTCCGTATTTTTGCTGCTCCTGACGGTCGGATGCGGCTCGGTGGACATTCAGGTTTCCGATTACCCGCGGGACAATACAAAGGTCATAACGCTGCAGATGACGCATAAGCCGTCATCCCGCGATCTGCGCGTTTCCACCATGCAGTATCAGAGGAAGATAGTTAACGGTGAGAGA
>CAZHAD010000117.1:2548-7581 GCA_964529965.1 uncultured Leptospirales bacterium | reverse complement strand
TGGGCCAGGCTGATGTCCGGATTCAGTGCCTTTACAAGGCCGACGGATTCGCCGTCCCCAAACGGATTCGACGCCGTGCTGAAATCCTCCCGGTTTTCGTACTCCATTGAGCTGCCCCTGACCGATTTCGTGGGGAGGAAGGGAAGACCCAGGGCGCCCGCCACAAGCCTCAGGGTCAGCGAGAGATGGGACCAGCTTTCCGGAGTGACGCAGCCTTCGCCGAAAGCCCGCGTCAGGACCGGGTTGGGTGCGGGAAAGGGATATCCGTCTCCGTTGAAAGCGGAGATAATCCTGCCGCACAATCCGCCGTGGACAAATACCGAAAAGCTGTAGGCCCCTCCGCCTATTCCGATCAGGGTAAATCCTGGGTCCTTGCCCCAGAATTGCCGGGCTACTTCAAAATAGGCGGCCGTCGGGGTGGCCATGCCGCATCCCGCATGAATGCTCATGCCGGGCCTTACGTATCTGCGTACCGCCTCGGAAAGATCCATCACCTTGTTTTCAACAGGGACCTCCGGACCGGACAGTCTTTTCTGCAGAAATTCCAGCAGGTTTGGATCCATGTGCTCACCTCTGATGAGGATGTGTGTACAAGAACGATTTGTCGTGAAGCTCAATACCGAATGAACACCGCTCCATTGCATGCAGGTTGGAACTGCACCTGAATATTATGTATCCCCGTTCCGGTATTTTGTTGTATAACAAGTGTATTATGAAAAACGATTTTGACTGAATGAAATTGTCAATAACATTACCGGCCTGTTGATCCAATTATTCATATCTTGTCTCCTTGCGCTTGCGGCAATCGGGGATAGTGCTTGTTTTTTTTCACGCGCCATTTTATCATGCAGCGCGTCATGGCACGCGCTGACAAAAAAAACAGAGCACACCGCGCCTCTGACGGACACCAGTACCGGCGGCGCGCGTTTGCGTGGGCCTTGTACGACTGGGCGAACCACGGATATATCACCGTCACCGCGACCAGTTTTTTCCCCCCTTATTTTATCGCCATCGCCGCGCCTGCGTTCCTCGCGTCCCAAAACGCGGCGGGAGGCCCCCCGGCCGCGCTTGCAAGGGACACGGCGTCGAACATCTTCGCGCTGGCGGTGTCCTTCTCTCTTCTTTTCGCGTCGCTGCTTGCGCCCGTGGTGGGCGCATACGCGGATATCGCGGGACTCCGCAAGCGGCTTCTTATCATCATGTCCCTGGCCGGGGGCGCGCTCTCCTCCTTGATGTTCGTGCTGACCACGGGCAGGTGGGAGCTTGCGCTGGTATTATACTTCCTCACCCAGGTCGCCATGAACCTCGCCCTCGGCCTGAACAGCAGCCTCCTGCCCCATATCGCGCGCCATAAAGACCTGGACAGGATATCAAGCCTGGGATACGCGCTCGGATACATCGGCGGCGGGGTATTGCTCATGTTCTGTACCACGCTTTATCTGTTTGCCGGCGCCGCTGGAATCGAAAGGGAGCTTGCGGTCCGCATATCGTTCATGAGCGTTGGGATCTGGTGGATTGTCTTCTCGATACCCCTCATCATCCGGGTGCCCGAGCCGCCTGCCGCGCCGCTGTCGCCGGGAAGGAAGGGATCGCCCTTGAGGGATTCCTTCGTGCGCCTCGGCAGGACCCTTGCCGAGATCCGGCGCTACCGCGAGCTCTTCAAGATGCTCGTCGCCTTCTGGCTCTACATGGAGGGCATCGGGGCCATCATCCTGCTCGCGGCCGCCTATGGAGCGGCGCTCGGCCTCGACACCGCAGTACTCATCGGCACGCTGCTCATGACCCAGTTCGTCGCCTTCCCCTATTCGATCGCATACGGATACATGCCGGACTCCTCGAAGCCTCACCGCGGCGCGGTGGTGTCGATGATCCTGTGGACGGGGGTGACCTTCCCCTGCATGGGGGCATACGCCAACCTGCACGGCGGGCTCGGTGTCCCCGCCGCGTTCGGTCTCATGGCCGCCAACCAGGCGGTAGGCGTCCTCTTTTCGGCCTTCATCGGGAAGCGCCTTTTCTCAGGCCTCAGCCGCCGCATAAACGCCAAGCGGGCGGTGATATTGGGACTGCTCATTTACTGCATCGTCCCGATATGGGGCTATTACCTCCACACCAGGGCGGAATTCTTCATGATCGGATGGCTCGTGGGCTCTCTCCAGGGAGGGACCCAGGCCCTCAGCCGCTCGATGTATGCAAGCCTGACGCCTGCCTCGAAGTCAGGAGAGTTTTTCGGCCTGTACGGCTTGAGCGAGAAATTCGCGGGTGTCCTCGGCCCCCTTCTCTACGGAATCGTCGGACAGATCACCCATAACCCGCGCGACAGCATCTTGTCGATCACCCTGTTCTTCATCCTTGGAATCGTCATGCTCGGAATGGTCGATGTGGAAAAGGGATCGGCAATCGCCGCGCGCGAGGACGAGGTCCCCGGTCTGCCGAATGCGCCCCGAGGACGGACCGGGCGGTACTTACATTGAGATTGAACCTTTGCGGAAGTCGGTTTTCCCGATAAGCGCGTTTATGAGCACCGGCGTTCCGTTTCGTGACGCCTCGACTGCCTGCTCCAGCGCGGGCTCAACCGCGTCCTCGTCCCGTATCAGCAGCCCCCGTGCGCCCAGGCTCTCTGCTATGCCGTGGTAATCAGCCCGCCTCAGCACCGTGGCAACCTCGTCCTTGAGATAGACGACCTGATCGCGCGCAATCTGCGTCCATCCCCCGTCGTTGCCGATGACCGCGATCACCGGCAGATTGTGCCTGACGAATGTGTCGAATTCAACGACGCTGTAGCCCGCGGCTCCGTCCCCCCAGAGAAGCCACACGTCTGACTCCGGCCGGCAGAGCTTTGCCCCCAGCGCGAAACCGGCTCCCACCCCCAGGGTACCGAACACTCCCGGATCAAGCCAGGTTAAGGGCCCCCCGGGACGCACAATATATGATGCGGTTGCGACAAAATCGCCGCCGTCGGCGACGAAAACGCCTGTAGCGCCCGCCCCGGCATTAATCCTTTCCAGAAGGAGCAAGGGATTCACGAATTCGGTTTTTTCCCGCGCGAGGCTCATGATCTCCTCCCCGCGCTCCCGTTCGCGGGCCCGCAACGTCCCCAGCCATGCTTCACGGGACGCATCTTTTTTGACAAGGGAAGCGCAGGTGACAAGAAACTCCGCCGGGTCCGCGTGAACGGCGAGATCGGGCTTGCGGTTTAATGTCAGATCGTGCCTGCTCCGGTTTACCGATATGACGACGGCGTTTTTATTGATCGAACGGCCGTAGTCAAGGCGGAAATCGCACGGCATACCCGCCAAAATCACCAGATCAGCCTCCGCCAGCGCCGCACTCCTCTTATAGTGAAATTGAATGGGGTGGTCCGGGCCGAGCAGACCGCGCGCCATTCCCGCCAGGTATGCGGGAATTCCCATGTCCGCGACGGACCCGGCAAGTTGCGACGACCTGTCCGGAACAAGGGTTGCCTGGCTCCCGACGATGAGAAGCGGCCTCAGGGACTTATTGATGAGCTTGGCAGCGCCCTCGACCGCGCGCTTTCTCATGCCCGGCTTTACTATGGATAGATTTTGATGGGACATTGAGTCCGGATCGCAGGCGTACAGCTTGTCCAGGTGGCGTTTAAGGTACCATGAGGTCACCCTGTCCCGGATTGAAGCGGAGCCGGCTTTCGGGCTTTTCGTATCATACCAAAGGCGGACCAGCTCCTCGTCATAAAGAAGGTCTATGGGGCATTCGATAAAGACGGGCCCCGGCACGCCGGACTGCGCGAAGGCAAAGGCGAACTCGATGAAGGGAACGAAGTCGCAGTTCCTTTTTATGCTGAACGCCCCTTTTACGGCGGAGCGGACGAGCGACATCTGGTCGATGTCCTGCAAAGAGCCCCTCCCCTTGAGCACGGTCGCCGCAGCGCCTCCGAGGACCACGACAGGCGACTGGGCCATGCGGGCGTTCACCATGGCGATGATGCTGTTCGCGACGCCGGGGCCCGCCGTTACCACCGCGACGCCGGGAACGCCGGAAAGCCTGCTCACTGCGTCCGCCGCGAAAACGGCGTCCGCCTCATGGCGCACGTCAATGACCCTTATCCCCGCCCTGTTCGATTCGGTAAGAATGGGCGAGATATGGCCGCCGCATACCGTGAAAATATATCGGACGCCGTGGTCCTTCAGAATTTGCGCGATGATGGCCCCGCCGTTCATGGTCACCTCCTGATGTGGGATGAGGTCTTGAAGATGCACTATCATATATAATGATAATTTGCAAATCAATTATGCATCGGAGCGCGAAAACCCCCACTCAGGCTACCCTTGCCAACACCCGGCAATGAATTAAAATTTTATTGCACTATGCGCCAACCCCGAATTTTATTGTTTACCATAGGAAGTCCGCATGGAAGAAAAAATATATACGGGTATTCTGACCCGTGACGGGGGTTCGACTTTTTTAACGGATTCACAAGGAGGGCACTGTCTCGAGCATGAATCGATATGGGATGGATACACCGTCCACTGGCTCGGCAAAAAGGTGAACGCCCGGCACGTAAGACAGAAGGATTATGAGACGGGCGGAAACATCCTCGTCATGTGGCCGTGCTCGGACAAGCCCCCGGCGCCGTTTGTCGAGCTTTACTACAACGAGCGGCTGGTAAAATACAAATATTCCATGCTCGGACATCTGGCCATCAACGTAAACGGCAGGATATATAATTTTTCCCATCTTATCAATGAGAATGAGATCCTGTCCGAGGAGGAATACTTCTACCGGCCCGCGCGTGGGGAATTCGCCCCCCATCCGCGTACCGGCCGCTTCAACCTCGATGATCCCGCCCGCCCCTATTATGACAAATTCGGCAGGAATTTCATGCGCACGATCCACGTGCTGAGAATGAAGGGGATGGATACGGACCGGCTCGAAAAGTATTATGGAGGCGTGTCGTCCGAAATCGAAATGACACCTGATCCGAAAAAGCCTGAGAAATACCGCGATTTCAGCCTTTTCACCCGCAGCTGCGTGACCATCATACGCGACGGGCTGCG
>CAZHAD010000117.1:0-2448 GCA_964529965.1 uncultured Leptospirales bacterium | reverse complement strand
CAGGCGCAATAAATATTTTTGTTGACCATAGCAGCCGCTGTTTATGATTATTCCCCTTGACCGGGTCGAATAATGATCGGAAAAACTTTAAGCGCAGAATTATATTAATGGAGATGCCTTCCCGAATGCGAAGAATCAAACTTCTGTTTTTTATCATCTGCGGCGTGATCGGACTTATGGTATCATTGAGCTTTACCAGGACGATGAAGGGTATACTCCGCGATATAATGATTGAAAGACATAACAGCTCACGCGTCGAATTTAATCAGATATTTTTGAGAAAAGGCTTCTGGACAAACCCTTATGGAAAATACATGCAGGGATCCGGGCTTCAAAAAACATTTACGTTCCCGATATTTTTTACACCGTCCCTGAATAAACAGAAGGTCAAGAAGGTGAGCTTCGACCTTGAGATGACCCCGATAGATGGAAATTCGGAAATAAAAAATATCTGCGATAACTATCTGATTCTTCTACTTTCCGGCAGGGTGAATAATTCGACCGGTTTCAGAATAAGTAGTGTGAGATCCATACGAAGCGGTTGGATCGCACTGAACCGGGACCGCATCAATCTCTTCCGACCCGTTCCCTTCATCTTCCAAAGCAAAAAAAAGGAAAGGGTAACGGCATCGATAATGCCGGGAACGATCCTCGTAACAATAGGCGACAAGCTATTCTCACTGCACGGGAATTTCAACCAGCTGGCCGTCGGATTTATGCTGGGCGCCTCGGACACCCGTATACAGAATCTGGAGATCAGCTATAACGATACCATATACAGTGACCTTGTGCCATACCGCGCACACGTCAGCCTGCTACTCATGGTCCTCATCTTCCTCATCCCCACGGCAAACTGGCTCGTGTATTCATATTACATGAGCAGATACTTCAAATTCGACACGTTAAAATTCGCCCTGAGCGATTTCCCGGTCATTTTTTTGTTCCTGTTCTTTAACGTCAATCCCCACAAGACCTTCATATACGCGCTGATTCTGGTCATGTACCTGATTTTTTCGATACGATCAATACTATTTGCGAAATTTCTTTACCACCTGAGCAAAACACACGATATCAGAAAAAAGGGATTTATATCTTTAACAATATTAACGGCCATAGTGTTCGCCGGGATATATCTGCTCGCCGTCTTCAATGCGGACACACTGCAGCTCGGCGAAACCTTCATCGAAAAAAAAGAGATATCCCTTCCCGTGCTGGGCATCCTGTTTTTGCTGTCAATCTACATGTTTCTCTATTATGAGCGATTCAACCAGTTTATACGTCTCGCAACGATCTCGTCCACGATAGTTATTTTCACCGCGATGCCCAAGTATTTCCGCGCCGATTCCTATCTCGCAACTGCGGATAAGCTGTTTAAACCCGATGCCATGTATTATCATTACAACGGCATGGCGAAGACGAAGCCTATGGGAAAGGTAAAACCGGGATACCTGAGAATTTTTTTTGGGGGAGGATCAGCCACCTATGGATTCCCCATGGATGTTAAAGGAAAGGCATTCCCTGAAAAGTTTGAAGACATAGTAAACAGGGAGGGAGCAGGGGTTGACGTTTTCAACATCGGCATGCTCGGACATACCATATCCTCATTACGCTATTCAATTGAAAAAAACGATATACTCGACAAATACCCGATAGACATGCTGGTGCTCTACCTCGGGTTCAACGATGCTTCAATTTACCCGAAGCTGTATGGATTCATCGACAAAACGGACTGGCAGAGTATAACATATATGAACTATTCAAGCCTGCCGGTACGCTTGTTCAGAATGATTCAGTTTTCGCCTCCGATAAGCTACCTGCTTCTGCTGAAATCGATGTTCATCCCGCCGCCTGCATACCGGAAAGGCAACCAATGGAAGTATACAAAAGGAGTACCCCGCGTCTCGGTACGGGAGGAGGTCGGGCAGGTTACGTGGTTCAGCAAAGAGTGCAGAAAAAGAAAAATACTTTTGATTATCGTTCCTGAAATATATGACAGAACACGCTCTCTGGCCGAGGCCTTTTCGCGGAATCCGCAGCAGAAGGCGATGGTGAATACCGCCAACCTGCGCGCACTACCGGTGATCGACTGCTACCCGGAATTTGACACCTTGCATCATGTTTACATGTATGATCTGGTTCATCTGAATGAAGCGGGAAACAAAAAACTTGCCGAGATCCTCTCAAGGAAATTGATGCGGTATGTGAAAAGCCTCACACCGCGCGTACACTGATACCAGCCGTTCAATGGGTACATACATCGCGGTCATGTCTAATCAAGCTGGTATACCTTGCGCCAGTCGCCTTCTTCCTTGAATTCCTTCTGCTCTTTTTTATTAAATATAAAATTATCCATTATAAGATAATCCATCTCGGTCCGCATAAAACACCTGTATGCGTCAGTTGGGGTGCAGACAATCGGCTCGCCCCTCACATTAAAGCTGGTGTTGA
>CAZHAD010000116.1:0-7592 GCA_964529965.1 uncultured Leptospirales bacterium | reverse complement strand
AGTGCTCATGCGTGTTCGATGCGGACAAAAAATTCAATCCGCAATTTGACCATTCGTGCATGAGCCACACCGACGCGGATACCGTGATCATCGCCGTCGGACAATCCGCGGACTTGAGTTGGATCAGCGAACAGAGCCCTGTTGAAAAAAGCGGGCCGGGCATTAAGGCGGATCCGGTGACCCTGGAAACGAACATGCCGGGCGTATTCGCCGGTGGCGACGCGGTCTACGGCCCGAAATCGGTGGTCGAGGCGGTTGAACAGGGCCACCGGGCAGCCGAAAGCATAGTCCGCTACGACTATGGGAAAGACCTTTCCGAGGGAAGAAAAAAAGAAGAAAAGCCGGTTGCCGAGGTCCCGAAAGACCGCCCCTACAAACCGGTGCCTCGCCACCCTACCCCCAAAACCACGGTGGCTGAGCGCGCGGGCGCGGGCAATTATACCGAGATTGAGCGCACCTTTACCGAGGAAACCGCGATCGCGGAGGCGGGCCGCTGCCTCGAATGCGGCATCTGCTGCGAGTGCATGCAGTGCGTCAAGGCCTGTCTTGCGGAGGCGATCATTCACGATGAGCGGCCGAAGACGCGGGAGATTTCGGTCGGCTCGGTAATACTGGCGCCGGGTTTCGAACCGTTCGATCCCGCGGGCAAGGGAACATACGGGTACGGCAGGTATCCCAACGTGGTCACCAGCATGGAGTTCGAGCGCATACTGTCCGCCTCCGGCCCCTTCAAGGGCGAGGTCGTGCGCCCGTCCGACCAAAGCCACCCGACCAAAGTGGCGTGGATACAGTGCGTGGGCTCCCGGGACGCTTCGTGCGGAAACGATTACTGCTCCTCCGTGTGCTGCATGTACGCCACCAAGGAGGCGATCATCGCACGCGAGCACGATAAAAGAATAGAGCCCACGATATTTTACATGGACATCAGGGCGTTCGGGAAGGAATTCGACGCCTACTATGAACGGGCCAAAAACGAGCACGGGGTCAGGTACGTCCGCTCCATGGTTTCCGACCTGGCTGAGCGGCCGGAGACGAAGAACATTATCCTCAGGTACGTGGACGAAGGCGGGACATCGCGCGAAGAGGATTTCCACATGGTGGTGCTCTCCACCGGGTTCATGCCCTCCAAAAACACGCGTGACCTGTGCGGGAGGCTCGGCATTGAGCTTGACGCGCATGGATTCTGCGCCACCTCCACGTTCGCGCCCCTTGCTGCGTCCCGCGAGGGGGTATACGTGTGCGGCGCATTCCAGTCGCCCAAGGACATTCCCGAGACCGTCATGCAGGCGAGCGGTGCCGCCGCGTACGCGGGGGGAGACTTGTCCCAGGCGCGCGGCGAGCTCATGCAGGAGGTCTCCTACCCTGAGGAAAAAGACGTGAGCGGCCTGGAGCCGCGCATCGGGGTGTTCGTGTGCAATTGCGGGATCAACATCGGCGGGTTCGTGGACGTGCCCGCGATCAAGGAATACGCGGCCTCGCTGCCCGGCGTGGTGCACGCGGACGAGAACCTGTACACCTGCTCGCAGGACACCCAGCAGAAGATCCGCAACGCTATAACCGAGCACGACATCAACAGGGTCGTGGTCGCATCATGCTCCCCGAGGACCCACGAGCCCCTGTTTCGCTCCACGATCCGGGAGGCCGGGCTGAACAAATACCTGTTCGAGATGGCGAACATAAGGGACCAGTGCTCGTGGGTGCATCAGGGCGAGCGCGAGAACGCCACGCACAAGGCCAAGGACCTCGTGAGGATGGCGGTGGCCAACGCCGCCCTCCTCCGGCCCCTGAAGGAATTGACCCTCGACGTCAACCCCAAGGGACTCGTCATCGGCGGCGGGCACGCGGGAATGAGCGCGGCCCTTCGGCTCGCGGACCAGGGTTTCGAGGTCACCCTCGTGGAAAAGGAATCAAGGCTCGGCGGAAACCTCAACGACATCTACTACACCATACACGGCGACGACGTGCAGACGTACCTGAAAAGCCTTATCGCACAGGTTGAATCAAACCCGAGGATCACCGTGATCAAAGACGCCGTGATCGACGGCTTCGAGGGTTACAAGGGCAACTTCACCACGAGCCTGCTCGTGGGGCCGGCGATGAGGGCCATGAAGGTCGACCACGGCATAGCCATCGTGGCGACCGGCGGGGAGGAATCCAGGCCCGCTGAATACCTCTACGGCGAGGACGCGCGGGTCCTCACACAGAAGGAGCTTGAGAAGAAAATAGTGCACGAGGCGGATTCCATCAGGTCGGCCAAAGACATCGTCATGATACAATGCGTCGGATCGAGAGACAAGGACAGGCCCTACTGCAGCAGGATATGCTGTTCCGTGGCCATAAAGAACGCCCTGAAGATAAAGGAGATGAATCCGTCGGCGCGGATATTTATACTCTACCGCGATATCCGAACGTACGGATTGCTGGAGGAATACTACACCAGGGCCCGTGGCCAGGGGGTCATTTTTATCAGGTTCGAGCTCGACCGCAAACCGGAGGTCAACGTTGAACAGGGCTCCCTCCGCGTCTCGGTCCATGACCCGGTCATCGGCTTCGACATCAGGATCGATCCCGATCTCCTGGTCCTGAGCAGCGCGATAGTGCCCAATGAAAACGAGGAGCTGGCCGCGCTTCTGAAGATCAACAGGACCCGGGATGAATTTTATCTTGAGGCGCACATGAAGCTGCGTCCGGTCGATTTCACCACCGAGGGGATATACATGTGCGGCATGGCCCATCTTCCGAAGCTCATGGACGAGACGATCTCCCAGGCGGCCGCCGCCGCTTCCAGGGCGGCGACCGTTCTCTCGAAGGAGAAGCTCCAGGCGGACGGAGTGATCGCCTCGGTGAATCCCGACCTGTGCGCCGCGTGCCTTACCTGCGTGCGGGCCTGCGCCTTCGGCGTTCCCTTCATCAACAGCGAGGGGGTGGCGGAGATAAATCCGGCCCTGTGCCAGGGCTGCGGGACATGCGCCAGCGACTGCCCCGGAAAGGCGATCGAGCTGCAGCACTACAGGGACGTCCAGATCATCGCAAAGTGCGTGGAATTAATGAGAGAGGCTTCATGATGAACGGTTTCGAGCCGACAATAATCGCCTTCTGCTGCAGCTATTGAGGGTACTCGGCCGCGGACCTGGCAGGTTCGATGCGAGCGCAGTATCCGGCGAACATAAGGATAATACGCATGCCGTGCACCGGCAAGGTGGACATTATCCATATGCTGAGGGCTTTTGAAGCGGGCGTCGACGGGGTGTATCTTGTCGGCTGTGAAGAGGGGAACTGCCATTTCCTGGTTGGCAATCTGCGGGCCAGGAAGAGGGTCGAGAGGGTAAAGGGCATCCTCGCCAGCATCGGCATGGAGTCGGAGAGGCTCCAGATGTACAACCTCTCTGCCGGTGAAGGAACGCGGTTCGTGGCGATCGCGAAAGAAATGACTGAAAGGATAAAGAATCTCGGGCCGAGCGCCATAAGTCCCCAAAAAGAGAAATTGAAAATTCTGACGTAAAGGGGCCGGGGGATGAGGGCATCGCGACTAAAAAAATTTTGAGAACCTTGGAGTAAGAAAATGGTAATGGGAGAAGGGAAACCGATACAGGAGATCCTCTCGATGATAGGGGATAAAAAAAAGATAATCGTCGCGGGATGCAGGGGGTGCGTGACCGTCTGCTCTGCAGGCGGCCAGAAAGAGGTGGAGATCCTTTCCTCCACCATACGGCTCGCCAGGGAAAAAGAGGGAAATCCGATCGAGATCCGCGAAGAGACGCTCGAGAGGCAGTGCGATCCTGAATACCTGGAGCAGATGAGGGGTTACGCTGAGGATTATGAGGCCATCGTCTCGATCGCGTGCGGCGCGGGCGTTCAATATACGGCTGAGAAGTACCGGAGAATACCGGTATACCCCGGCATCAACACGAATTTTATCGGGGTAACGCTCGAACAGGGTGTATGGTCCGAGCGGTGCCAGGCGTGCGGCGACTGTATGCTCCACAAAACCGGCGGCATCTGCCCCATAACCAGATGCTCGAAAAGCCTGCTCAACGGCCCCTGCGGCGGCTCCAGCAACGGAAAGTGCGAAATCAATTCGGAAATTGAGTGCGGCTGGCAGATCATTTACGACCGGCTCAAGGAGCTGGGATCGCTTGAGCTGTTTGAAGAGGTGATCCCGATCAAGGACTGGACGACCAGCCGCGACGGAGGCCCGCGCAAGATCGTCAGGGAGGATCTCAAATCATGAACGCCCCGGGCGCATTGCAGAAAGTTCTAGAGAGCGGAACCTTCGCCGTCACCTCCGAATGCGGCCCTCCCAGGGGGGTGAATCCTGACATTATAAGGAAAAAGGCGGAATTATTGAGGGACGTGGTGGACGCGATAAACGTGACGGACAACCAGACCTCGGTGGTCCGTATGTCCAGCATCGCATCGTGTATCATTTTAAAGCAGATGGGGCTCGAGCCGATCATGCAGATGGTCACGCGCGACCGGAACCGGATCGCGATCCAAAGCGACATCCTGGGCGCGGCCGCCCACGGGATACGCAACATGCTCTGCCTTTCCGGGGACCACCAGCGGTTCGGGGACCACGCAAATGCGAAAAACGTGTACGACCTGGACTCAGTGCAGCTTATCCAGACCGTGCGCCGGATGAGAGACGAGGGCACATTCCTGAGCGGCGAACCGCTCGACGGTCTACCCGAGATATTCATCGGCGCGGCGGAGAACCCGTTCGCCGATCCCTTTGAAATTCGGGTGCCGAGGGTCTCGAAAAAGATCAAGGCGGGGGTTGAGTTCATCCAGACCCAATGCATATATAATCTGGAAAAATTCGAAAAATGGATGGAGGGAATACGGGCGCGGGGTCTCCATGAAAAAGTGCACATACTCGCCGGGGTCACCCCCTTCAAATCCGCAGGCATGGCGCGGTACATGAAAACAAAAGTTCCGGGGATGGACGTCCCTGACGAAATGATAGAAAGGCTGAAAGGCGTGGCCAAGGAAAAGCAGGCCGAGGAAGGGATCTTGATGTGCGTCGAAACGATTGAGAGGCTTAAAAAAATCGAGGGCGTGAGGGGAATTCACATCATGGCGATCGAATGGGAGGAAAAGGTCAGGGAGATCGCGGAGAGGTCAGGCCTCCTTCCGCGGCCGAAGGTTTGAGATAATTATTTTTTTGGAGGAATGAAATGGCGGATAAGTCTAAAGTTTTGATCGTTGACGACGATTCGGATTACGGAGAAGCCATAAAGCTGCTTCTTGAAAAAAAAGGAGGGTATGACGTTGCGCTCGCCTATGATGGAAACGAGGGCATAGAAAAGGTCGCATCCGAAAGGCCGGATATCATCGTGCTCGATGTGATGATGCCGCGGAAAGACGGGTACACGATGTGCGCCGAATTGAAAGCTGATGAAAAATACCGCGACATCCCCATAATTCTTCTGACCGCGGTGGCTTCCCATATCGCCGAAACCCAATATACCCCGAGAATGGGAATGGAAACGGAAGCAGATGATTATCTCGAAAAGCCGGTTGAGC
Organism: uncultured Leptospirales bacterium; assembly: GCA_964529965.1. Classification (GTDB taxonomy): domain Bacteria; phylum Spirochaetota; class UBA4802; order UBA4802; family UBA5550; genus RBG-16-49-21. The sequence continues at coordinate 2,066 of CAZHAD010000116.1, read as the reverse complement.
CTAAAGAGATACTGGAGAGAATTGATAAGCTTTTGAAAAAATGATGCAATTGCATAACCCTCATAATCTAACACAAGGCATGTGCTGAATGAACGTGCAAGGCGAAGTGATACAAGAAGTTAACATACTGGTGGTCGATGACGAGGCCGTAATACGGGACGGCTGCATAAAAATTTTGGAAAAAGAAGGGTGGAACGTCAAAACGGCCGAAAACGGCCGTGACGGCATTGAATTGGTCAGGGATAAAAATTTCGATATACTGCTTCTCGATCTCATGATGCCGGGCATAAACGGCATGGAGGTCCTCCATGAGATAAAATCCCTGGCCCCGTCGATGTACACCATCGTCATAACCGGGTATGCGACCATTGAAACCGCGGTCGAGGCCATGAAGATGGGGGCTTTCGACTACATCCCCAAGCCTTTCACGCCGGATCAGCTGAGGATCGTGGTGAAGAAGGCCCTCGCCAACAAGGCCCTCGTCATGGAAGCCGAATTTCTGCGCGCCGAGCAGGAGAAGGGGCTGCAGGCCATAGACCGTGAAAAAAGCAAAATCAGGACCATCATGAACTGCATGCCGAACGGCGTGCTGGTGATCGATAAAGACAGGAAGATAGCCTTGTACAATCCGATCGCCGACAAGCTCCTCAACATCTCCGGAGACGATCCCATAGGCAAGGACGTCGACGAATGCATCGAATGCAAAGACCTCCTGAGCATAATCTCAGAAACCCTGGATGGGAAGAGAAACCCGAACGAGGCCATTGTGAGCGAGATAGAAGGAAACAACGCCATACCCCTGATGGCGCACGTCGCCCCGGTCGTCATGTCCGGCAATGAAATCGCCGGGGCGGTGGCCATTCTTCAAGACATCACCCATCAAAAAGCGGTTGAAAGAATGAAATCCAACTTCGTCGCAAAGGTCACCCATGAGCTCAAATGCCCCGTCTCCACCATAACCCAGCAGCTCAACACCCTCCTTGAAGGCGCATTAGGAGAGCTGAACGAGGATCAGGTTAAAATGATCGGAAGGGCCAAGCTGTGGGGACTGGGCCTCATCACCCTCATTTCTGACCTTCTCACCATCTGTAAATTTGAGGCGGGGATGACCATTGGAAGCAAGGCCTTACTCGATGTCAGGGAGGTGATACTCGAGACGGTCGAGCTCCTTAAGCCTCAGGCGGAAGAGAGACGGATAAGCATCAATATATCCCTGGACAATCTGCCGGGTATTGTCGCGGACAGGGACGGGATGAAGGAAGTCTTCACCAATCTGATCAGCAATGCGATAAAATATAATAATGAAGGAGGCGGCATTGAAATACGCGGAGAAAAAGACAACAATCATCTTCGCATCACGGTTTCCGATAACGGCCTGGGAATGAGCAGTGAAGACCAGAAATATATATTCGACAGATTCTTTCGCGTAAAAAATAAAATGACGAGGAACATAATCGGAACCGGGCTCGGCCTCACCATAGTCAAGGAAATCGTGGAATCCCACTGCGGATCAATCGAGGTTAAGAGCGAAGAGGGAAAGGGAAGCATCTTTACTGTTTCTTTGCCGAGAAACATGGATTGACCTCTGCGGCGTCAATCATTTTATTTTTTTTCATGAAAAAATATTTTTAAAAATAAATATGAATAAATATTTAATTTTTTAAAAAAATACTTGCCTAAACACCAAGAATATTTAACTTGCAAAATGGCCTGCCCTCGGTATTATATTTTTATTATTTTTATAGTATTGGGCCCATTGTAAATTTTGGCACAGAATACATTATTCTGTTATCAACCCAATAAATCATCGAAAAAACATCCCAGGGGGATACTACTGCGTATTTCTTCAGGGAGCGCTATAAGTTTAAATAATTCTTAATATTATGAGGTGCTGAAATGTCACGAGGTGCTGAAATGACAAAACTTGATCCGACCAAACTGGCCGATTGGCAGATCGCCGAAGAATGCGAAACCAACATGAAAACGATCTATCAGCTTGCGGAAGAGCTCGGCATCAAGAACGAGGAATTGATACCGCACGGGCATCATTACGGCAAAGTGGATTT
>CAZHAD010000115.1:0-7608 GCA_964529965.1 uncultured Leptospirales bacterium | reverse complement strand
GCGTCGCGATTACCCCGTCGGGATCGGGGTGCTCGCCGACCGGGACGAGACCGAGATGCCGTTCATTCAAGGGGAGATCGGTGAGCCTGGGGAGTGCGCCCAGTACGGGCGTCCGGCAGTATTTTTCTATTGATTCGGTGATGATTTTTTTATGCCGCTCGCCCGCGATCTGGTTCAGCACCACACCGCTCAGGGGAAGCTTCGGGTCAAACGTTTCCAACCCGTGCACGAGGGCCGCCAGGGTCCTGCTCGATTTTGAGCAGTCCAGCACAAGGAGGAGCGGGATGTTCAGCAATTTCACCAGCTCGGCGAAGCTGTAGGTGCCGTCGATGTCAAGGCCGTCGAAGAGCCCCCTGTTTCCCTCGACTACCGCGAAGCCGGGGCCCCCGGATCCGCCGAGAAACGAGCTTAATATTTTCTCCTTTGGCATTAAGTAGGCGTCGAGGTTGAGGCATTGCCTGCCTGCGGCGCGGGTCAGCCATGCGGGATCGATATAATCTGGGCCCTTTTTAAAGGGCGCCACGTTGACGCCCATCCTCTTCAGGGCCTGGATCATGCCGACGGAGAACAGGGTTTTTCCGGAGCCTCCCCTGATCCCCCCCACTGCTATTCCCCGGCGGGAAAATTTGATCGATGAAATCATACGGTATTGCGGGGAAGTTCGTCGGATTGCAATATTTTAATCCGGCAAACCGCGAATCTGATTAAAAACCATTACACGCAGCCGGTCGGCTTCGGGAGGCCGGCCCACTTGCACGCGGAGTTGGCGGGACCCTGGGGGAAAAGCTCGTATATTTTTTTCAGATCAACGCCGGTTTCCTTGGTGAGCTTCCTCACCATCGGCGCAATTCCGTTCTCAAGATAATAGTTTCTGAGATAGTTTATCACCTTCCAGTGCGTATCGTTCAGATCGGCGACGCCCTCCTGGCTCGCAAGGGACTTTGCGACCAGATCATTCCATTTATCAGGCTCTTGAAGAAAACCGTCTTCGTCGACCTCCAACATTTGACCGCCAAGATCTATCTTGCTCATAAAAAGGTTCCTCCGTAACACAGATTTAAAAACAGATTTGCGTAAGTGCGCAGTCGGGCTAAGGCAGCTATGAGTCCTTCAGCTTGATGAACGATCCGTCAAGGTACAGGTATTCGATGACCCCCTCCTTGCTCAAATCTCCGATCGCCTTGTCCACTAGGTGCTTGTCCACGCCCAGGGCGTTTGCGACCTTTTTGTTCTTTGACTTTCCCTCTTTGGAAAGATACTCGATTATCTTTTTTTTTAAATCGTCCAATGACTCGTCGCTCATGCGGTTCACGCCCTCCTTACCACTTGAATTGGGTCGTTGTTCTGTACGATTCCGTGGATTGAAGGAAATCGTCGATATGATGCTCGGTGAACGGTATGCCGGTCAGCCTGAAGAATTTCTCCCAGCTTATCCTCTCGATCCACTCTCCCATCCTCTCGTATTTACGGGCATTACTTATGTACACCTCGATGATTTTTTTCAAAATCGAGGTAAGCTCGGGCCAGCGCGGCGGATCATTCTTGATGAAGGGCACGGCAAGCCTGGAAAACCGGGGCGGCTTTCTCGCATTCGACACCTTGCCGCCGACGAAAACGGCGAGTCCGTCTCCCTCGGCATCGGCAAGGGGCATGCCCGGGCACACGGTAAAGCAGTTGCCGCAGTACATGCAGAGCTCCTCCCTCACCTCCACGCCCTTCACGTCCTTATCGGGATGCCTGCGGATGGCGCCGGTCGGGCACGACGCGATGACCGAGGGAATTTCGCACGTGTTCGCGACCTTGGCGTTGTCCACCTTGGGCGGCTTCGTATGCATGCCGACCACGGCGAGGTCCGAACAGTGGACGGCGCCGCACATGTTGATGCAGCATGCGATAGCAATCCTGATCTTGGCGTCCAGCTTGAACTCGGTGAAATAGTCATACAGCTCATCCATGATCGCCTTGACCAGGCCGGACGCGTCCGTGGCGGAGCTGTGGCAGTGGATCCAGCCCTGCGTATGTACGACATTGGAGATGACGTCACCGATGCCGCCGACCGGAAGGCCCAGCTTTTTAACATCCGCAATCAGCGGCTCCACGTTTTCTTTTTTCGGGGTGAGGAATTCAACGTTATACCGGCTGGTGAACCTCAGGTGCCCGTCGCAGTACTTGTCCGCAAGGTCGCATATGTCGCGTATGAAATCTACGCTGACCAGCCTCGGGGAGCCCACGCGCACCGTGTATACCTCTTCCCCCTTTTCGGACACGTGCTTCATGAGTCCGGGCTTCAATATCTCATGATATTTCCATTGTCCGTAATTATTTTTTATGACCTCGGGCAGCATTTTATGATAGTCCGGAGGACCGATATCTGTTTTCGCCATGACCGCAACCTCTCAATATTTAACATTAAAAATCTAAATTAAAAGAAAATAAACGGGTTCGCCCTCGGGTGCGTCACCATTTGAGGGAGGACCGGAAGATCGACGGCCTTCAGGAACGTCTTGAGTCCGAGCCTTCCGATGGTTTCCGCAACGCGCTCCCTGTTCCTTCCGTGCTCGTCCCACCAATCCCAGATTTTTTCCAGGAGCTCCTTGATCGGGGTGTAGGGCTCCTCGATCTTGATGAACGGAATGAGCATCCAGGAGAGGAAGGCCCCCTTCAGGATCGGCGCCTTTCCTCCAATGAGGATGGAAGCGCCCCTGTCGTTCCCGATTCGTATCGCCTTGGTCATTTTGTCGATGCAGTGCATGCAACGGACGCAGTCTTCGGGTTTTACCTTCAGCTCCTTCGCCTTTTCGTCCCACTCGAGCGCGTTACCGGGGCACCTGTCGACGACCAACGTTTTGATGTCATAGCCTTTGGAAACGTATTCCCTGATCGCTTTTTGATCGATGCGGATGCTGTCCCTCCACGTGCCGATGATGGTGAAGTCCGCTCTCGCGATCGCGGCCACGCAGTCGTTCGGGCACGCGGACGCCTTGATCTTGAACTTGTACGGCCACCGCGGCCGGTGAAGCTGATCCTGGAAGGTCTGTGTAAGGTTATTGATCAGGTTAAGCGAGTCGAAGCACGCCCATTCGCATCGCGCGGGACCGACACAGCCGGCGGGTGTCCTCAGGACCGAGCCGGAGCCGCCGAGATCGAAGCCGATTTCCGTCAGCTCGTCGAAGAATTTTTGAATGTTCTCAGTCCGCGCTCCCAGGAATATGATGTCGCCGGTCGATCCGTGGAAATTGGTGAGTCCGCTCCCGTATTTTTCCCACAGGTCGCACAGCTTTCTCAGCGATTTTGTGTCATAAAACCATCCGGAGGGATGGTTGACCCTGAAGGTATGGAATTGGTCGGCGTGCGGGAATTGTTCGGGAACGTCCGAGTACCTTCCGATAACGCCCCCGCCGTATCCGGTCACGCCCACGATTCCTCCGTGCTTCCAGTGGGTGACTTTATCCTTATATGATAGTTCCACAATGCCGAGAAGATCTTTCGCCGCCGGATTTTTTTTTGCGGCGCGTTTGATTTCCTTTACAAAGCTCGGCCACTTGCCTTTTTCAAGTTCATCTAAATTGGGAGTGTTCGACATACGTGCCTCCATTTTATGGTTGACAACACAAATTAATTTATCACCATTCAATTTATTGATTCGTACGGCCTTTGTCAAGGATAAATATTTCAAAAAAAAATCATATATGAACGTTTCCGTGCACAGGGGAAAGATTCTCAGGGAATGGCAGGATGGTCTTTTTTCCGGCCTTCCCCCCGAATTATTAGCACTGCTAAATAGACCGGACCCTTTTGTTAATCCCATGGGAACGATGATTCCGAAGATGCTGGAAATCCTCTTCGACCAGATCTTCGGAGAAATGGATGGCGATAAAATAGGAGCGGCCCTTGAGGACTACATTAAATTTTGGGCGGTTCAGGACTGCCCGCCGTCACGGGCGTTTGTTTTTTTACCGCGGTTGAGGGAATTGCTGCGCGCAGCGGCCGAGAAGCGTGATCAGAACGGAGAGGGCGAGGCGGAATTGAGCGTAATAGAAGACCGGATCATCGATATACTGCAAAGATCTTTCGATATGTACATGAAGTGCAGGGATAAAATCCATACGCTCCGGATCAACGAATTTAAAAAAAGGGCTTTCAGGGTTCTGGAAAACATCCAATGAATTTTTTACTATCGCTTTCCGCCGGTCTTCTTCTGGTCGCCGCCGCATGGCTCGCCTCATTGGCGGAAGGAACGGAATTTTTTGTTACATGCATCCTCCCTTATTTCGCGGGAGCAGTCTTCATCTTCGGCACGATATACCGTATCGTTCGATGGGCCCGGTCCCCGGTGCCGTTTCGGATCCCCACCACCTCCGGGCAGCAGAAGTCCCTCGGCTGGCTGAAGTCAAACAACCTGGAAAATCCCTTTAACCTCGCCGGCGTGATCGGGAGGATGTTTCTCGAGGTGGCGTTCTTCCGTTCGCTTTTCAGGAATACGAAGGTGGAGCTGGTGCAGGGCCCCCGGCCGGCGTACGGCTCGCACAAGTTCCTCTGGCTGGGGGCATTGGCCTTTCACTGGTCTTTACTGATAATAGTGCTGCGGCACTTCAGGTTTTTTGTCGAGCCGGTCCCGTTATTGTCGAACTTTATTCAAAACATCGACGGCATCTTCGAGATAGGGATCCCCCCCCTGTTCATGACCGACGTCCTCATACTCATCGCGCTTGGATACTTGATACTGAGGAGGCTCCGCGACCCATTGGTCAGGTTTATCTCACTGATCTCGGATTACTTTCCCCCGCTTCTCATAATTTCCATAATCGTCACCGGAGTTCTCATGAGGCATTTCCTGAAGGTCGATCTTTTCGCGGTGAAAAAATACGCGATGGGCCTCGTGCAATTTTCGCCCGCCGTGCCGGAGCGCGTCGGCGCCATTTTTTATATCCACGTTTTTCTCGTGTGCGCGCTCCTGATGTACATTCCCTTCAGCAAGCTGATCCACTTCGCAGGAGTGTTCCTGTCCCCGACGAGGGTCCTGGCGAACACGAACCGGATGCGCCGCCACGTCAACCCGTGGGATTATCCGGTCAAGGTGCACACCTACGAGGAGTGGGAGGACGAATTCAGGGACAAGCTCAAGGCATCCGGTTACGAATTGGAGAAGAAGTGACATGGCGGTCAAGGTCAGAAAGGAAGACATATCGAAAATCGAATTAAAACCATCCAAAAAGAAATGGATAGATACGAAGACCGAGTTCAGGCAGGGGACCTACTGCTACAGCGGCATCAAGAAGCACGTGGAATATCTCGGCCTGTCGAACCCGCGGAACTGGCAGCCGTATGAAGAGGACTGGGGCCTGCCCGCGAACTGGAAGGAGATCATCCTCGAGGGGCTCGGGGAGCGGCTCAGGCGCTCGCGCGGCCTCAAGGTTTTTCTTGACACCTGCGTGCGGTGCGGTGCGTGCGCGGACAAGTGCCATTTTTTTATCGGCTCCGGCGACCCGAAAAACATGCCCGTGCTCAGGGCGGAGCTCCTCCGCTCGGTCTATCGAAGATACTTCACCCTGTCGGGCAAAATCTTCGGAAAATGGGCGGGGGCGCGGGACCTGACGATCGAGGTGCTCAAGGAATGGTTCTATTATTTCTACCAGTGCACGGAGTGCCGCCGCTGCTCGGTGTTCTGCCCGTACGGCATCGATACAGCGGAAATCACCATGCTCGCCAGGGAGCTTCTCGATCTGGTCGGGGTCAACATAAACTGGATCATCGAGCCGGCCTCGAACTGCTTCAGGACCGGCAACCACCTCGGCATACAGCCCCATACCTTCAGGGACAACGTAGAGTTCGGCGTCGATGAGATCAATGACCTGACCGGAATCAAGGTCGAGCCCACGATAAACCGGAAGGGGGCGGAGATACTCTTTATCATGCCGTCGGCGGACATTTTCGCCGAGCCGCAGATTTTCACCTTTTACGGCTATCTGATGCTTTTTCACGAGCTGGGGCTTGATTACACCCTGAGCGCGTACGCGTCCGAAGGGGGCAATTTCGGCCTTTTCTATTCGGCTGAGATGATGAAGCGCCTCAACGCGAAGATATACGCGGAGGCGAAGCGCCTCGGCGTGAAGTGGATACTGGGCGGAGAATGCGGCCACATGTGGCGTGTCCTGCACCAGTACATGGACACGATAAACGGGCCAGCTGATTTTCTGGAGGTGCCCAAATCGCCGATCACGGGAACGGTGTTCGATAACGCGCGCTCAACAAAGACTATCCATATATGCGAATTCACCGCGGATCTGCTGTTCAATAACAAACTGACGCTCGATCCTTCCAGGAACGACGCGTATCACGTGACATTCCACGATTCGTGCAACCCCTCGCGCGCGATGGGGCTGTTCGAGGAGCCGCGGTATATAATCAGGAAATCGTGCAATAAGTTCACCGACATGCCCGAGAACACCATCAGGGAGCAGACCTTCTGCTGCGGAAGCGGCGCGGGATTGGGACCGGATGAAAACATCGAAATGAGGCTCCGCGGCGGGCTTCCGCGCGCGACAGCGGCGAGATACGTGCGCGACAAATACGGCGTCAACATGCTCGCGTGCATATGCGCCATTGACAAGGCCTCGTTTCCCACGGTGATGGAATACTGGTCTCCCGGCATAGACGTGTGCGGGGTGCATGAGCTCCTGGGCAATGCGCTCGTCATGAAAAACGAGAAAAAACGCGAGAAGAATCTTCGAAGCGAGCCTTTCCCGACTCAGGAGGCTGCCGGGGATGTATAACGCGCGGCTAATCATCGCAGGGATCGTTGTGTTTTTAGTCCTCGTGACCTATCCCCTCTGGATCGGGCTCGTTCCCGGCGAAGGTAAAAAGCCTCCGAAGCTCGAGCTTCCGGTCGGTCAGAAGGAATGCGTCATGCCGGTCGAGTACATGAAGGAGAACCACATGAAGCTTCTCGTCCAGTGGCGCGATGAGGTGGTGCGGGAGGGCGACCGAACGCCGGTGACGGTCAAGGGCGTGAAATACGAAAAAAGCCTGAGCGGCACGTGCTTCAAATGCCACGTGAAGAAAACGACCTTTTGCGACCGGTGCCACGACTACCTTTCGGTTTCACCGCCGTGCTGGGAGTGCCATTATACGCCGAGGGAGAAAAAATGAGCCTCAACAGGAAAGATTTTTTGAAAAAGGCCTTCAAAACAGGGCTTCTTCTCTTCGGAGGCTCCTCCCTGTTCGAGGTGGTCGCGGCCGGGGAGCTTGTGAAGCAGAAAGGGCCGGAGGCTGCAAGGAGCATACAGTGGGCGATGCTCGTCGATATTCCCCGGTGCCTCGAGGCGGGAGAGTGCGTCGACTGCATCGCCGCCTGCGACAGGACCCATAACGTGCCGCATATTGCAAACAAGAAGCACGAGATCAAGTGGATATGGAAGGAGAAGTACGAGAACTCCTTTCCCGAACAGACGTACGAGTACATCAGGGAAGACATCGGAAAGGGAGAGGTGATGATGCTGTGCAACCACTGCGGCGACCCTCCATGCGTGAGGGTGTGCCCCACGCACGCGACATGGCGCAGGAAGGACGGGATCGTGATGATGGACATGCACCGGTGTATCGGATGCC
>CAZHAD010000114.1:0-7652 GCA_964529965.1 uncultured Leptospirales bacterium | reverse complement strand
AATGATAAAGATTATCAAAGGTCGATAATAACCTTCATAAAATGAAGGCGCTATAGTATTAAATCGGAGGCTGCCTCATGAAAGCGATTGTAGTAACCAAATATGGAGACGCCGGGGTGCTCAAGGTGTCGGAGAGGGAGCAAAGGCCGGCCCCTGCCGAAGATCAGGTTTTGGTGAAAATACATGCGGCGGGAGTGAATTTCATCGATATCTATCACCGTAACGGATACTACCAGTTGCCGGTTCCGTTCATTCCCGGGCTGGAGGCTTCGGGCGTGGTGGAGGAGGTGGGAGGGAAGGTGACTGAATACCGCAAGGGGGACCGCGTCGCGTATACGGGGCAGATCGGAAGCTACAGCGAGTACGTAGCGATTAGTGCAGCCAGGCTGATTCCTCTTCCCGACAAGCTCTCCTTCACGGATGGGGCCGCGTTTCCCCTGCAGGGAATGACCGCCCACTATCTGCTTCATGAGTTCCGCACAATCAAACCGGGCGACGTCCTCCTGGTACACGCTGCCGCGGGAGGGGTCGGGCAGCTTGCGGTTCAGTGGGCAAAGCACCTCGGCGCGGTGGTTATCGGAACTGTTTCCACAGAGGAAAAGGCCCGGGTGGCCGCAGATGCGGGCGCCGACCATGTGATACTATATACGAAAAAGGATTTCGTTGCCGAAATCTTGCGCCTTACCGGCGGCAAGGGTGCGGCGTTGATCCTTGACGGCGTGGGGAAAAGCACGTTCAAGGGCGACCTGGAGGCCGCCGCCCCCCACGGCCACGTGGTGATCTTCGGGGCTGCGAGCGGTCCCGCCGATCCGATCGTACCCAATTCCCTTATGCCCAAGTCAATCACGGTTTCAGGAGGGAGCCTGGTGAACTTCATTGCGGCAAGGGAAGACCTGGTCCGCCGGTCTACGGAAGTCCTCGGTGCAATCGCGCAGGGATGGCTGAGGCTGCGCGTCGGTCATGTCCTGCCTCTTGCAGAAGCGGAAAAAGCCCACAGGCTACTCCAGGAAAGACAGACCATGGGCAAGACGGTGCTCTCAGTTATCAGCTGATGTTGCCTTGATGAATCATTTTCCAAATCCCTTGACAAGGCGATACCCATGTTATGCGGATAAAACGGGTTAAAAAACGTTACGTGCTGGTTGAATACAGGTATTCGCATTATGTTCCCGGCGTTCTTTATCGCCATAACTGGATCAACACTGAAGGAAAATCATTGCTCGAGGTTCGAAATGCGCGCAAGGAACATATCCTGGACAGGTTGAAGGAATCGGGCGATAAAGGACAAAGGGATTTTCAGATCATCAGAATTATGGAGCTCACCCATGCACAATACCTCAGTCTGAAAGCAAGGGGCAAATCGTGATATTATCACGGCCGGACTATGGTTTTTACAGGCCGAATTTTGGCGCATAACAGCAACGAAGGAATCGTACACGCGCGCGTTATACTGAAAAAAAACTGTTTTCAAGATAAAGGCCAACAATATAATGAATACGATACATATTAAACCAATAGTGTCCGAAAATATTTGATATAAATCGGCGATTATCATATATATAATAAAACTATTCTCGCAAGTGTGCAACAAAACGAGAATAGCGCTTCTCCATGCCTCATGGTAATATGCTGACGGATTGGATTTGGTTCATGCCGTGGCTTACGGTCCAGGAGAGGAGGGCGCGTTTTTTTATGTCATAGAAGAGGGTAAGCTTGTCGTTGAAGATATCAAATAAAACTGCATCAAAAAAAAGAAAAAACCCGGGAACATCACGACGGCCTGATAATCCGATATGCGCCAAAATTGAGAGCCTGCTTCATCTTTTGGAGAGCGAGATTTCCAAACATGAAGGATTGAGAGGCGGTCCGAACAGGAAAAAAAGCAATAGGCAAATCGCGCATGACAAGCCGGGGAGAGTCCGTAATGAGGACCGTATTGTCAATAAGAGAATCGCGTTTTTACAGAAACAAATCGTAATTCTCCATGAGATGCAAGCCGGGATTCATGAGAATTTCCTGATACAAGATGCAACGCACACAGCAGCCGGTTTCCAGCCGAGCCACGATTTTAACAGCTATTTATCGCGGTTTATCGATATCGACATCCGATACTCGCCGAGCATTGATAAACTCAGGGAGATCGGGAAAAATATTCACCAGTTTTTCCTTAACGACAGGCACTGCTCTTACATTTTCATACAATGCTCCAGCATCCTGGAAGACCAGCAGAACCTGCTCAGAATTGTTATCAAAAAAAATCGGGAATACCCTGAAGGCGTTCTTTTAGATCGTAACAGGATCTACTATTACAATCTGGAGGACAGTGATCTGCCTGAGAGAAAGCTCGGCCGGATAATAATAGGAAGGCACCCGTATAAGTCCCCTGAAAGGGAGAGAAGCCTCGATGTGCGGATGAAGGCCGAAATCCTCGTAACCAAGAGGCTTCTGGAAAAATACATACTCGAGATACAGAACAAGGAGCTTGCGATCAAGGACGGGCTGACGGGGCTGTATTCGCGCAAATTTTTCATCGAGCGGCTTTCCGAAGAATTCAAAAGCCTGGATATCTTCTCGAGGCTCAATGTGATCGAATACCGGGTGCTGAAAACAATAATGAAATCCGAGGGAATCGCCGCTCCGCTCGTGCGAAACCATTATTTCGTCAAATACAAGACAAAGGACGAGGTTCTCTTCGATAAGGCCCTCCACAGGCTTAAAACCCTAAACCTCATATCGACAAAAAGGATAAAATATCTGGGGGAACCCGAGGATTCATATGCCTTTGAAAACTCCAAGATGAGCGACAATTTTTATCTGGCCATCCTCGATATAGACCGGTTCAAAAGCGTAAACGACAACTGGGGGGGCCATCTTGTCGGCGACAGGATCCTGCGTGATTTCGCCGCCATAATAAAAAAAAATATCAGGACCATAGATATACCGGCGCGATACGGCGGCGATGAATTCATCATCATTTTCCCTAGGTCGGCGAATTACCTGCGGATATTCAACGCCCTGGAAAAGATCCGACTCGATAGCGAGGAAAAATTGGCGGTCTTTTTAAATGGGAAAAGGAGAAGCATCACCGTATCGATAGGAGTGACGCAGATAAGCAAGTTCGATTTGAATATCTATTATATCTTAAACCGCTCAGACTCCGCTCTGTACAAGGCGAAAAAAAAACGCAACAGGACCGTACTCTGCATTCAATCCCCCGGCGGCGAATTACGCTACCAATGATTCATCATCCGGCCGTAAGCCATGCGGCTGTCTCTGCGTAAACCATGCATTCACCGGAAAGATATTTTCTCGAAGCGCTGTTTTTTGAGAACCTTTCCGTTATTCCGGCTGTCAAACTGGAAAGCTTTAAACAATTTATTGCAGCCAAGGAGGCAGGCATATGAACTGCAGGGTCATCCCCGTCATGATGCTTTTTCTGTCGTTGCTGACCGTTCCGGGATTTTCTCATGGAAAGATGGGGGGCGCGTTTGACGTGCGGATCGTTTCAGATAACGGTTACGCGTTTCCAAGGTACCGTGCGTTTCCCCGTACCGGGAGGGAGGGGATGTATTATTACATGGAGGCGGTCAAGGGCGATCGATATTCCATCGAGGTGAGGAACATAACCGGGAGCCGGCTCGGCGTGGTGATCGCGGTGGACGGCCGCAACATCATAAGCGGCGAAAAATCGGACCTCGGAAACACCGAGCGCATGTACATTATCGGGCCATATGATACAAACGTCTTTGAGGGCTGGAGGACGGGAATGGACAGGACCAACAGGTTTTACTTCACCCGTCAGTCGGATTCATACGCCGAAAAGGTGTTTTCCGACGCTTCGGCCATGGGAACGATCGCGGTCGCTGTTTATAGAGAGAAGCTGCCCGATGCGGCCCAGATTTCAAGAATGCATAATTCCGGCCCGAGATCCGGATCGACTAAGAGCGGACAATCCCGGGAAGAGACCGCCCGCGGGGAAAAGGACGAACACGCGGGTACAGGATTCGGTGAGACTAATTATTCTCCCTGCCGTGTGGTTGAGTTCAATCCCGAGAGTCTGGCCTCCGGAACAGTGGTTTTTAAATATGAATGGAGGGAGGCGCTTTGCAGAAAGGGAATCATTTTCTGCGGAAAGAAAAACAGGTTCTGGCCATACGAGCTGGGGTTCGCCCCTGTTCCCGAAGATTTCAGGGAATGAAATCAGCACACCCTCAGGCATCAAATGGCTTGACGAAATCGGGCTGGTCTGCTATATATCGAAGAAGGATATATACCATACGCCGGAAGGAGGAGCGATAACGCATTATGGATACTGTTATGAAACCAATAAGCACCATAAAAAGCATGAAACCGGGTACCATCATCCGCCGTATCGGAAAAGACAAGGACCAGCAGGGTTCTTTTCTAAAGTATGACGAGAAAAAAAACATGATTCTTGTCAATATAATTGACATGACGGCGGGCACCCTGGTGGCGAGCGCGGGGGTGCTGAAGCCGCAGCCTGCCGACAAGCTGTATTACTATCCATCTTCCTTCAGCAAGAGTCCGGTTTCAGACAAGGCCCTGAAGGTCGTAAAGGCCTGGCCCCTGTACAAAAAACACGCGGAGCTTCAGGATCAAATCGTTAATTTCATACGCATCAGCTATACGCCTGAGCAAATAATCGGCATGTCGAAAAAGGACTCGCTTCAGCCTCTGTTCGTGCCGATCCAGCAAAAATTCAGGATCGGCAGGTTCACTGAGAACCGCAAACCGGAACGGGTCTGCAACGACATCTTCATGCTCTGGCTTGAAGCGATCGATCCCCAAAAGCATATCACCTACCTTGCCCTGGTTAATAAGAAAAAAAACCAGATCCCGAGATTCTATTCAGCGGGTACGAAGCCGCATGAGACAACTGCGAACCTTCTCCAGAATGAAATTTTCACCTTCGAACCGAGCCTGGGAGGGCATATCAGATACGCGGGCATCAAGAACGGCACCAGGCATTTTATCGTGGACGCGGGGTCCAGCTATCTGGGCGTGGGGGCGAAGACCCCGCTTGCGGTCAGTAAGATGGTCGTGGGCGCGTTGAAAAAGCTGTATCCCGAATTGGAGTTCACCCCGGTGAAGGGCCGCGGGGCGAGCGGCGAATAGCGCCGGTCTTCACCGCCGCGCCGATTTTCAGACGACCGGCTTTTCAGGACGTATTTCCTTCATGCGCACGATGAGCACCGGAATGGTGATCGCGTGCCGGACGCTGGTGATCGTCTGGCCGAATACGAGGTCTGAGATTCCCCTGTGCCCGTGCGATCCGAGCACGAGCATGTCCAGCCCGAGAAAATCCACCGAGGAGACCAGCTCTTCATCAGGGTTTCCGGAGCGCAGAAGCGTTTCCACCGGAAGATCCACGTCCTCGATTTCCCGTGCGAGCGCCTCGAGATAGGATTCATCCTGACGGCTGTGCATGCTTTCGGACAGATTCCCGAGCACCATCGCGCCGGGGCTCTCCTCCACGTGGATGAGCGTGATCTTGGCGCGATGCGCGCGGGCCAGGGTGACTGCGGCAGAAATCACCTCCGCGTCCCCGGGCGTCCTCTCCAGCGCCACGCCGATATGATTGATCCGGATCGGCTTCACCTTCTCCGCAACATGCTCGCTTTCGGAAACCCCGGAGACTTCCCACTCGCGCGTCGGGCGTACGATCGGGGCGAAGGTTATGTAAAGCAGAACGCCCGACACGAGCGCCAGTGCTGAGAGCAGCGGTATCCAAAGCACGAACGGTGCGCGCGTAAGCCACTCCCCGATCATCGGCACGATGAAATAGAGATTCAGGGCCACGATGATCCCCGCGACGATCCATGCAAACGCGATCACCCACTTTTTGCTCGCGAACGCGCCCATTTTTTTCCTCGATGAAGTGAAGTGAATGAGCGGAATGACGGCGAATGGAAGCTGAAGGCTCAGGATCACCTGCGAGAGTATGAGGAGCTGGTAGGTCCCTTTGCTTCCCATGACGGCGATGACGATAACCGCCGGCACCAGCGCGATGCTCCTCGTCACCATCCTCCTCAGCCAGGCCCTCATCCTGATATTGAGAAAGCCCTCCATCACGATCTGGCCGGAGATGGTGCCGGTAAGCGTCGAGCTTTGTCCGGAAGCGAGAAGGGCGATCGCGAAGGCCAGCGGAGCGAGCGCGCTTCCGAGCACAGGCTGGAGCAGTGAATGGGCCTGCTGGATCTCGGTAACGACGATTCCCTTCGCATAGAAGGCCGCCGCGCTCACGACCAAGATCGCGGCATTGATGAAAAAAGCGCCGTTCATCGCCACCGAGGTGTCGATCAAATTGAACCTGCACGCCTGAGCGCGGGCCGTATAGGTTTGGTCGATGCCGCGCGATTGCACGAGGGAGGAGTGCAGGTAGAGGTTGTGCGGCATGACCGTGGCGCCTATGATGCCGATGGCGATGTAGAGGGCCCCCGGCTCGAGCCGTGGGACGAAGCCCGATGCGACCCCACCCCAGTCCGGCTGTGAGATTAACAGCTCCACGATGAAGCAGGTGCCGATCGTGGCGATGAGTATGACGATGAATGCCTCCATTTTCCTCACGCCCAGGCGCTGGATGGCGAGAAAGATAAAGGTATCCAGGGCAGTGATGGCGCATCCCCAGAGCAGGGGCAGTCCGAACAGGAGGTTCAGCCCGAGGATCGTGCCGAGGGCCTCGGCCAGGTCGGTCGCCGCGATGGCGATCTCCGCCAATATCCAGAGAAACAGGTTCACGAAGCGGGGGTATTCCCTACGGCAGCCCTGCGCCAGGTCATAGCCCGTGACAATGCCGAGACGCGCGGACAGGGTCTGCAGCAGCACGGCCATGACGTTGGACAAAAGGATCACCCAGATGAGTGTGTACCCGAACCGTGCGCCGCCCTCAATGTCGGTGGCCCAGTTGCCCGGGTCTATGTACCCCACGCTCACCAGATACGCCGGCCCCACGAACGCGAAAGCCCTTCGCCACCAGCCCCTCTTTTTAACCGAAACGGTCTCCATGCAGGATTTCTCCGGTCATGAATCGATTCTGATATCTTTTTTTGTGATGATTTCAGATATTACTTTAACATAACATATGCGATATGCAAGGATAAAATTCATGGACAATGTAGAAAATAATGCCAGCGGAAAACAACCCTCAGTATCCATTTAAAAAAGTTTCGCACATGTGAACCTATGCGTCGCATATTGCGCCCTAGAGCGGTGAAGGCATCAAAAAAGTCTCATTAATTAGACTCGTTTTATCGAATAGTATGGATAGGCGAAAAGATATTCAATGCACGCTTTTTTCTTGAATCCTTTATGGGCAGGCGTAATATTGACAATATCTGATCATTTTCAAACACCTTCGGCGGCGGGAAACGTATATATATTTATTTATGTATAATAAAATTTTAACAATTTAATTCCCAAGAATATTATTTAACAATTTCATTTATTTGGCTCCGGAATTGAGTATCTTTATAGTAAAATGTCCGGAGTAAATAACCGCATGAAAATCAAATCATTGAAACATGCAGCGCTGATGTATATTGCATTTATATACATCGCATTGATGCTATCATGTGATAAAATCTCCATGGACACGGAGCGGATGACGTCCCTATTATGGGCGGGAAGGCCCG
>CAZHAD010000113.1:4249-7747 GCA_964529965.1 uncultured Leptospirales bacterium | reverse complement strand
ACTAATATCATACCTGAGTACCAGACGCACTGAGAATAATGAGTGGCCATCCTGCCCGGCCAGAGGCGGTCACAAAACACGAAGACAAATAAATAAAGCAAAAACATAAAAGGAAAAATTACGTCAAAGTGTATATCCACACCTTGCCATAAACACTGACGAGTGTGACCGACGCCCGCATGTCAGCTAACTATACTTATACGTATTGCGTATATTTGGTTAAATATTGAGATATTTCAATCAAAAAATTTGGTAAAAATGTGTGTGATAATATAAAAATTGTTTAATTAATGCGACGTATATTCGTAATAACATATGCAAACACATAGATTTTGCGAATATAAGGATTGCATTAAAATGGAAAATAATAGAATGTTAAAAGCCCTTCTTGTAATGTTTGAGTACAGGAACGACCCTCGTTTTATTTCCAATAATGAAATCGAGAATTTTTTCGTTTTACATAGAAGTGAAATCTCTTATGATGATTTTATATGCATTCGCGATTATTTTATCCGGAAGCTGGGAGTGCAGAGAAAAGTATTTTTATACTTAAAGTCATGGTTTGATCGAAATGTGGTAATGCAGGATAAGGGCATTGATGTAAAAGCTGCTGACCCGCCCGGGTTTAAACTGTTCAGGGAACAGATGCTGTTGCGGCGTTACTCGATCAGGACTATAAAGTCCTATATGGGAGCATTAAAGAGAGCAAATAGCTGGTTTTTTTCAGTTAAAGGAATTTCTATTGACGCCATTAGTACTCATGATGCGAAAGAATTCTTTCTGGTACTAATCGAAGAATTATGTGTATCCACTGCACTGGTGCGAATGTATCGATTTGCAATCTCGTTCTATTATAACAACATTTTAAAAAGAAAGATCGACCTTTCATTTCTCGATGGGATGAAGTCAGATCGTCATCTTCCAACCATATTGTCGCGGGATGAAATCTCGTCGCTTTTGGATTCTATCAAGAACGTCAAGCATCGCACCATGATCGGCCTTTTATACGCGTCAGGCTTGAGGCTTTCAGAACTGATTAATCTACGCGTGGCTGATATCAATTTGAATGAGCTCACCATACATGTCAAATGGGGTAAAGGACGCAAGGACAGGATAACCGTATTTTCACGGGCGTTGACCGAGGGCCTTTGCTTTTGTATACAAGGCAAGGGTGCGGATGACTTTGTTTTTACTTCCTCCCTTGACAATGGAAGGGAAAAGGTGCGCCATATTTCGGCCAGGACTGTGCAAAAAGTGCTGGATGCTGCAATTGAAAAGGCCGGGATTCTTCGTAAAGCGACTCCTCATGATCTTCGGCATGCATTTGCCACTCACCTGCTTGAGAGCGGCATTTCACTCAGGCATATCCAGCTTTTGCTTGGGCACAAGAATATCACCACTACAACAATTTACACAAAGGTGGCGCAGCCGGCCATCAAGGGTATCAGAAGTCCGCTTTGATGAATTCAGAATGTTCGAAATACAAACGAACAATCTATCAGTGCTTGTCCGGCAAATAATTTTATGACAAATGACGTCCGGCCTGAATGGACGGTATCGGCGAGGCGTCGGATGGTCTCCGGTTTTTTACCTTTATGTTAAACTGGCTGCCAACATCCTGTTGGCCACAAATGGACCCTCCTCAGCCGATACAGGAAAGCAACATGACTCGATCAATATAAGCCTGTCTTGGCGTTATTTATTTTGTAAAAGATATTTTTGAAAACTACAAGACCCTTGCTACTAGAAGCCTTTCAAACCGTCCGCCGTTGTCGGTCATTGCCCAGAATAATAAATAAACACGAAACGTAGCGAGGCACGGATGCCGAGCGGTATAGGATGTCCTGAAAGCGTCTGCCAGGCAGTCATCCTGACCGCTCGGGGGAGGGACGGAGTGTCCTCCACCCTCGCAATAGTATTGCTTGACCCGGTCCGGGTCACCTATTCGCTTCGGACCTGGCCTTCAACCGGAGAGGTTGCCAAAAGATAGGAGTTGATTCCCATCCCCCAAATCAATTTTTTAATTAATGCTGGCGTATTTTTTTGAAAACATCAATATAGCCAAAAAGTCATCATATATGATATATTCATATAAGAGTAACTGATGTGAGATCATTTAAAAAGTTTTCAAAAGAACTATCCAGCCTGCTGGGCGAAAGAAAGGTTGTCACCGACAATGACATCCTTGCCGCCTATGCTAAAGACGAAACCTCCGATCTCTCCGCCATGCCGGACATCCTGGTGCGGGCGGAGACTACGGATGACGTGAGCCGCACCCTCGGATTCTGCCATGCGCATTCAGTTCCGGTGATTCCCCGCGGCGCGGGCACGGGCGTGACCGGCGGCGCGGTCCCGGTAAACGGCGGGGTCGTGCTCTCCCTGGAGAAGATGAACCGGATCATTGAGATAGACAGGGAGAACATGGTAGCAGTGGTCGAGCCCGGGGCGATAACCAGCCATGTGCAGGACGCGGCAAAGGCTGAGGGGCTCATGTATCCCCCGGATCCCTCGAGCCTCGATTCCTGCTCGATCGGCGGCAATGTGGCCGCAAACGCGGGAGGGCCGAGCACGGTCAAGTACGGCACGACCAAGGACTATGTCCTGGGGCTCGAATTCGTGCTTCCTGACGGGAGCGTGATCACGACCGGCGGCAGGATCGTTAAAAATGCGACCGGATACAACATTTCAGGCATACTTGTCGGGTCGGAAGGGACACTTGCGGTCATAACCAAGATTGTGTTGCGCCTGATACCCGCCCCCCTTTTCTTCTGCGACATGCTCATTCCCTTTCCTTCTATTAATGAATCAGTGGATGCCGTGTTTTCGATACTCAACCATAGGATACTACCCGCGACCATGGAATTCATGGAGCAGGACGCCATCGACCTTGCCGCGCAATTTCTGAAAAAAGAGATGCCCTTTCCGGACGCAGGCGCGCACCTGCTCATACGTGTGGACGGTGTCGCCGAAGATGAGGTATTGGCCGTGATTGAGAAAATCGGCGGGATCGCGGGCGTGGATGAGGACGCGATCATCATCGCACAGTCTTCCGTCCAGCAGGACCGGGTATGGAGGGCGCGGCGCTGCATTCGCGAGGCCATAACCGCGGAAAGCCCGGTGTTTCTTGCGGAGGACTGCGTGGTTCCCCGGTCGAAGATACCGGAGTTTCTCGTGGAGCTGAAAACGTACCTCGAATCGAAAAAGCTGCGCTCCGTCATGTTCGGGCACGCGGGTGACGGCAACGTGCACGTGGACGTGCTCAAGGGGGACATGGATTACGCCCTCTGGAAAGACGGCCTTCCGGAATTGAAGCGCCAGATATACCGGCGCGCAATCGCGCTCGGCGGTACGATCACCGGCGAGCACGGCATCGGCTTCATACGCAGGGAATACCTGTCCATGGCGTTGTCCCCTGAAGCGATAGAGCTTTTAAAGCGGATAAAGCAGGCCTTTGACCCGAAGGGAATACTCAATCCGGGTAAAATATTTTAACCCTGA
>CAZHAD010000113.1:0-4149 GCA_964529965.1 uncultured Leptospirales bacterium | reverse complement strand
TTTGAGCTTTTGGTAATAGGAGCCCGAGAGATAGAGCGCCGCCAGTGGATTGTGGCCGGTCACCCTGTCCTTGACCGCAAGCACGGTGGTGGGTGCGTCGGAGTATTTGAAGAAGAGCGAATCATGGCCGACGCACAGCCCCAGCGCGATATTGAATTCGGTTTTCTCATGGTTGAGCAATATTGCCTGGAATACAGGGTTGCACATGGACTCGTCGTTCCCCTGGTAGATCTTTTCCTCGTCCTTGATGCCGATTGTTTCCTTGGGGGTCCGGCCCGCCTTGCACACGGCCGAGATCGTTTCAAAGCCCTGAAGCGTCAGGATCTCTTCCAGCATCCGAGCCTCATTCGCAAGGCCTATGCAGAAGGCAAGGCCCAGGCGCCGGTATCCCATCTTTTTTGCGAACTCGCATATTTCCTCGATCCGGGTCTTGACCGGCTGCAGGACATAGGGCCGCTCATGGCGGTTCGCATAGCATTCCGCCTCCTGTATCGACGCCTGGCGTGCGAACTCGCGTAAGGCCTTTGCATCGTATTCTTCATTCGCGCGTTGCAATATATCTTCCCGCGTCAGGGTCGGGCAGTTTTTGGGGCCCGTTCCGTTTTCAGCCATGCATATTCGCTTGGACGCCGCCAGCCTGCATGATGCGCACGCGGGGTATTGGATGCTGTTTTCGTTTTTCATTTCTCTCCGCATCAGGCGTTTACGTCCACCACCACCCTGCCTCTCACCTTTCCGGCGAGGATATCGTGGGCCTTGGGAATGGCCTCCAAAAGCTTGACGACCGTGGTGATCCGGTCCAGCTTGACGGGATCGAGGTCCTTCGCCAGCCGGCTCCAGGCCTCAAGCCGCCGCTCCATGGGGCACATGACGCTGTCGACTCCCGTGAGCGTGACGGCGCGCAGTATGAAGGGTATCACGGTGGCGGGGAAGTCCATGCCCTGGGCGAGTCCGCATGCCGCAACCGCGCCTCCGTATTTCAGGCCGGCGCACACGTTCGCAAGGGTGTGGCTCCCCACCGCGTCGACCGCGCCCGCCCACCGCTCCTTGGCGAGCGGGCCGCCCGGCTTGGAAAGCTCATTGCGGTCAATAATTGAGGAGGCCCCGAGCTCCTTCAGATAGCCGGCCTCATTGGTACGCCCGGTCGATGCAATTACCGTGTAGCCCAGCTTTGAAAGAATCGCGATCGCCACGCCCCCGACCCCGCCGGATGCGCCGGTGACCAGCACCTCCCCTTTATCGGGGGTGACGCCTTGTTTTTCAAGCGCGAGCACGCAAAGCATGGCAGTGTACCCGGCCGTGCCGATGGCCATGGCCTGCTTTGTGGAAAAAGCCTTTGGCAGCGGCACCAGCCAGTCGCCCTTGAGCCGCGCCTTTTGTGCAAGGCAGCCCCAGTGTGTCTCGCCGACCCCCCAGCCGTTGAGCACCACCCTGTCCCCCTTCTTCCAGCGCGGGTGCTCGCTTTGCTCCACAACGCCCGCTCCGTCGATGCCGGCCACCATGGGCCACGTGCGCACGATCGGCGACTTGTTGGCGATCGCGAGCCCGTCCTTGTAGTTGACGGTCGAGTACTCGACGCGTATCGCGACGTCGCCCTCGGTCAGGTCCTTGTCGTCGATGTCCGCGATTTTGGCGTCGAATCCGCCGTCGCTTTTGCTGAGCAGTATGGCTTTGAACATTGGAAACCTCCTTTATATTATCTGCGTTAAAGTGACTTATCCGATTTTGTTGCTTCTTCTCCAGATGCCCTTTGATTCTGCATCCCTGGCAAGGCCGTCCCGAAAATCGGGATGAGCGATCGAGATCAGCCCTTCCGCGATCGCCCAGGTGGATTTTCCCTTGAGGCACGTCTTCCCGTATTCGGTGACCACATGGAATGCGCTTGCGCGCGGAATGGTAACGATGCCTTGAATATCCGGAACAATTCTTGATACGAGTTTTCCTCCCGCCGTCCTGGTTGACCTGAGGCAGAGAAAGGCCTTCCCTCCCCTGGATTTCGCCGCACCTGCGATAAAATCGCCCTGTCCCCCTGATCCTGAAATCTGCCTCTTGCCGAAAGCCTCTGAGGCGGCCTGGCCGTACAGATCGACCTGAAGCGCGTTATTGATGCTGATGACGTTGTCGTTCCCGGCGATATGCTCCATTCTGTTCGTGTAATCCACCGGAAATATCGCGCACGCCGGATTATCGTCGAGGAATTCGTACAGCTTTTTCGTTCCCAGGGCGAATGTGTACACCATTTTATTTTTATCCGTGTGCTTGAAGCGTCCGGTGATTTTTCCGCCGGCATAAAGGTCCATAAACGCATCGCACATCATCTCGCTGTGCACGCCCAGGTCGACCAGGTCCGATCCGGCGATCAGGCCTCCGACGGCGTTCGGGATGCCGCCGATGCCCAGCTGGAGGCATGCGCCGTTCCTGATCTCTTCAATGATGAGGGACGCAATCTTTTTATCCTCCTCGGTCGGCTGCGGTTTCGCAATCGTCATGATCGGCGCTGTTTCGCCTTCTACGATATAATCGACCCTTGAGATATGGATATTCTCACCGTGGCCTCCCAGGCATTTGGGAACCGATGCATTGACCTCGACGATTATTGTTTCAGCCATCTCCGCGATCGCGCCGACATAGGAGGATGCGGGACCGAAATTAAAAAGGCCGTTTTCGTCCATCGCCGTGGTCTTGATCATGGCGACGTTCGGCCTTGGATAAAAGCCGTTGCGGAGCCTCCAGGGGGCCTCATGGTAATTCGAGGGTATGTAAAAACAGAGCCCCCGGTCGCCCAACTTTCTTTCATGTGCGCTTAAAAATGAGCTGTGATACGAGAACGTCTTCCGCTGTGGATCCTCGGTGGCGACCCGGGCGGGGTACATGCCGCATGATGTCGCCACCTTGACGTCGGTCATCTCTCCCGCCCTTGCGGCAAGCGCTTCGTCGAGCGTCACCGGCATCATCGCGAAATGGCTGTAGTACACCCAGTCGCCGGATTTAACGATTCCCGCGGCTTCTTCGGCCGTTCTAAGCTTGTTTCTGTATTCGTTCCAGTGCGCCTTTCCCATACCGGCCGTTCCTTTATTACGAATTTTCAAGGCATTCCGCACAATGTGATGGGTTTTTTTATATGTCAAGATTAATCGCTGTTATTTCTTTTCACCAGATGATGATCTTCTAGTCCCCCTTTGGGAGATTTAGGGGGCCAAGAGGTATGCCCAAACGCCTGCGAAAATATTCTTGCAATTAAATTTATATGCGGATATTTCTGCTTAATTATTCAGGATAAAGAGGTGATGTCATGCGCAAGGCGGCGATCGGCGTTATCGGCGGCTCGGGGTTGTACGAAATCGAAGGTGCGAAGACATTGGAGGAGATAAACGCAAAAACCCCGTGGGGCAGGCCGTCGGATTCGATCGTCATCGCCGATATCGAAGGGTACCGGGTCGCTTTCCTGCCGCGCCACGGCAGGGGGCATGTGCATCTTCCCCATGAGGTGAACTACCGCGCCAACATCGCCGCGCTCAAGATGGCCGGCGTCGAGCAGATCATCGCCTTCTCCGCTGTCGGCAGCCTCAAGGAAGAGATCAAGCCGCTCGATTTCGTCCTGCCCGACCAAGTCATCGACCGGACCAAAGCGCGTGCGGGCACCTTTTTCGGCGACGGGGTCGCGGCCCACATCACCTACGGCGATCCCTTCTGCCCAAGACTCCGGGGGATCATCAAGCCCGCGGCGGACGAGCTCGGCCTGGCCATGCACGACGGAGAGACGCTCATCTGCATGGAAGGCCCCGCCTTTTCCACAAGGGCGGAGAGCAACCTCTACCGGTCGTGGGGCGCGGGCGCCATCAACATGAGCACCCTTCCGGAGGCGAAGCTCGCACGCGAGGCGGAAATCTGCTACGCGGTCGTGTGCATGAGCACCGATTACGACTGCTGGCACGACGAGGTGGAGCACGTGACCATCGACATGGTGATCAAGAACCTTGCGGTCAACTCCGACAACGCCAAAAGGCTGTTAAAGCTCATTCTCGGCCGGCTGGACGGCGGGCGTGAGTGCGGGTGCGGCGATGCGTCGCGACATGCCGTCATCACCGCAGAGGGGAAGCGGAATAAAAAGCAGATAAGGAAGTTGAAAAAGATCCTGCCGAAATATTT
>CAZHAD010000112.1:2614-7817 GCA_964529965.1 uncultured Leptospirales bacterium | reverse complement strand
CCGAAGAGGAGTACCGCCTCTGCCTCGGCTATCTTGAAGAGTTCGGGTTCGAAAACGGCTTCGCGCAGGAGGTCGGCTCGGACGCCGACTGCACCCCCGCATTTACGGGTTAGGATCGGGCTGTGGATTTGTTTCGATCATGCTTCTGAACTTTCCCGTCCGTCAATACGGCGGCCTCTTTGAAACATGCCGGGGCTGAAGAAAGAATCTACCGCGGTATCCCCGGCTTGTTCTCTCTCTAAGTGAGCCATTGGCTTGACGCCTCAGATATGGGCTTCGATCCAAGCATGGATGTCTTCGATCACGGTTTCCTTTTCCGGCTCGTTGAGGATTTCATGAAAAAGACCTTCATAGATCTTGATCTGCTTGTCTTTTGACGCAATGTGATCGTACAGATATTTCGAGGCCTCCGGAGTGACGATCTGATCGCCGCCGCCGTGAAGAATAAGGCAGGGATATCGATATTCTGCCATATTCTCCATAAGAAGTTTCGCTCCCCTGATGAGAAACTCACCCATAAGCTTGGTGGTGAACTCTTTGAGAACGAGGGGATCTTGCAAGTAAGCCTCGATCACTTTTGGGTCGCGGGAGATAGAATTTGCCAGCGTATTGGGAATGGGGGTGCGCGCGGCTGCGTTGTAGTCGAAGGATTCCAAACCCTTGATCGCGGGCAGAACTATGACCGAAGCGCCGGATAGCACTTGGCCGGCAAGCCTGTCAGGGTATTTCACTCCGTAGGCGGCGGTGATGAAACCGCCCATGCTGTGACCGAGCATGAACATTGGGACGCCCCCGTTTTCACGGCCGGCCTTGCTTACGACTTTATCCGCATCATCGATGAAGATATTGTAGTCCTGTATGAATCCGCGGTCGCCTCCGGAACGGCCGTGGCCGCGGTTATCAAAGCGGTAGACGGAATAACCGAAATCGTTGAATCTTTCCGTCACATAGCCATATCGACCTGAATGCTCGCACATCCCGTGGACAACTACCAGAATCGCCCTGGGATTTGCCACTTGGTTTCGCGACACCATAAGTTCAACGCCGGCGCCGGCGTTCAATGTGCTTTCTTCAGCCTCGGATTTCATGAAGCATCTCCTTGATTTATAGAATTATAAGAGCCGTTATGATTATGTTTGCGTAAAAAATAATCGACTGACTATACGCCTGCACAAAAGCTTCAATTAAAAATTACGATTATGCCGAATTGCATGTAAGCGCCGGTCGTGTCGTACGAAAATTTTCCCGGTATCGTGTTGAAGTATGAGACCCCGCCCAACCCCGCCTGGAAGCGCGTCCGTTCAGTTGTTTTAACGATAAAGCCGAATCCGTAGTTCAATGTCAGGGAATGAACCAAATTGCCGGTACTCACCCTGCTTATGGTTGATGATCCGGCCGCAGAATATTTCCTGAAATTGTATCCGATGCCGGCCTCCACATACGGCGTATACGGATATTCGTCCGTATTGAAAAAGGAGTAGGCGCATTTTACAGGCAGGCCGAACTCCATGACCTCGGCGCTCGACTTGGTTCTCAGCAGGAGGTTTTTCGATTTGAGCGACCTTGTTCTGGTATAGAGGTATGAAGGATTCACATAGACCGAGAACCGGTCGATCTGAACCCCGAACATCCCCGCAGCCGAAACCGATGCGAACCCCTCCCTGTTGCTCAATGCGCCGGAGATTCCCGTGATGAACCGGATTTTTTTTCCCGCAGCGTGCGGGCGTGCGGTTTCCGGGATTTTTTCCTCCCTGCCGGGGTATTCCTTGTCTTCCGTAAGATATTGCGCGAGAAGGGTTCCGCCGTCTTCGGACCGGAAAAGCCCGGCGAGTGAGGCCGACACCTTGTGATTTGCGGGTATGCCGTTCGTCTTGGCCCGTGCCGGATCTGCGGGGAACGCCGCCAAAATCGAAAGCAGGATGCATGGGCAGAGCAATTTCATGTCATTTCCCCCTTCTGAACTCCTCAATCGTTTTTCCCCTGATGCATTCCGCCAGCTCCCACACATAGTTGTAAATGTGAAGGCCTTTGGATGCCGCGATGATCTCACCGTCCTCAGCGCCGACCTCTGAGGCTATGTGCTCCTTCATCATCTGAAAGGCGGCGAGGTTCGCGGGGAATCCGCCCCACAGGTCCCATGATCTGAAATAGATGATGAAATTGAGCCTGCCGTCCTGTATGCGTGTATCGATCAGCCTCAGACAAGGCGGGTCCTGAAGAAGCATGTCCGAAGGGTGGGCCACCTGCATGACCATCTGATTGTTGCGGTGTCCTTTGTTCTTATAGGTCCATATGAGGAGCTCCATCTGATTCAGGTAGGTCGTTCCGTCTTCCTCGATTATGATGTTTTTATTGTCCCATACCTCTCTGTCCTGGATGAGGATATGTGAAAGCTCCCTGCCATGGTACGATTCCCGGCCGCCGAAGGGTATGGGATATCTGCATATCCGCTGTCCGTAGGTGTAGGACTCTCCCGGCTTGGCTTCGCCCGTCATGAGGTAGGGAAGGTATTCGTTAAGGTATTCATCCGCCACGGGATTGGGAAGGTTGTACTGGCCCGGTATCTGCGGTATGAGAGGCAGCTCGCCCGGCTTTTTTATATGCACGGTGATGTAGTCGAATTCCAGCCTTTTTTCTCCCGCGTACGAGCCGCGGTCTATGGTGAAATCGCGGCCCTGCTCCAGGCACCTGTACACGGTCTGGAACCATGCGTCCGGCAGGGTGGTCGCTTCGATGTGGATGGGGATTAATCCATTCATGGTTTCGTTTACGGTCCCTTGGGCGATTTTGGAAGCGATGCTGATTATGTCGCGCGGATCGGGTATCTGTCAAGAATTAACGGCAATATTTTTCAATTATTTCTTGAGTGATTTTGATGATGAGAGTTAGATTGAGCATGATTGACGGGGTGACCTTATGGCCGGAAGGAAAGCCGGGATCTTCGTAGGGACCTCGGGCTGGCATTATGATGACTGGAAGGGTGTCTTTTATCCCGAGAAGCTGGCCAGGTCGAAATGGCTCCGCTACTACGGCGATCATTTCAATACGGTTGAGATAAACGCGACCTTTTACCGCACCTTCAAGGAAGGCGTATTCACGGGCTGGGCCGGACAGGTACCCGATGGGTTCCGCTTCGTGATCAAGGCGCCGCGCCTCATCACGCATCGCAAATATCTGTCAGGCGTGCAGGAGAGCATCGAAAGGTTCTGCGGCCAGACGGAGCTGCTCGGCGACAAGTTCGGGCTCATCCTGCTTCAGCTTGCGCCGAACACGCCCGTGGATCCGTCCCTTCTGGAAGGGGCGCTTTCCGGCTTCGGCGGCCATCGCGTCGCGGTCGAGTTCCGCGACGACCGCTGGCTCAGTCCGCGGTTCAGGGGGATCCTTGAAAAAGCGGGGGCGGTTTTCTGCGCCGTGGATTCGCCGGTGATGAGGATCAGGGACTGGGTGACCTCCGATACCGCCTATATACGGCTCCATGGAAGGACGAAGTGGTACGACCACCGGTACACCGACGGGGAGCTCGGGGAGATCGCGAGGCATGTCGATGAGATGGTCTCCGCCGGCGCGGGCACGGTGTACGTTTTTTTCAACAACGACGTTCACGGGCATGCGCCCGGAAACGCATCCGCGCTCAAGAAAATACTCGGTGAGGCGGAATCATCATGAAACCGGTGGAGGCTTCGGCGGCATGACATATTTTACATCCGAAACGGGCGTAAAAATACGCGCATACCTGGAAGCGCATCTTCCGCGATATATGGATATGCTCCGCCAGATGGTCGAGATAAACTCCTACACCAGAAATCCAAACGGGGTCAACCGGCTCGGCGGCTACACAGACGGAGCATTCAGCGATCTGGGGTTTTCCGCCGAGAGGGTTCAGTCCGTGAATCCGGAGTTCGGCAGCCATCTGGTGCTGACCCGCAAGGGGCCCCACGCATTCACGCTGGGGTGCGTGTCCCATCTTGACACGGTGTACAGCAGCGAAGAGGAAGAATCGAACGATTTCCGCTGGCGCGTCCGGAAAGACCGGGCCTACGGCCCCGGCACCGTTGATATCAAGGGCGGCACGGTCATGATGCGCATGGTGCTTGAGGCAATCCGCCACGCGGCTCCGCCCCTGTTCGAGGGGCCGTCCTGGGTGCTCCTGTTCGACGCCTCGGAGGAGACGGAGTCCGACGACTTCGGTACGTTGTGCAGGGAGAGGCTCGGCGGAGGGGAGGCCGCGTGTCTGGTTTTTGAGGCAGGGGTCATCCGGAAATCGGGCTATTACCTGGTCGCCTCCAGAAAGGGGAAGGCCGATTTCCGCATAACCTCACATGGGAAGGGGGCCCATTCAGGCGTGGCGCACCGGAGGGGCGCGAGCGCCATCGTTCAGATCGGAGACGTGATACGGAAGATGGAAGGGCTCACCGATTACGGCAGAAACCTTACGGTAAACGTGGGGATCGTATGGGGCGGATCCGTGGTGAACCGCGTGCCTCAATATGCGGAGGCGTATGCGGAGATGAGGGCGTTTTCGCCTGACGTGTTCGAGGCGGCACTGAATGAAATCCTGAAGCTCAATTCCTATTCCAGCGTTTCAAGCGCGGACGGCAAGTTCTCCTGCTCCACCTCGGTGGAGATGGTGCGCAGGGTCCCGGCCTGGCCGGAAAATCCTGGATCGGCGGGGCTTCTGGAGTTCTGGCATCGCGCGGGCGAGCTCCTCGGGGTGGAGGTGGTTCTTGAGAGCCGGGGGGGCTTGAGCGACGGGAATTTCACGTGGGACCGGGTCCCCACCATCGACGGGCTCGGTCCGTCTGGCGGCAACCCCCATTGCTCTGAACAATCCCCCGACGGGAGCAAGGAGCAGGAATACGCGACGATATCCTCTTTCGTGCCCAAGGCCCTGCTCAATGCAATGGCCGTCATACGGATGATCGAGTCGTCACCGGCGGCCTTAAAAAGCATTTGACAATGCCCCCGCGAAAAACCATGTAAGAGCTTTGCAAGACTGCGTGGGTATTTTATAATAGAGGTCAGGACGCCGCCGATGAAGATGCTTGCGAAAGGAAAAATACACGAGAGGATTTACGCCTTTCCCAATCAATGGTATCCCTTGTATGCGGTCACGGGGGACACGGATAACCTGATAATCGACGCCGGAGTGAACCTGCTGGGTCCCCGCTATCTTGAGGGGATCAGGGAATTATTCAAAGATCAG
>CAZHAD010000112.1:0-2514 GCA_964529965.1 uncultured Leptospirales bacterium | reverse complement strand
CGGCGAGGCCGCGGGCGTGCTCCAGGGACCGGACGCCGGACTCATACAGGTGGAGTTTCTCTCCTCGTACACGGATTATTGTAAATCGCTTGAAATGATGAAAGCGCTTACCCCGGAGATAATCTGCATCGGCCACGGCTGGGTCTTGACCGATGGCGATGCGGGGGATTTTCTGGGAAATTCCCTTGCAGCCACCTTCCGGTACCGGAGGCTCATCGAGTCCTATCTTGATGCGGCCGGCGGGGACGTCTCACGCGCCATCGCGGACATGGTGCGCAGGGAATACGACGAATCGGGGAGCATTTTTCAGGAGAGGAACGCGTATATCACGAACCTGACCGCGCAGGTCAGGCTCATAGCCGGTCTGCAGGAATAGCAGTCCGAACAGTACATCTTTTTTTACCGCATCGCCAGGGTCTCGTCGATTATTGAATCAATATTGTTCTGGAGTATGACCTCATGGATAGGGGCCACGGTTTGCGGTATTTTCTGGGTCTTTCCCTGCACGTAATTCGCCGTTCCCATCAGCTGCTGGGCTATGAACCGGTTGTAGTTGGGCGCGGTCGTTTCAGTCTTTAATGCAAAGAGAAAAACCACTGCAATCGCCGCGGCCGCAACCGCAGCAGTCGACAGCGACGTAAGGAGCGTGAAGCGCGCGTGTGATTTCCTTCTGCGCAGGACGCCGTCGGCTGTCTGCAGGCTCCAGGTGTCGCTTTCCAGCCGACGGGCTATTTCCTCCGCCATCATGTTGGAGTAATTTTTATCTTCCATAGTTGTTCTCCGTTAAAAATTTCTGCAATAGCACCTTGCCGCGGGAGGTGCGCGATTTCACCGTTCCGGCCTCGATCCCCAGCTTGTCCGAGATCTGTTTCACGCTCAATCCTCTCGCTACGAGCACCATGACCTCCCGGTATATCTCGGGCAATTCGTCGATGGTGTGGTAAAGGCTCTCGAATTCGTTCGGTTCTCTGCCCTGTCCCTCAGCGCTGTTTTCAATATTGAGAACGGATTTTTTGAATTTTTCCTCCTCCCGGGTCAGCCTGCGGTTCATTCTGAGTGTCTCGTTTTTCGCTATGGTATAAAGCCACGTGCCGATGCGCGAGTCGCCCCTGAACTTGTCTTTTGTCAGGCTTTTGTACGCCCTCAGATATGTCTCCTGCGCGATATCGTCGATCGAATGATAGAATCTCGCTGAGAGATGGCGTTCTATCGCTGAGAGCACGATTTTCTTGGTTGAGCCCACGATGTCGGCGAATTCTTTCTCGGTCATTGCTCTGAGGTCGTCGCTAGTCTGCGTTCGTCATTCTTCTTTCCTGTCTCAGACGGTCCCTCTGAGCCCTTGTCAATACCTTTTCGATGGCTATCATCTGCCTTATCCTGGTCATCCGTATATCGACCTCGACCTCGGAGATCCGCGTTAGGACCGCCCTGAGCCCGTTCAGATTGTTGATGTCGTTGAGAAGCAGCTCCCTGAGCCTCGTCTGGAGCGGCCTCATCTTTTCATACAATCGGAACAGGGCGTCGCCGAATTCGCTGTTTATTCTGCTTATCCGCTCTATCTGACCGTCAGAAAGATTAAGCACCTCCTTCATAGTATCGATGTTTCCGTAGCACATCGTCCCGCCGCGTCCCATCATGCCTTGCCGGTAGTAGCGCATGCCGCCGGGTTGTGCAACAATGTCCACGGTGACTAATGTTAACGCAATTGCCGAAATTAAGATGATGACGTTTTTCTTCAATTCAACTCTCCTTAACTTTGTTGCCTCATCCATCCGGTTGACAGATTTCCAATTAACAATTGGACCCAATATTATTTTATTTAGTTCCATTTTTCTTCATAATTATGGTTGATTGCGATAATTGACATAAAAAATGAATTCATTTACAATAATAGAATATTGTATAATTTTTCATGGTAGTTCCAAATACTGCAGAATCACACCTGATAATAAAGCGGTAGAGCTACGTGCGGTTCCAGCGAAGAACAACGGGAACCGCACGTCATGAGCTTCGATACGTCGTGAAAAGACAGATTGTTATGATTATGAAAGATTATTCTGTTATTTGCATATCGGTTTTGTGCCCGCTTTCAGGCCCGCCAGATATTCCGCTATCGTCTTTTTTTCGTTCTTGCTTATTGTCGCCCCGTTTTGTATCATAATATCGATCGTGGATGTCCAACCGGCCAAGTCTTTGTTCCCCAGGTTTTTGCACACCCTGACGAGGTCATGGCACTGGGTGCATTTCTTTTTCACCAACTGCTCCCCCGGGCCTGCTCCAAATAATGACACCCCTCCCATAAATACTAGTGCCGTGATCGCGCTATAAATTCGGTATTTCATAAGCCCTCCTTCCAATGGATTTTCGTATAATATCGCTCATACTGGACCGATTGCTGAGTATTCTTATATTGATTCAATTTGTCAATTTGTAATTTTTCGCGCCATGGCCGTTTATCGCAGCGCGCCCGTTCTTTCCGATAGGAAAGCCTATAAACCCCGTCCCGAGCTCCGG
>CAZHAD010000111.1:0-7834 GCA_964529965.1 uncultured Leptospirales bacterium | reverse complement strand
CTTGTGCCAGCAGGCCGGATGAAGCAAATCCCATCATTATAGCGATCGCAATTGCGAGTAATCCTTTTTTCATGATATATTCTCCTTAATCAAATTAAACATAAGACCATGGAATTTTCAATATGGTTCCTAAATATTTAAGTATTTTGTAAAAAACTTAATATTTTGCATAAAAAATTGTTCTGCTGTGGGAGGGTCGAATGTATAAATAATCCCGCTTTGATTGAGAATCAATCTCATGATTATTTTTTTTGTTTTTTTTTCTTTTCTGCCTTATTATATGAAAAAAGGGCATATTTATGCTGATGATTTTTTATCGCAGCAGTATCAAAATTCGTATGGTGCTTTCCTTAATCATAAGAAGCATTTTAAATGAAAGCATCTTCTGTTAAAAGAACAGGATATGAAAAGAAACTATTTCAACGCAGAAGCGGTAACGCCGGGAATCGCCGAGGGGAGCATCTGTTATTTTTCCGGTTATGACGGATTAAAAATAAAGCAGGCCTCCACAGAGGAAGGAAAGATATCCGATGAAGTCGGTCGTTTCAAAAAGACCCTGTCTTCGGCGATTGAGGAGCTTGAAAAAACGATCGCCGTTCTGGAAAAAGAGGGCTTTTCAGAACAAGCCGAAATAGTTCAAACGCATATCCTGATGCTGAAGGACAGGGTATTCCAGGAAAGGGTCATTGATAGAATAACCAATCGCCACATGACCGTGGAAAGCGCGATCGAACATGTATTGAAGGGAATAATGTCTGTTCTTTCGGAGACGGGAAGCGGCATTTTTTCCCAGCGCGCGGCCGATTTGAAAGATATCGAAGTGAGGCTCAAGAGACATCTGAGCGCCGAAATGGAAACGGCATTGAGGGCGTGTATGGCGGGGGTTAAAACCCCGATTATCGCAACAAGGGAGCTGTTGCCGTCCCTGGTTCTGGAGGCAAAAGAAAGAGGGATCGCCGCGTTCATCATTGAACAGGGGACTTCATTTTCACATGCCGCAATTCTGGCAAAATCGTTCGGCATCCCCGTCATCAGGGTTGAAAGCATAAGCAGAATGGGAATCAAAGACGCAAGCGGGGTGATCGTCGATGCTGAAAACGGGAGGCTCATAGCCAACCCCGGTGCTCTTGAGCTGCAAAAAATCAGAAAGCCGGATGTTGCAGAAACAGAGATTATCGATACCGCGTCGCTCCCGGTCAAGCTGTGGATAAATATAGCCGACCCGTCGCAGGCGACGCCGGAAATCTTGAATAACGTTGAGGGAATAGGATTATACAGAACGGAATTTTTATTTATGACAAGGGATGATTTTCCTTCTGAAGAAGAGCAGTTTGAAATATATTCCTCCCTTTTCAGAAGATGCGCGGATTGTCCCGTAACGATAAGGACCCTTGATGTCGGAGGAGACAAGACCCTTCCTTATTTCTCCTTCGGCAGGCAGGAGAATCCGAATCTGGGCTTCAGGGCGCACCGCATTTACCATTATCATCCGGAAATAATCAAAAACCAGCTGAGAGCGATATTAAGAGCGGGAACATTGCTGAATGATTTAAGGATTATGTATCCGATGATCGAATCGGTGGATGACCTGTTATTTGTTCAGAATCTTTTCTCAGAAGTGATGGCATCATTGAAGAGGGAGCATGTTGAATTTAAGCAGGATTTTAAACAGGGGGTTTTGATTGAGGTTCCTTCGGCCGCATGGGGTGCGGAATACCTGTTCGAGCTTGTTGATTTCGCCAGCGTCGGCACCAATGACCTGCTGCATTACTCCTTCGCCGTAGACAGGAACAACGCCAACATATACAGCATCGTCCTGCCTGAAAATCCTTTTTTCATCAGGATGCTGAAGCATCTCGTCGCCATATCAAAAAAATCGGGGAAGGAGCTGAATATCTGCGGAGAGATCGCGGCGGATTTGAATTTTCTTCCTGTTTTAATCGGGTTGGGGTTCACGTCGATAAGCCTTGACCCGCATTCCCTGACGCCTGTTAAAAAGACACTGAGCACACTGGACGTGTCCACATGCAAAAAAGCCGCAGACAAGTGCCTTAAGGCAAAAACCACTTCCGATGTGATTGAGATACTGAAAAGCACTCCCGGTCTGTCATATGAAAGCAGAAAGAAAATGAACCCGGGCCATATCGGCGAAGCGATTGATCCGGTTTGCAAAATGTTTGTCGATAAGGGAAGCACTCCTTTTATGGCTGAATATGATGATGGGAAATATTATTTCTGCTCGAAGCAGTGCAAGGACAGCTTTCTCAGGGATATTCAGACAAATAAAAGCATAATTACCTGATTATTGCAATGCTCTCACGAAATAAAAATTCCGCAGCTTGCTGCGGAATTTTTATTTTTTCATAATCTCTTCTATCGCATCAGTTATCATTGCGCGTGAGGGCACTCCCGCGTTGCGGTTGTCCCGGTATATTCTGCAGCCGAAAAGGGGCCTGTCGTTGATCCTGGATTTTTCAATATCGGTACCGTTGATCTGAATCGATGGCGAGCCGAGAAACCCGTATCGTGAGGCTTCATCCTCGTTTCTAACTTCGACGAGCCTTATTTGGCTTTCCGGAATCCCTTTTTCTTTGCAGACCTCTTGCACCAATCCAAAGGCCTCTCGCCAGTGGGGGCATCCTTCAAAATACAAAAGTGTTATGTTTAACATGTGATTTTCATTTCCCCGCAATAATCAGACGTATAACGTCATATATGTAAAATTCGACGCGGTTGATCTTGAAACCCGCGCGCTCGATGTTTTTCTGCGTTTCCCTGGTCATGTGCGTTCCCAGCATGGGAACCGTGATAAGGTTCATGCCGTTCAGCATGATATTTATAAGGAACGACGCGCTTTTCATATGCTCGAGGAACACCGCCGTCCCGTCCGGCTTGAGCACCCGGTATGCCTCCGAAAGCCCCCTCAGGGGATCGGGGACGGTGCAGAATACGAAGGAGGATATGATAAAGTCGAAGGTTTCATCCTGAAATTTTAAATCCTGTGCGTCCATATTCACAAGCGCCACGTTTAATAAATTCCGTTTACTCCGTAATGCCTCAGCCCTTTCGAGCATGCCGGCGCTGAAATCAATGGCGGTGACGTCCGCGCCCCGTGGATAATGAGGAATGTTCTTCCCGGTTCCCACCCCTATTTCCAGGACCTTCCCTGAAATTGCGCCAAACGCCTTTTTCCTGAGCCTTGAAAAAAGAAGCTTTTCCACAGGCAGCTCAAACGTATCATAATTTTTTGCAGCACGATCGTATTTTCGGGCGGTATTTGCCATTGTTCAAGTTTCCTCGTTTGATATTCATGATTATTTAATCATAATCATATGAAAACCATTAGTCAATAAAAAGTCCCCGTAATCTCAAGGCGCTTTTTTCTTTATGATGGTGCGTAACATGCGATTACCGCGATATGACTAATATGCTATATAAAACGGAAAAGGGGACCGCATGGAAGACGCCACATATAAAATGCAGTTGAATTTTATGAATTTCGTAAAATTTCTGATCGTGTATTTGTGTTGCTAAATACAATAATGAAATTTTAGAATGGATAGAGTTGAGAAAACGAAGCGGTCAGGCATCCCAAAAAGTTGAAAACGCCTGTAGGCAGATTTCCCATTGCCTGCACTCTCTCTCTGAGCTAAGCTATGCAATGCAATACGGCGAGAATGCGTGTAAAGACATTAACGATATAAAGAGATATCTGGACAGGGCATTATGAGAGGCCCCGCCCGTTCTCCATCATGACGGTCTGATTTTCTATCCTTTAAAAGGAATCATGACTTTGAAATAGCACCCTTCCGAGGCGTCGTTTTCGATCTCTATGAGACCGCCGTGCGCATCGATGATCTTCCTTGCAATCGGAAGCCCTAATCCGGTTCCGTTCCTTTTGGTGGTGAAGAAGGGGGTAAATATCTTTTCCCTGCGCTCCTCGGGAATTCCTGTTCCGCAATCCTTTATGCTTATCTGGATATTTTTCCCCTTCCGGTGGGTGGCGACATGCACGGTCCGTCCCCCCGGAGACGCCTGGATGGCGTTCATCAGTAGATTGATCAATACCTGCTCCATCCTTCCCTTGTCGAAGGCTATCTCGGGAACGTTGTCCGAAAAATTTTTTTCCAGAGTGATTTTTTTGCCTTCCGCAGCTTCTTCGACGATGGACATACTGCGTGAAATCGCCTCATTGAGGCTGCCTGTTTCCCGATGCAAATCGAGGGGCCGCGTGAAGTCGAGTATCTCCTTCACCATTTGCTCCAGCCGCTGGGTCTCATGTATGACGATATCCAGCTTTTCCAGGCTCTGGTCTCCCTGTGGGAGCTTTTTCCGAACCAGGCGGGAAAACCCGCCTATTGCAATAAGCGGGGTCTTGATGTCATGGGCAAGCGCGGAAAAGGCCCTCCCCATCGCAGCCAGGCTCTCGGCCTCACGGAGCCGCCGGTTATCCGTCCTTTGCCGGTCCACGAGCACTCCTATGATTACGGCAACCACGTTGAAGATAACAACATCCAGCAGATTGTCGAAGCCCTCGATCGGAAGGTTGATCCAGGAAATAATCAGATAAGGGAGATATATCCCGGCGATGCTGAGGGAGACGGTAAGAGCGCCCCTGAGGCCGAACCAGAATCCGGCGAGAAAAATCGGGAAAAAATAAATTTCGCGGTACACGGCGTGCTGCAAATGCCAGCCCACGTTCGTAATATAATGAAGGAGGCTGATTCCGATGATGAGCACCGCGAGTACGATTATTTTTTTTGATTTGCTCATTTGTCGAACAAGCCCATGAAAAATGCATCGGATTGATGACTCACAATACGGGCTATCTTACTCCCTCCCGTGTCCCCTGGGCTGACTGTGATCCGCTCAGGGAATTGTAGTCCATGATTTTTGCGATAACCAGCCGGGAAATATTTTCATCAATATGCATGCTGTTTCGCCTGAATCTGTCGAGAAGCTCATCATAGGGGAAGTACCCGTCCGGCACCAGGATGGGGGTCACCGGATGGTGGAAAACCCCCGCGTTATCGTCGATTTTATTATGGCTGAATCCGTGCTCGCGGTGCCAGGTAAGGGCGTGCTCGTTGAATAATTTGTCATAGCAGAGCTGGAACCCCGCGATGTCCGCGCTTACTTTATCATACCAAACGATCAGATCGAAATAATCGTCCTGAAACCAGCGCCTGAGGATGTGATCCTCTTTCTGCGATATGTTTTCAATCTCATGCAGCATGATTTTCAATATATTAAAATACTCATAATTTTCATTTGAAGCAAATTATTATTTGTGAGAATAGAGGTGTAAAACAAGGGCTGAGTGGCTGTATTTATCCGTCCGCACATCTTCTTGAGTATACCAATAAGTCTTTACGGAAAAGGGTAAAAACATTGACAATAAACGGAATGAGCATTATAGAGATTCATATATAAAATTTCAAAAAAATAATTTTTCTCTCACTATTATTCATTATACTTTAATTCGTTACTATCCTTTTACGAAGTATATATTAAATAAGAGAGGCACGGCGATGGCACTAACAGTTACAAGCACCGCCTTCAAAGAAGGCAAGATGATACCTAAAAAGTATACCTGCGACGGCACGAATGTCTCCCCGCAGCTCGCATGGAGCGGCGTTCCCACAGATGCCAGAAGCATCGCCCTTGTATGCGATGATCCTGATGCTCCGTCCGGCACATTTGTGCATTGGGTTGTTTTCAACATGCCGTCCGTGACCAAGGAGATCCCGGAAGCGGGCGGACTGCCCGCCGGATCCCTGCGGGGGATTAATGATTTCAAAAGGCTTGATTACGGCGGCCCCTGTCCGCCGAGCGGCACCCACCGTTACTATTTCAAGATTTACGCGGTTGATATGACGCTCAATCTGAAGGAGGGCGCTACCCAATCGGACCTCCTCTCGGCCATGCAGGGGCATGTGCTTGCACAGGGCCAGATCATGGGAACATACAAGCGCTCGTGACGTCGGGTCCCCTGGCCTCCGCGGCAGAATATAAAGCACGGCGCTACTCCAAACGTATTCTTCATTTGTGTTTCCTCGACTCGTCGATGCCGATCTCGAATCGGATATTCGGGCGGCGTTCCCGCATGTGCTTAGCTATGACCTTTGCGCACAGATTTGAATGGAAAAGGACATCCGCGAGCACCATATCGGGCGACGCAATCAGCTGGAGCGTGGCATTTCCGAGCTTTGAGACCTGATTGATGTGTAAATTTTGAGCGGAAATCGACAACCCTGCCTGTATCGTCGTCACACGCATGTCGTTAAGGGAGGCGATCCGACGGCTCCCGCGGAACACGGTTGCGCGAGAAGCAAGGAAAGGCGGCGTCTTCCGCGCAGACATCTGCGCGGTATCGAACATGAACTCGACCGCCGGCTCATCAAACCCGGCGATGCGTGTTATGTCGCCAAGCGCGTTCAACTTAACGTCTCGATGCGGCCGCACATGAAGCACGATTGTGACGGACGCGCAATAGACCAAGGCAATGCTGAAGGCACTGAGATTGACGTAAAGCGGCTCGTGGAATTGAATTGACTGTAAGACCCCTTCACTCAATTCACAACGCATCGGCGCAAGCTCGATCGGCGAGGGCGGTATCGTGAACGGGATACTCACGTGCACCGGGTTGCAAGACAACCCTCGGCTCGCCATCACGCGCGTCGCAGCGAACGAGGCGATCGGATTTCTCAGCAACAAGCCGCCCATGAGAAGCGCGACCAGCACCGCCGCAACGATCGCGACGATTAACAGAATGAATCGGGGAGGTTTTTTCATAGCTCGCTCCTATCGCACATTGCAGTTAACTGCTAAGTTTTTTTTAGTTTAGAAATATTTTAATTTCATTCATTAACGGTCGTTCTCGAAGGGCGATCCAATTCAAGACCGTTATTGTCTGCGTTGGGTATATTGCCCCAACGAACAATAACCCGATTATTCCGATAATCAATCAAAAAATTTCAATTAATTGATTGCAAGGAGTTATTCTTCTGTCAATAAGGATAGCGCTCAGGAATGAATTCACAGTCAATAAAGCTTATCCTGTCTCAGTAAAGACGCACCGAATAAAACATTTTGTCGCTTGTATTGTAACTTCTTGATGTTTCATATATTCCTGTGGTCATGGAAGATTCCTAGAAGGATAAAGTATAATTCTTTGTGGCCCCTTTATCAATTTTCTATTTTTTTGAAAAAAAACATCATAAATATTGATTATTCCCCGTTCCGTTATTAATTTAAAAGGTTATACTTGGGCGGAAATTCATATTCCGTACAGGGCCGATTTATTAATTATCAAATACATCGACTGAGAGGTTAACTATGGCAAAGGTAAAATGCATACATTGCGGCCGCATGGTTTTTGAGATGGCGAAGGAATGTCCCTATTGCAAGCTACCGATCGCGAATCCGGATGCGCCGACCAAGGTATCGGCTTCCCCGTGGACGTGGAAAAAAACCTCAAGCAGAAAGAAAGTCACAAACGGGATGATCATCGTGATCGTCGTGATTGCGGCCGCGGTGCTCGTCGCCGTCTATTTGTTTATGACAGGCAGGCTATGACCGGTCAAGGCCCGGCCGGCTACCTTTTCGACCGTGACGTTTCCCTTACCGAGGCCAGGCCGTTCCGGTTCAGGGGGACCATCAGCGACAGCTGGTCGATCAACGGCAATCCGAACGGAGGTTATCTTCTGGCGGTCGTCGCACACGCGATGGCGCGTGAAAGCGACAAAAAAAGCACCCCGATCGTGACCGCAACATATCTGGCCAAAACCACGGTGGGGGAGGCCGACCTTCACGTCGAGATGATCGCCCGATC
>CAZHAD010000110.1:4142-7955 GCA_964529965.1 uncultured Leptospirales bacterium | reverse complement strand
TAGATCATCGAGGGCCTGAATGCAGAGCCTTTGCGTCGGACAACTCGACATTGGCATCCCTTTCAGTACAAAACATCAACAAGGAATCTGAAAATTTTATCGCCGGAATCAAACATTAAATTGATCGTCTTTATAATCTTTGATATCGAACTCCTTGATCTCCGTGGCGTTAATCAGGGTCCGCATCAGCTCCTTTTCACCAGGTTCGAGCTCTACGTCCTCCACGTACTTTTCAAACTCATTTTCCGCCCTGACCTGATCGTGGTGCTACGGCCCTATAAAAAGCTGATTGCAATTGAACTTCGCGTTTCGTTTCATGAACCGTTACCGCCTTGACAGGAGTAACCAGGCTGAGCTGTATGAATCCCTTCCAGCTTGAATGTAGTTCCATAATTTACCTTCCCTGCATATTTTTGCTGTGTATACCCGTTTGATCAATAAATAGACCATTTCAGAAAATTACTAAATATACCCATCAAATCCGGGTTTTTCAAAATTAAAATATCAGTGCTGAATGCCGGCCGTTAAAAATATCTAATTGATGCTGTACAATAGATGCATTGGCCGCTTTTAACGTGGTCCTTATCCGTGTAAGCATAATGATAATTTACGGTTTAAGCAATCATCCGAATCATATACATTATCATACCGGTATTATTTTAGTAATAATTTTTGGAAACATTCTTATCAGAATGGACTTCTGGTATGCGGTTGCAGCTTCTGTCATTGTATAGATCATTTTTTCTATAACGTCGCCCTACCTGCTTCAGGTGTCTCATGAAGTATATATAAACAACGTCCTTGTATTATTTTCCGCCATCGTTATAAGTTTAGCCGGAAATTATGAACTCGGAAAAGAAAACCGCGGGAATATTTTGTTTAATTTATTATTACATATCAAATCCAGAAAGCTTGAGGATTCCAATCAAAAGCTAACTGAGCTTTCAATATCGGATTCACTTACAGGGCTGGCTAATAGGAGATTTTTCGATGGCAGAATAAGGCAGGAATGGAGATCTAGCTTGAGGAATAAGCTTCCGGTTTCGCTTATCTTCATAGATATAGATTATTTTAAGTTGTATAATGATAATTACGGTCATCAGGCCGGTGATGAATGTCTCAGGCTGATTGCAAATGAATTGGTACATTTTTCCCGCAGGCCCCACGATTTATGCGCCAGATACGACGGCGAGGAATTCGTCATTCTCCTGCCGGAGATCGTACAATCGGAAGCTGCTGAAATAGCCGAAAAAATAAGACAAAAAATTCTCAGTTTGCAAATAAGGCACAACTTCAGCGGGATTGCTCCATTTATCACCATCAGTCTCGGTGTTGCGGAGCTGACGCCTTTTCTTAATAATGATTTTTCTCTTTTAATAAGATTGGCTGACAATGCGTTGTATCAGGCAAAAGCCGGGGGAAGGAACAGAGTGGCTTGCCATGATTTATAAATTCAATATCTTTT
The DNA here is from genome assembly GCA_964529965.1 of uncultured Leptospirales bacterium. GTDB lineage: Bacteria > Spirochaetota > UBA4802 > UBA4802 > UBA5550 > RBG-16-49-21. The sequence goes on along the minus strand of CAZHAD010000110.1, from coordinate 6,490 downwards.
TGATTTCCCGCAATCGCTTTCAGCGAAAAACCGGCGGCAGGAGCTGCAGATAGTCCTTTCCGGTTATGGCGCCGGCGCAGATAAAAGCGGAGTGAGCGGCGCCCTCGACCCCTCCCTCATTGGTGCGCTTCCCATAGGTGTCACCCGCAAAATAGAGCCCCTCAACAGTCGGACACTTCACGTCCACCCAGTCATCCTCAGGGTGTCTCCACAATATGCAGGTATCTCCGATGGTAAACAGCATCCACTCAAGCGACATCCTCCATCCCTTGAACGCCGTGTCCGCAAACTTCAGCATTCTGTCGATTACGATATTCGCTTTTTTAGTATCATGCGCTTCGGTATCCAGGATGCTGCTGGCCATTCCCGCCAGGTGCTTGCCCTCGGGCGCGGTCGTGGGCGCAATTTCCGACAAGGCCACTATGTCGAGCGGTACATTGCCCCTGAACAGCCCTTCGCCCTCGGGGATCAGCATGGAGGTATGGTAGAACGACCTGGGGTCCACCCTGAGCTCGCAGAAATCGCTCAACGGCCTGCTCATCCCGAACTGGCCGGCGACCATTGACGTATGTATGATTTTTTTTATTAATCCGACAAAATCCTCGGGCAGTACATTCTCGGGTAAAATTTTCAGGATTGCCTTCGGCGGGGCGGTGCAGACCACCACCTGAGATTTTATTTCCACTGCTTTACCGTTTATTTCTGCGACCACGCCTCTCACCTTCCCGTATTGAACGACGACCTCCTTGACCCTCGCATCGGTGACTATATCGCCCTCCGCGTCCCTGACTGCGGCGGCAAAGCCCTCTGTAATAAAACGGTGCCCGGGGGCCCCGGCGAAGGCCCAGGAGCCATTGGTTATATGCACCCCCGTATCCATGACCTGCAAAAATACCTTTAAGTTCTCTCCCGCCGAATTGAGCGCCGGGTCATTGATGATGGTCTGGAAGGTCCCCATGGCATAATGGAATTCCTGCGCCCGTTCGTTTTTCGTTATCCCTTCCACCCAGTCTTTCAATGTCACGTGGTTGAGCTCTTCTGCTTCCGCTATCGTTCGCACCCGGAGCTTGCGTTTGTGAACCTTCACCGTCTCCGCGTAATCCTCATCGCTCATCCAGCCGTACTTCTCCCTTCTGCCCAGGATGTAAGGCCTCAGGTCATGGTCATACCACACAAAGCCCGTATTGGAATAAAAATTCGAGGCCTTGTTGAACAGCGCCAGGGCATGGCTCACCCGGCCCCGGTTGGTGTACCAGGAGCCCCTTCCGCCGGCTTCGAGCACGTATCCATCGAGCATTTTTTTTTCGATCATCGTGGATAGATCAGGTTCGGTCCTGTCGCTGACCCAGACGTTTGCGGATGACGCAAGGACGTTACGGAATTCCTTGGGATCAGTAATACCCTCGCCGCGGAAAGAGATCGCGCGGCCTCCTATCTGAGGTGACTTTTCCAGTATGAGGACCTTCTTATGCTCCATGTTGGATAAGATCGCGCCGAGGGCCGATCCGGCAATTCCGCAGCCTATGATAATGGCATCATACGTGTTTGAAATTTTTGCGGACATATCTGCGCCCCCTTTTCTAGATGTTAATAAAATTTTTCCACGGCCGGGTAATGCATGCCGATCTATTCTATCCGGGCCCACTGAAAATGTTGCCATTGAGGCAGCCCCCGGTCAAGTGGTTTACCGGAGTTGGGCGATTTTTAGAATTTTAGATGTGAAAAAAAGCCGGGGTAATCCCCGGCTTTTTGCTGGATTCGATTGATTTTAAGGCTTACGCCAAAAGTTTCTTTGGAACGCCCTGCAGGATGCCTTCCGTGTCCTTGACTATGGTCTGCACCAGATCAGCGACCTTGGGCATGTCGCTGATTCTCTGGGCCGCTTCTCCCGCGGCCATGAGGGCTTTTTCCTTATCGCCTTCATACGTGGCCTTGATGGATTCGATCTCATAATTGATGAGGGACATGTCCATCGTGGTGTAGTCGTCGGGCGTGCCCAGAAAAACGCCGGGCGATTTCTGGAGGGTATTTTTGGCGTGCACCTCGCTCCGGGGGTTTTTCAACCACCGGGCAGGTCCCACGAAGCCGCGCGCGACAAGGGTCCCGCGGTCGCCTGCGGCAACCACGCTTTCTTTCCAGATCTGATGGAAATCGCTTTCCTGCGTCGCCAGGAAGCGGGTTCCCATCTGCGCGCCGTCCGCGCCCATGACAAGTGCGGCGGCCAGGGTCCTGCCGTCGCAGAACCCGCCGGCGCCGACCACCAGGGTCGTTTCGTCCGATGCGGCTTCAATAACCGCGGGCAGAAGGATCATGGAATGCACCGGCTCCCATGAGGTGTGGAATCCGCC
>CAZHAD010000110.1:0-4042 GCA_964529965.1 uncultured Leptospirales bacterium | reverse complement strand
TGATTTTACTTTCTTCGCCGGACTCAGGGCATCTTGGTCGCCGCCGCTCATGCCGGCTATGTACTTCACCAGCTTCTTCCGGGACTCGACGTCATACTGTGTCGTAATGGCTATCTGTTCCATAATCGGCGAGCCGCCGCCGTGGTACGCGCCTATATTGTGTATTCCGCCGGTGGCCGAGCAGAGCACGTCGCCCAAAAACCTCCAGAACTGCGCCTGGTCCTCCGGAGACATGTTCGGGTTCCGCTTGGTGTACTTGAGGAGCGGTTCACCGGTTTCCGGGTTCTTGAAATCCTTTTCATGGGGGAAGGTGGCCACAACACCGCCGGAGATGTCGCAGAGGATTTCCGCCTCGCGCCACACCGCTTCGCCCGACAGGCACCGGCCCACGTTACAGTAAATCGAATTCGGAATATAGGAGCCGGGGCCGTACGGCACGAAGCCCACGCCGGGCATGTAGACTTCCGGTTTGCCGAGATCCGAGGCCGTGTATCCCGCGGCGTAGCCCAATTCCGTGGTCATGATGAGCTCGGCCAATTTTTCCCGCACGTGGGGCTGTTTATGAATGTTGTTCACCTCCGCGGCGAGGGCCGCCATTCCCATGACGATGTCGCCGATGGCCGGCTTGCATCCCGAATAGGAATGGCGGTGGAACAGGGCGAAAAGGAGGGCGAGCACGCCGCCGTGCTGGTATTCTCCGGCAAGAAAGACCCGTTCCCACGGGACGAAGCAGTTTTCAAAAATCATATAGGAATCGGTCGCGCCGGGCATGAAGCCGCGTTTATAGTGCTCCCTCGGCCTGAGGTTATGGATGGTGACGACCTGTTTCAATCCGTCCCAGTCGCCGGGAACGGCGAAGGCCACCGCGTAATCCCTGTCCTCCGGTCGCAGCGCCCGGGTCGGCAGCACCAGCACCTCTTCCGCAACCGAGGCTTCGGAAATGTGCACCTTGCAGCCCTCGACGACGATCCCGTCCTTCAGCCTCTCCTTGATCCGCACGTACGCGCCGGGGTTCGGCTGGTCTGCTGGCCGGAGCAACCGGTCGCCCTTCACGTCGGTCTGGGCGCAGCACCCGACCATGTCCTCGTCCTGAAAGCGACGCAGCCATTTTTTGAAATTCTCATGATACTGCGTCGCCCCCTTGTTCATCTTGTCCGTTTCATAGGACACGTTGTAAATGGCGTTTGTCCCGTCGCAGCCCATGCACCGCTGAATGCAGCCGCCGACCTTCTGGCAGAGCATGCGCGTCATGTCCTGCTTCCTGTGCAGGTCTTCAGTGCTTTGATGGATATGGGTGAAGCGGTTGATCCTTTCACCGCTGAGATGAGAGACGGCGGTTAGCAGATCCTGGTTCTCCGGTTTTTCCGCCTCATCATAGGTCATGCCGATGGTATTGATGCAATCCATCTGCAGTTCATCGGTGCGATCTATCAAATTACCGTCGTAATAAATGTTCCGCTTCATTTTGGACAGGCTTTTGATATAATCTTGTTTTGTTCTCATCGAATTGCTCCTTAGAAATTATTAATTTACATTTTTAAAAAGTGCCGCCCGTCGCGGGTCTGTTGACGATACTATCGTTATGTATAATTTAAAGTGCACGTCCTTTCTTCGCTAATCGGGTTCCCGCGGCCCACCGTCGTATTTCGAATCCACCGGCGCGTCCTCGTCCAAAATCCCTTTTTTTGTCAGGAATTCCCTGAGGTCTTGGGTGTCCTCCAATTTCAAATGAAGGGTGAGGGCCGTCTCCTTTTTTTTGGCCCTGATGCCCTCAAACACTATCTCTATAAAGGGATCAAGCAGATCCATAATGCGCTCATCCCGCTTGGGCATCCCCTGCATGTGCCAATGGATAAATAAATGCTCGATCGTACCCAGCAGCATGGAGCGGATCAGGTAAGCGTTGGAATCCTTTTTAAACGTTCCGTCCGCTATCCCCTCCCTGATGCAGTCAAGAAGAATATGGGCGGTCCTGCGAATTGCTGCATGAGCCGCGGTCTTCCTGAATCTTTTGTTGGCCGTGAGCTGGAGGAGCACAAGGGCCGAATAATAGGGGTTTGTTTGATACAGTTGAACGTAACCATGGAGAATTGCGCGTATCCTTCCTTCCACCCCTTTGATAAAGGGGAGTATGCGCTGCAATCTTTCGAGGCCCTCGTTTGATATTTTTTCCGGAATGACGAACAGAAGGTCTTCTTTTGTACCGAAATACTCGTAGACCGTCGCCTCCGAGACCCTTGCCTCTTTGCTGATTTCAACAATGGTAGTGTGGTGAAAGCCTTTTTCAGCAAAAATTTTCAGGGCGGCATTAAGAATTCGGTCCTTTCTGACAATTGACTTACTATTTTCAGTCATGATATAATCCTGCGGGAGTTGATAACCATGTATTTTAATAGAGTAAAACTGTCAATAAAATTTTTATTTCATAGAAATACTATGAATTTTAATAATTGTTTATAGCAAAACGTATAAAAATATTATTTTTTTCTGTACAAAAGTGCAAGTATTACTGTTTTCAAGGAACATGAATATATGACCCGGCCAACGTCCAACATGAAAAGTGGGAGCCGTGAGCTATTTTCTGCTAGCGCCTCATCCCCGAAACTTGGGAGGGGGTTTTGAGGCTCTCCTATCGGAAAGTACGGACGCGCTGTGATAAATGGCTTGCAAACCAAGATGAGCGCTAGATATTTAACATACAGATGGAGCAATTGGAAATGCGATAAAATAAAATGAGGAAAGAGATGAAAAACAACGGATTTTTCGGCGGGGTTTATTTCTTAACCATAATCGGAGCGGCGATATATTTTATACAGCGTTCTGAAGGCTTCTGGTATGGCGTGCTCGGATTTCTGAAAGCCTTGATCTGGCCTTTATTCGTCACCTACAAAATTTTTGAATTACTGAAAATATAGAGTAGATAAGAAGCAATTAAAGTCGGGAGATCCGGCGCATTTCACTGTTCATTGCTTTTCATTTCGCTCAAGCTGTTTGCGCAGCTTCTCTTTTTCTTCACGCATTTTTTTCCGCAGCATTTTCTGATCAAGATTTTTTTCTTTCATCTTCCGTTTGATTTCCATGACGCGGTTATTGATTTCGGTTTTCAGCTCCTCATTGAATTTCTGGAACTGGGGGGATTCACGGATCTGCTTGACCTGCATCATGAAGGCCGCCCTGATATCGCGCCGCAGGGCGGCGATTTTGAACTTCTTTTTTTTCGCAATAATATCAAGCACCATGAGTTTATCAAGCGTGAGCGATTGGTTGTCCGACACAAGCTTGCTGATTTGATGCTGGATGATTCCGTTTGCGATCGGGTTTACCTTGACCTTTCCGGAAAGCACGTCGAGCCGTGATTGGGATTCATCCCCGGACACCTGGAAGATCGTTCCCCTGACTGAGGCCACCTGCGTGGAGGTCTTTACTTCATAGCTGCTTCCTTTAAATAGCTTGGCCATGATTACCATCACCTTTCCTGCGATCATATTCACGACCCCTTCCCTTCCGTCCCGGATGAGAGAAGCCACCGACACTTTCGTGTTTTCCTGGACCCTCATCACGCCTTTCCCCGCCAGAGAGATATCGGCCATCGATCCGCTCCCGGTGGAAAGGAGCGCATCTTCGGCAAGGCCCTCACTAACCGCGGCCTGATGGGTTTTCCCCATTGAGGTAACGCTCACCTCTCCCACCACGAATATTACCGTATAGCCGTCCTGTCCATGGGCAGAGAACGGGGCAGCGCAGACCATCAGCGCGACCGCAGGCAGCAGGATTTTACACCTCATGTTTTTCATACGTCCGATGTCCCTCTATTCAAAAAATTCATTTTTGCGTTTTAAAATTCCTATTTAGTCTTTGCTCGACTCAACGTGAATCGTTTTCGCTCAATTATATGCATAAGAAATCTTTTTTTGAAACTGGTCAATGTACTATTGCTATCCTATAAACGTCAGTCAACCTTTTATTCATAAATTAGTTTGACCTTCCCGGTTTTCCGCCGGGAATGAATGACGGGAAAATATCTCGGGAAGGGAGTCCCTCT
>CAZHAD010000109.1:0-8078 GCA_964529965.1 uncultured Leptospirales bacterium | reverse complement strand
CCTTTAAATCGAATGCAACTCCCATGATATCCTCCTCTTCAGTCATACCAAGATATTACCATACAAAACCATACAGCCTGTAGCAGGAACTGCAATTAAAATTTGCTAATACAATATTCCAGCCCTATCCAATCGAATTTTTTAGAATTTAATCATTTCACCCCGTGCTTAATGCTTGACGTAATTGAACGGCTGGTTTTAAATAAAACAAAAATATCCATTATTCGGGGACCACTTTTTTCAGTTGTTGCGGGTGAAGAGCGAAATCACACATTTCAGGAGAATGTACTGCGCCCAGCGGTCCTGCATGAAAGGCCGGGTACAATATTTTTATTGAAACCAATAATTTATGGGCACCGCAAAACCGTTTTTTTCATTCCGGGAAAGTTGAAAAAACCATTTTGCCAATATGGTGCCCAAAAGGGAAACTTTTAATAAAATTTTCCCAAGTTTCCTTATATTCAACATGTAACGGAGGAAATATGTCGTTAAAAAAATTTTTTGCCATTTTTGCATGCCTGACGTTTCTAATTGTCTCCCTGTCCTGTAAGAAGCAGGAGGAAAAAACGTTGAAAATCGGGGCGATTTTTTCGGTCACCGGAGGGGCCTCGTTTCTCGGCGCGCCCGAGCTTAAAACAGCCCAGATGCTCGTGGATGAAATCAATTCCAAGGGCGGATTAAATGGAGTGAAGCTCGAACTCATCGCCAAGGATTCGTCCGGAAGCCCTGAAAAGGCGATCTCTTTCGCCAAACAGCTCATTGAGGAAAACAAGGTATTCGCCATCATCGGCCCCTCCACGAGCGGCGAAACGATGAAGATCAAGTCAATCTGCGAGGATGCAAAGACCATACTCATCTCCTGTGCGGCCGCCGAGGCAATCGTTAATCCGGTGGCCAAGTACGTGTTCAAAACCCCTCAGAAGGACAGCTACGCCGCCATGAAAATATTCGAGGTGATGAAGAAAAAGGGAATCACGAGAATAGGAGTCGTGGCCAGCAACGACGGCTTCGGCCTTGCGGGCAAGGGACAACTGGAAAAGATCGCCCCGCTATACGGCGTCAAGATACTGATCGGCGAGGTCTATGACAAAAAGTCCACGGACCTGACCGGCGTGCTCACCAAGCTTAAAGCGCGGAAGGTGCAGGCCGTGGTGAACTGGTCCATTGTGCCGGCCCAATCCATAGTCGCCAAGAACATGAGGCAGCTCAACATGAAAGAGCCGCTCTTCCAGAGCCACGGGTTCGGAAACATCAAATACGTCAAGGAAGCGGGCAAGGCGGCCGAGGGGATCATTTTCCCCTGCGGGCGGCTTCTCATCGCCGATTCTCTCCCCGACAACAACCCCCAGAAAAAGGTGCTCATGAAGTATAAGAAGGATTATGAGTCGAAATACGGCGAGGAGGCCAGCACATTCGGCGGGCACGCATACGACGCCGTCATCATTCTTGCCGAAGCCGTAAAAAAGGCGGGCACCGACAGGGAAAAGGCCCGCGAAGCGATCGAGTCGATCAATGGACTGGCGGGAACCGGCGGCGTATTCAATTTCTCGGATCAGGATCACAACGGACTCGATCTCGATTCATTCGCAATGTTGACCGTCAAGAACGGCAAGTTCGTACAATACGAAGATAAGTAACCATAAAATGCCACATGAAGGCGGCGTATCAAACGCCGCCTTCATGTGCCGATCATAATGACATGTCTTTCGAGCAATGTTTCCAATACATCCTCTCCGGCGTCACGAATGGAAGCATATACGCCATCGTGGCCATCGGCTTTAACATCATATACAACACCACCGGCATCATAAATTTCGCACAGGGAGAATTCCTCATGCTCGGCGGCATGACCGCGGTTTCATTCGCTTCAATCATGCCCCTCCCCCTGGCGATCATCCTTTCCGTCGCCGTAGTGTCGATAGTCGGCGTCCTGATCGACATGATCTTCATCCGAAGGATGAAAAAACCGTCCATACTGAACATGATCATCGTGACCATCGGCCTTTCCATCATGATCCGCGAGGTAGCCCTGCACGTCTGGGACGAGAAGGTGCGCTCCCTTCCCTACTTCACCGGCAACGAGGTGACCTCCATAAATATTCTGGGCGCCTACATTTCGCCCCAGGTGCTCTGGGTTCTCGGCGTCTGCGGCGTCATCGTCCTGTTTCTCGGGCTCTTCTTCAAGTTCACGCTCACCGGACGCTCCATGCGCGCCTGCGCCGCCAACATCACGGCCGCCCGGCTCTGCGGCATCAACACCCGGAACATGGTCACCATCTCATTCATGCTCTCAGCCGCCATAGGCGCACTGGCGGGGTGCGTCATATCGCCGATAACCCAGACCCAGTACGACAGCGGCGCTCCTCTGGCCATCAAGGGATTCACCGTGGCCATTCTCGGCGGGCTCGGCAACAGCACCGGCGCGGTCGTCGGCGGAATCGTCATCGGTCTCCTGGAGGCCTTCAGCATCAGCGTCATGCCGCTGGCATACAAGGACGCCATCGCCATTGCCGTGCTCCTCGTCATACTCTTCGTGCGTCCCAGAGGACTGCTGGGGAAGCGGGAAGAGGCCGGTCTTAAGGAATTCTGATGGCGGCGAAAAAATACATGCCGTTCGTCGGGCTCATCGCGTCCATGGTTATCATCCAGATCGCCGCATCCGCACTGCACCGCGAATATTATCTGACGCAACTGACCATGTCCGCTTATTACGTGCTGGTGATACTCGGCCTTACCGTACTCATGGGCTATGCCGGCCAGATCTCGCTCGGCCATGCGGCCTTCTTTGCAATGGGAGGATACACCACCGCGGTGCTGACCACCTACGACCTCGGAGCGGCGGGGAGCCCGTTCGCGAAGCTTGTGGTTGACATGGGTCTGTCCACCGTTTTCACGAACGCATACGGAGTGCGGATCGAGCACCTTTCCCCATGGGTCGCGCTGGCGGTTGCAATCGCATTGACTGCGGGGGTGGCACTGCTCATCGGCATCCCCATCCTGAAGCTCAAGGGGCATTACCTGGCAATGGCAACCCTCGGCTTCGGCATCATCGTATACCGCATCGTGCTCGGATCGAGGGTCTTCGGCGAGGCGGACGGCATATCAGACCTCCCGCCGTTTCACATTATAGGTAATCTGACGGTAAGCGGCAAACCGGGGCTTCGCATCCAGAACTACTATATCGCCGCGTTCCTGGTACTGGCGGGTATCGTGCTCCTGAGCAACCTGGTCGACTCCCGAGTCGGCCGGGCGCTGCGATCCATCCACGGCAGCGAGGAGGCGGCCAATACCATGGGCGTGGACACGGCGCGGTGCAAGCTTATGGTCTTCGTGCTCTCGGCCGTGTTTGCCTGCATCGCCGGCGTGTTCCTCACGCACTTCAACGGCGGCATCGGCCCGTCCGAGGCGGAGGTGATGAAGTCGGTCAGCTACGTCGCCATCGTCGCGGTCGGAGGCATGGCCAACCTCTGGGGCGCGCTCGTCATGGGGTTCGTTCTGAACTACCTGTCATTGAGGGGATATTTCGGCTCATTCGACGAGCTCGTGTTCGGCGGGATCCTCATCGTCATCATGCTCTTCTTCCCCGACGGGCTGCTGAGAGCCGAAAATTTTACGCTGAAAGGGATCAGAGAAAATATCGAGCGAATTACACGCAGTTCCTCGGTTGCCTATCGCAAAGTCATCGGGACCGCAAAGAAAAAAGAATGAGCCTTCTTGAAGTCAAAAGCCTGAACCGCTCCTTCGGCGGCCTCCGCGCCGTGCAGGACGTGTCCTTTTGCGTCGAAAGAAACGTGATCAAGGCGATCATCGGCCCCAACGGCGCGGGCAAGACCACGCTCTTCAACCTCATATCGGGCACGCTCGCGCCGGACGCCGGCGTGGTGAGGATGGAGGGGGCGCAGATACAGGGCCAGCCCCCCTACAGGATCGCGCGCCACGGCATCTCGCGCACATTCCAGAACATCAAGCTGTTCCCTCACATGACCGTGCTTGAGAACGTCATGGTCGGCAGGCACATCCGCAGCAGGGCGGGGTTCGCCTCCGCCATGCTCAGGCTGCCGCACTCGCGGAGGGAGGAGCGTGCGATCCGTGAAAAATCCGCAGGGATTCTGAGGATACTCGGCATCCACGAGCTTGCCGACCGGGAGGCGACGAGCCTTCCGTTCGGCAAACAGAGGGTGGTGGAGCTCGGCAGGGCGCTCGCCACCGAGCCCTCCCTCATTCTCCTGGACGAACCCGCCGCCGGGCTGAACATCCATGAAACGGTCCTGATATCGGAATTGATCATGAAGATATGCGGACAGGGGATCACCGTGCTGGTGATAGAGCACGACATGTCCCTGGTGATGAATATTTCCAATGAAATCGTGGTGCTGTCATCCGGCAGCAAAATCGCCGAGGGAACGCCCGATGAGATACAACAAAACGACGAGGTAATTCGGGTCTACCTGGGGGAAGAAGATGCTTAGGGTGTTGAACCTGAATTCCGGCTACGGCAAGCTCAAGGTCCTGAAGGGGGTGTCCCTTCACGTGAACCCTTCCGAGATAGTGACCATAATCGGAGGCAACGGCTCCGGCAAGAGCACCCTGCTGCGCACCGTGGCCGGGATCATAAGGAGACAGGAGGGAACTATACTGTTCAACGGCCGGGACATCAGCGCGGAACAGCCCGAGAAAATCGTGGCCGCGGGCTGCTCGCTCGTGCCCGAGGGAAGAATGATCTTCGGAACGATGACCGTCCGTGAAAACCTGATGCTCGGCGCCTATGCACGCATCCGCGGCGGGCGGCATCCCGACATGGAGGCGGAGCTCGACGCCGCGTACCGGATATTCCCGCGCCTGAGGGAGCGGGAGGGGCAGCTTGCGGGCACCCTGTCCGGTGGAGAGCAGCAGATGCTCGCAATCGGGCGCGCGCTCATGGCGAAGCCGAAGCTCATCATGCTGGACGAGCCCTCCATGGGACTGGCCCCCATCATCATGAAGATCATCTTCGAAGAGATACGCAAGCTGAGAGACGCGGGAAACACCATACTCCTGGTCGAGCAGAACGCACGGGCTGCGCTCGGCATCGCCGACCGGGGATACGTGATCGAGACGGGCCAGATGTTCCTGGAAGGGACGGCGGAGGAGCTCCTGAACAACAACGACGTGCAGCGGGCCTATCTCGGGAAGGATTATAAAAGCATAAGCGAATAAGTGGAGGGTCGCATATGATATTCAACGCCAGATACGAAACCATGCCGCGCGACGAGCTCGAACAGCTCCAGATCGAGCGGCTGCAGTCCACACTCAACCGCGTCTACCGGAACGTGGCTTTTTATAAAAGCCTCTTCGATGAAAAGGGGATCGATATAGAGAATATAAAGAACATCGGCGACATCGCGAGACTGCCGTTCACGACAAAGGAAGACCTGCGCAGGAGCTATCCCTACAACATGTTCGCCGTGCCCCTGAGGGACATCGTGCGCATCCATTCCACCACCGGGAGGACCGGCAGGCCCATCGCCATAGGGTATACGCGCAACGACATCCACAACTGGTCGGAGCAGGTGGCGCGCGTGCTCGCCGCCGCCGGGGTCACGGAGAACGATTTCGCCCAGATCGCATTCGACTACACCATGTTCACGGGCGGGTTCGGGATCCATTACGGAGCCGAATTGCTGGGCGCGTCGGTCATTCCATCGTCGCAATCGAGCAACATCCAGCGGCAGATACGCATCATGAAGGACTACAAGACCACAGTGCTGTTGTCCACCCCGGGCTATGCGCTCCGCATCGCCGGGAATCTAAAAGAGATGGGGATACACCCTGACGAGCTTAATTTAAAAACAGGGATCTTCGGGGCGGAGCCGTGGGGTGAGGCGACCAGGGCGAGGATCGAGGACCAGCTCCACCTGTCCGCCTACAACATCTACGGCGTCAATGAGATGATGGGCCCGGGCGTATCGGGCGAGTGCAGCCTGAAAAGCGGCCTCCACATCAACGAGGACCACTACATCGTCGAGATCGTCGACCCGAAGGGAGGAAAGCCCCTTCGCCCCGGTGAGGAGGGCGAGCTGGTCATCACCACGATCACCCGCGAGGGGTTCCCCCTGATCAGGTACCGCACCGGCGACCGAACGTCCCTTCTGGAGGGAGCCTGCGCATGCGGCCGGTCGACCCTGCGCATGCAAAGAGTGGCGTCCAGAACCGACGACATGGTCGTAATCAACGGAATCAATATCTTCCCCGCCCAGATCGGCGAGGTGCTCAAAAAAACCACGAGCTTCGAGCCCGACTTCCAGATCGTCATCGACAATCATGACGGAGAGGATTTGATGGAGATCAAGGTCGCGGTACTCGACAACATGTTCGACGATGAGGTTAGAAAGCTCCTTCTGTTAAAGAACGGCATTGAGGCGGGGATCGAGCGGGAGCTGGGGACGCCCGCAAAGATCACCTTTGTGGAGCAGGAAACCCTGCACACCACCGCCGGCGGCGCGGTCAAGCCGGTGGTCGACAACCGGTGATCCCCCCTCAGCGTTTGCCGACCCGGGCGCCGTCATTCGTCAGGAAGCGATACCCGCCGCGGTTTTGGCCATCTGCTTGTATCTCTCAAGTGGCGCTTCCGCCAGGATCATCATCTTCTGAGCCTCCATGGAGCCTTCGGCGTGGACCGTCGTCACTTCATGAAATGCCGATTCATGGGAGCAGACCGCCCGCATGCAGGCATGGATCATTTTTAGCCGGTCCTCGGTGCTGAATTTCGCAGAGCCGCCGAGGTAATGCTCCAGGTAGTCGTGAATCTCCGGATTCTCCCAATCCTGGCGGTCAGGCGCGGTCGCGACGATCCCTCCGGAGATGTCCTGAATCAGCTCGACGAACTCATGGTATCTGCTGGCAAAATGAAGCTTGGCCATGTTTGCGATGAGTGGGTTGGGCACGGCGATGTCCCCGTACATGACCGGGTCCTTGGCCGAGGCGTTGGTCAGGGCCCTGAGCGTCTCCACGTAACCGGCGATGTCGGCAAGTTTATTACGGATATGGCTGACCCGCTCAAGGCCGTTGTATTCGGCCATCGCCACCGCGCACCCGGCCATCACCTCCACGAGCGGCACTTTATAGCTTATCGCGGAAAAGCGATGGAAGGTCGCAAAGGTGTACGCCAGCAGCATTGAATACTTCCACTCGCCGCACATAAAGACCCTGTCCCACGGCACGAACACGTTGTCGAACACGATCATCGCCTCAGTCAGTTCCCGCACCGGGAAATCGGGATGAAACTCGTACTTGCTCCACACGCCCCTGCCCGCCCTGCAGATGAACGTAATGCCCTTCGCGTTTGCGGGCACGGCGAAGCTTACCGCGTAATCCCCCTCGTTCTCCCTCATCTGACGGGTCGGCACAACGACGATCTCGTTCGCCGCGGGCGCGCTGGTAATGTGGATCTTTGCGCCCTTGACCACGATCCCCTCTTTGTTCTTGTCCACCACGTGCACGTAATAATCCGGATGCTTCTGCTTGGAAGGCTCCTTGGATCGGTCTCCCTTTACGCAGGTGACCGCGCCGCACAGCGATAGATCGTTTTTGCGCACATGCTCCAGGAAATTACGCGCATTTTCCTGGTACTCCTTCTTGCCCATCTGACCTGCGACCACGAACGCGGCGTTCAGGCAGTCGGTGCCGATCTCCTTGCCGAAGGGGAGCCCGCCGGTAATCTCAATCGACCGCTGAATCATGCGCGTACGGTAGGCGAGGTCCTCCGTGTTGTTCGGCGTGATGAAAAAACGGTTGATCGGCTCTTTGGTTTGAGGATGGGGCGCGGTGAACAGGTCCCTGACCTCGGGATCCTTTGAGCCGGTGAGGGCGTACCCTTGCGCCACCGTATCGACCGCAACACCCAAAATGGGGTGGGCGGTGATGTCTTCCACCTTCTCTCCACGGATGTAAACCCTCCTTCCGTCCCGGAGGCTTTTTTTATATTCCTCTACTGTTCTCAATCCCATGGGCGACCTCCTGAAAAAATTCAATTTGTGTCAGTGTAGGCGGTGATGAAGATACTTACAATCACAAAATCCGCATGACTCTTTCATAAGTCC
>CAZHAD010000108.1:0-8103 GCA_964529965.1 uncultured Leptospirales bacterium | reverse complement strand
GTTCATGACGTCGTCGTATTCGAGGAGGTGCTTCCTGATATCGAAGTTGCGGCCCTCGACCCGCTTCTGTGCGCTGGCGATGGCTTTGGTCACCATGGGGCTTTCGATCTCCTGGCCCTCTTCCATCCCGAGCTTCTGCATGATGTTGCCGATCCGGTCCGATCCGAAGAGCCGCATGAGCTCGTCCTCCAGCGACAGGTAGAAGCGGGACGAGCCCGGGTCCCCCTGCCGCCCTGACCGGCCCCTGAGCTGGTTGTCGATCCGGCGCGCCTCGTGCCGCTCGGTGCCCAGTATATGGAGGCCGCCGGCCTCGACGACCCTGTTATGGTTGGCCGTCCACTCGCGTCCCGCCCGTACGATGTTTTTGGCTTTGTTCCTGTCCTGCCCGGTCATGCTGTCGGATATCTCCTCGGCCTTTTCGAACTCGGAGGTCAGCACGCTCAATTTGAATTCATCCCACAGCTTTCCGTCGTGCAGGGGAACGTGGGTCTCGAGCTCGTCGGTGAACAGCTTCCTCCCCCCCAGGACGATGTCGGTGCCGCGGCCCGCCATGTTCGTGGCGATGGTGACCGCTGCGGGGCTCCCCGCCTCGGCGATGATCCTGGCTTCCTGTTCGTGAAATTTTGCGTTCAGCACGTTGTGCGGGATGCCCGTTGTGGAGAGCAGGTGAGACAGCTTTTCCGACTTGTCGATCGATATGGTGCCGACCAGAACCGGCTGCTTCCTGTTGTGGAGGTCTCTTATCTCCTCGAGAATGGAGTCGAATTTTTCGCGCTCACTGCGGTACACCCGGTCCGGGTGATCGGAGCGTATCATCGGCATGTTGGTCGGGACGACTACGACGTCGAGGTTGTATATCTTATTGAACTCGACCGCCTCGGTGTCCGCGGTGCCGGTCATGCCCGCCAGCTTCTTGTACATGCGGAAGAAGTTCTGGAAGGTGACCGTGGCCAGCGTCTGGCTCTCCCTGGCGATGGTGACGTTCTCCTTTGCCTCGAGCGCCTGGTGCAGGCCGTCCGAATACCTGCGGCCCGGCATGAGGCGGCCCGTGAACTCGTCCACGATGATGACCTGCCCGTCCTTCACGATGTAGTCCTCGTCGATGTGGAACAGGGCGTGTGCCTTGAGCGCCTGGTTGACGTGGTGCACGGTGTCTATGTGACGGTTGTCGTACAGGTTGTCGATCTTGAGGAGCCGCTCCACGTGCTGCACCCCCTCTTCGGTGAGGGTCACGTGGCGGTCCTTCTCGTTCACTTCATAGTCCACCGTGTCCTTGAGGTTCAGGATCACCTTGTTGAGGAGATAGTATTTCTTGGTGGATTCCTCGGTGGAGCCGGATATGATGAGCGGGGTCCGCGCTTCGTCGATGAGTATGGAGTCGACCTCGTCGACGATGGCGTAGTTGAGCACGCGCTGGACGCGCAGGCTCTGGTGCTCCACCATGTTGTCCCTGAGGTAGTCGAAGCCGAATTCATTGTTGGTGCCGTAGGTGACGTCGCACCGATACGCGATCTGCCGGTCGTAGGGGGACAGGTCGTGCTGGATGACGCCCACCTCGAGCCCGAGAAATTTGTATATGGTGCCCATCCATTCCGCGTCCCGCCTCGCCAGGTAGTCGTTGACGGTCACCACGTGCACCCCGAGTCCGGTGAGAGCGTTGAGATAGACCGGGAGCGTGGCGACGAGGGTTTTACCCTCGCCGGTCTTCATCTCCGTGATCCTTCCCTGGTGGAGCACGACGCCGCCCATGAGCTGCACGTCGAAATGCCGCATGCCGAGCGTCCGTACCGAAGCCTCGCGCACCAGGGCGAAGGCGGAGGGCAGGATGCTCTCGATGGGTTCGCCCTTCTCGATCCGCTCCCTGAACTTCGTGGTCATGGCGCGCATCTCGTCGTTGGTGAGCTTTTTCATCTCAGGCTCGAGCGAGTTGATGTTCCTGATAAGCGGCACGAGCTTCTTGATGTCCCGCTCGTGCTTTGTGCCGAAAAACATGCTGAAGATTTTATCGATCATATAATTCCGTCCTTAATGTATCCAACTGGTAATAATTTAGTTCTCCTCCCTGAATTTATCACCCCCACACCGACCCTTATCTATCAAGAGAGAGGTGGCAGAGGCTATTTACAAAGTTCGCCTACGTCGGGTAAATATACCCGCGATGTTACAAGAAATATCTGAATAGATAACAGGGAAATAGAATTTTTTCAAAAGCCGATGCATTCACGCTTCCATACCATGCTATTACATACGTATGCCGCCGAAAAATCCGGTTACAATGAAAAATCTTAAAAATTTGCGAATCATGCGCGGAACATTAAACCCGCGCGAAGCTATCCGTCAATAATAAAAAAATCCAGTCCCGGCACGCCGGAACGGAGTTTTTTTTCATAAGGTTTTGCGCTTTCATCCGCGTAGAGGCGGGATTCATATCGCCTCTGCAAAAGTATTCGCGCGCTGCAATAAATCAGGTTTTACGGCGTGCGCCATAAATCTCCAGAATCCTCGATTTCAGCTCGTCCGGGCCGGGCCCCTCTTTCATCGAGCCGATGATCGCGCCGGGGTAATTGTTCCTTATGCTGGCGGCCGTGGCCCCGTCTGAAAGCAGGTCTGCCTTGTTGAAGAAAAGGATGATCTCCTTATCCGCGCACCCGAGCTCGAATATTTCGCCGTTCACCGTGCGTATGCTCAAGGGAATGTCCGGTGAGGATATGTCGACGACGTGGATCAGAAAATCAGCGCTGCGTATCTCCTCAAGGGTCGACTTGAAGGATTCGACGAGGTTCGCGGGCAGGTTCCGGATGAACCCGACCGTGTCCACCAGAAGGCACTTCCTGCCTTCAGCGAGATACACGGCGCGGGTGCAGGAGTCGAGGGTGGCGAAGAGGCGGTCCTCCACGAAAAGGTCGTCCTTTGCGAGCCTGTTTATCAGGGTGGATTTTCCCGCGTTCGTGTACCCCACGACCGCGCCGATCAGCTCCCCCCGGCGCGATTTCCGCGTCGTGATGCGGTGCTTTTGTATCTTCTCGAGCTTGCGGTTGAGCGTGGCCACCCTTCTCACTATGTGCCGGCGGTCGGTCTCGAGCATTTTTTCGCCCGGCCCCCTCGTTCCTATGCCGCCGCCGAGCCTTGAGAGCACGCCTCCCAGTCCCTTGAGCCTCGGGAGGATATAGTTGAGCTGGGCCAGCTCGACCTGGATCTTCGACTCCGCGCTCCTGGCTCTGCGCGCGAATATGTCCATGATCACCTCGGTCCTTCCCACGACGCGGCATTTCAGCCTGTCTTCGAGGTTGCGCACCTGTGCCGGCCTGATGTTGTTCAGGTCGAAGACCACGAGCCGGATGTCCCTTTCCCGTATCATGGCCTCGATCTCGGAAAGAAATCCCCTGCCCACGATAGTCGAGGGATCGATCCTGTCGCGGTGCGCCACCCTCTTGCCCGCCACGACCGCGCCCGCGGTGTTCACCAACAGCTCGAGCTCGCCCATGGAGTTTTTCACGTCTTCGGCGTCCGTTTTCCCCACCCGTATGCCGAGGATCAGCGTGCGCTCCTCCCTTGATATGGGTATCCTATTTACCGACGCATCCATCGAGCGGAATAGTGCAGCCTTTGGTGATGTTGTGCGCGGCGAACCATCCCTGGTTCGCCTCAACGGCGTAGCGCGCCGGCATTTGGGACCGGATTACGCTCGTATCGAGCGGCCTCATGTCGCGGATTTCATTGATGACGCCGTACCGGTCGATAAAGGCGATGCTCAGGGGGATGTAGGTGTTCTTCATCCAGAAATCAAGCGTTTGATCGTAATCGAACGCGAAGAGCATGCCCTGGCCCGCGGGGAGTTGTCTGCGGTGCATCAGCCCCTTGGTGCGGGCCGCTTCGGTGTCGGCGATCTCCAGGTAGAGGTATACCGGACTGTTATTCTTGTTGATTATCCGGACCAGGCAGAATCCGTCGGCGGACAGTGAAGAGGGAAAGAGGAGACCGAAAAGCAGGAGGGCGCATATCCATTTAGAATTCACCGTGATATTCAATTTTTAATATCCTGTTTATCCGTTCTCCCGGCTCGATGATGAGGCCGAACTCGAGGCCCAACTGGTTGAATAAGGTGATCCTGGCCGCGCAGTTGAAAAACCACTCGCCCGGCGTTCTCAAGTTCCAGAAGATGCGCTCCGCCTCGCCCTTGATTCTAAAAATCTCTCCCAGCGGTATGTCAAGCCCAAAAAAATAGGCGGTGTCGTCAGGCCTGAAACGGGGCTGCACCGGCATGCGCACGCCGTAAACGATATATTGAACGCTGCTGAACAGATAAATGGGGGACGTGAACACGACATACGGACCCGAAAACATCGTGTTCTTCACGTTATAGTAAAGGTCCTTCCTCATGTTTTTCCGGTAGTAGTACACCAGGGGGTTTATATACGCGAGATAGGGGCCGTTTATCAGCTTATTGTAAAAGCTCGAGGCGTTATCGAGATGCTGGCTGGTGCCTTCAAAAAAGGAATCGTACCCGACGGCTATGGCGGGAATATAGGGAAAGCCGTCCACGAGCTTGATCTTGGCGATGACGGAGGGTATCTCGGGCCTGACCGGGTCGTTCCCGAGCACGTCCTTCATGTTGAAGGATACGCCGAAATAGATGTTGTCATGGAGCCCGACATAGGAGGCGAGCCGGATTCCTCCCTCGTTGTATTCGAATACGTTGAAATTAAACGATGCGCGCTCGATCGTGTACGCGGTCGGACTGTCGATCAGGTACTCGCCGCGGAGCTGCAGGTACTCGTCGTCCTGAAACTCTTCCGGGAATTCCTGGCCGAACGCGCTTATGTGCATCAGCAATGCCAGGGCGATGATCGGGAAAAAAGCCTTCATGATCGATATGCGACGCATCGTTTCTATGTTTATCGGACGGTGCAGGTAAAATGATTAACAGGGCGGGTATCGAGGGTCGCTTCTAATTGTTTAGAATTATTTCCTGTATGATGCTGTTGGAATCTTCAAAATCCGCGGCATGGAATTCGATCAGGCTCAATTTCTCGTCGAACATGCTGTCGTGCGCGTCAAGGATCTCCCGGATATACCCTACGCATTCGGGCCGCGTCAGTATGATAAGCCGGTTTTTTAACATGTGGATGACCGCCGATTCCGGGCCGAGCATGCGGTTTAATTTGGAAATGAGGTATTTCATCAAAAAGGCCTTTCTGGCCCCTCCCCGACCCGACAGCCTGGCGCTCAGCCCGACGTTCTCTTTCCGCAAAAGAAAAACATTGAAAAAATAATCCAGCAGGTGGAAGGGATACGAGAGACCCCTGAAGCTCTTTGAAACGATCCCGCGGGATTGATTGTCATCCAGCAGATATAGGGGGAGCGGCAGCCTTTTGGCGAGAAGGTCCGTGATCCGGCGGGCGTCCTGATCCTGCTCCCTTGTAAAAATCATGCATATCGATGATGGGAGAATGGAAGGCGTGCAGGTCAGCCCGGGAACCTCAAGCTCTGCGGCCAGCCCGCCCGTACAATGCTCGACCATCGCAAAATAGATGCGTGCGGCGCGCTTGTCCCCGGATAGGAAAATTTTTCCCAACAGGGGCTCGTCCTGTATCGTTTCCCCCTCGAGGATTACGCCTTGGGGGCTGGAATAGATTTTTTTGAACAGGCCGCTCCTGATGCTGATGACGATGTTTTCCGAGGCCTGCCGGTCAAGGGTGTGGATCACCGGCACGTACCCCCTGTGGGGTACGCTGTACGAAAGAATCGCAAACAAAGGAAACGCGAGGTTTTCCATTCCGGCGATGAGCTGCCTGACCAGGACGTCGCGGCTTCCGTCCCGGATGAAATCCTCCTTCACATCGAACGGCCTGAACGAGGTATTAATGCCGCGTTCGTCGATGACCGACCCGGTCATGTATAAAAGGCGGTGCATCCCCAGGAGGAGCTCGTCCTCGGACATCTCCTTTATGCCGCCGGGACGGGACGCGCGTCCTGCGGATTCATGGTCCCTGCCCATGACCCTCTCGGCCAGCTCCCTGAGCTCGGGGTTGAACGTCCTGCTCCTGATTCTGTTGATCGCGTCCTGATCCTGGCCCCGGGCATTTGTTCCTTCGTCGTAATTGACATCCCCTTCCCTTCCCTTTTCAGTAGAGGAGGTCCCGGGGAGGTCATCCCCGCCCATGCCGGGAGCCCCGGCACCTGTTTTTTCCTCATGCGTATGGTCGTCCATCAGTATGACAGCTCAAGCATTCTTTCAAGGGCCCTGCCCGCCCCCTCCCTGACCAGAGGGTCGACCGTTACGACGGTTTGCTCTTCGATCAGGGACGTATGCAGGACATCGAGATTGATTTTTTTCATGTTCGGGCAGATGAATGAACCGGTGGCGGGGATGAATTCGATTTCCGGCGCGACCGAGCTTAGCTTGTGGATCAGTCCGGTTTCCGTGCCTACAATTATTTTTTTCACGCCGGTCCGGGCGGCGAATTCCACCATCTGGCCGGTGGAAAAAACCTTGTCCGCCATGTCAACGACCTCCGGCCTGCACTCGGGGTGCACCATGACCAGGGCATCGGGGTGCATGCGCTTCACCGCGATCAGGTCCTCCCGCGTGAATTTTTCATGGGTGGGGCAGAACCCCTTCCCCGGGATGATCGTTTTTTTCGTAAAGCGCTGCACGTAGGAGCCGAGGTTTTTATCCGGAAGGAATATGATTTTATCCGCGTCGATCCGCTCCACGATCTTCAGGGCGTTGGAGGATGTGCAGATGACGTCCGAACAGGCCTTGACCGCTGCCGAGGAGTTGATATAGGTCACCACCTGTGCGTCAGGGTGTATCGCCTTCATCTCCATGACGTCTTCCGGCCCGACCATGTCCGCCATGGGGCATCCGGCTTCAGGGTCGGGTATGATTACCTTTTTTTCGGGCGAGAGGATCGAGGCGGACTCGGCCATAAAGTAGACGCCGCAGAATACGATCATATCCGCATCGTTCTTGGCCGCTATGCGCGCAAGCTCAAGGGAATCGCCCGTATGGTCGGCGATGTCCTGGACCTCGGCGATCTGATAGTTGTGGGCGAGGATGAGGGCCTTTTTCTCTCGCGCAAGCTTCTTTATTGCTGCGGTTACGTCCAGAGGATTCTGTATCCCCGAAACATCCATGGCACCCCTCTGACCCCTTCCTTGATGGGAGGGGGATGATTTAATTAAAAAATTGCCTAACTGATATGATCGGTTATCATTTTTTTGACTTTCTGTAAAATACCTGACATGGCCTCGCCCGCTTCGCCGTGGATGACCAGGTCGGCGGTTGCATCGAACGGGGTTTCTTCGCGGTTGATGATGATCAGCCTCGCTCCGTTCTTCTTGGCGAGCAGGGGGAAGGAAGCGGCTGGGTATACGACCAGGGACGAGCCGATCACGATGAAGATTTCGCAGGACGACGACCTCATGCCCGCCTCCTGCATCTCATCGAAAGGCATGGACTGGCCGAACGAAACGGTTGCGGGCTTGAGGGGGCCGCCGCAGGCGTCGCAGCGGGGCGCCCTGTCACCCCGTGCGATCCGGTCCTGGATCGGGTCGCGCTCGTACCTTTTGTTGCATTCCAGGCACGTCACATACAGTGAGGTCCCGTGGAGCCGGATCACCTTCCCCTCCGAGTTCCCCGCCTTGAGATGGAGCCCGTCAATATTCTGGGTTATGACGCAGTCGAGCCTTCCGAGCCGCTCGAGCTCGGCGATCGCCAGGTGGGCACTGTTGGGCTTTGCTGTTCGTATCGTTTCGTACATCTCGGTCGCAAGCTGCCAGTAGCGCTCCCTCGACCTTTCGCTGGCGACAAAATTCTGGAACGAGAAATCCTCCGGATCGTAACGGTCCCACACCCCTCCCGGGCTGCGGAAATCCGGGATACCCGATTCGGTGCTAAGGCCGGCTCCAGAAAACACCACCACCTTGTCCCTTACCGCGATCCATTCCGCCGCCCTTTGAATCGCGACACCATATTCACTCATGCGATTTTGCCCCTATATACACGTGAGGATTTCACAGGCTGGCGCACGCGTCAAGGAATTAAAATCGCCGGCCCTTCGGGCCGCTTGTTACCGGCATCTTTACAACTAAATTCCC
>CAZHAD010000107.1:0-8143 GCA_964529965.1 uncultured Leptospirales bacterium | reverse complement strand
TCCTCATACCGGATGACAGCTTTTCCATTTCTTTGCTGACATCCCAGTTCTTGAACTTCAACACCCGCCAGGAATTGATCGCGCTCATGTTGTGATTAATTATCATAAGAACACTCCTTTGTTGAGAGATTTCCTGATCTCCGTATCAGGAATTGTGGATGAAATTATTTCCACATTGAAAATTCAATATCCTGTTGGCATTAAAGGGGGATAGGTCGTGGTTGCAGGTCATTAAGATTCTTCCTTGAATCTCATGCTCCTGGCCTCCGTGCCAGTAGGATCGGTTTTCACCTCACAGGTACAAATTCGGTTTGGAAGGGGATGATATTTATCCTGATAATAGGCGTTTAAAGGCGATTATGAGCATTTATAAGTTTTTATATTTAAAAACCATATATAAATAACATATCAAGAATTTTTTTGCATATTTTTACCATTCAATATATCGGAACATTATTTTTTGCCATTAGCATTTTTTAATTTTTTATTAAGCTATCCGCCTACTACCCCGATTGAAGGCACAGGAACTGCATTTTTTCTTGAGATTGCGGGAAAAGTATAATTGACAGAAAATATGGATCGACCCGAATGCGGACATACTGAATATGTTATATTAACCTGGAAAGGGACGCTTGGTATGATAAGGCAGGTCGGGAAAAGAATAAAAGCCGTATTCACGGAGGACGGATTCACCGCAAGCAACAGCGTGCTCGTCGAGGATGACTTGAAATTGATGATCGACAGCGGCGCCGGCGGGATTTTGTCCGATGTGAACACCGCCGGCATCGATATCCTCCTGAATTCGCACCGGCATCTGGATCACATCAAGGGAAACGACCTGTTCGCCAACGCGAAGATACTCGCGCATCCGCTCGAGCGCGAGGCGATGCAGGACCCGTTCAAAATAGCAGCCCTGAGCGGCTGGCACGATCTGATGGAGGAGGACATCTTCAATGAGGCGGGTCGGCTCGGAGCGCTTTCGGATAGGCTCCTGCGGCCGTTCAGGATCGACGGAGAAATCGACGAAGGCCGGATCATAGACTGCGGGAGCACGAAGATCCGGGTGCTGCTGACGCCCGGCCATACCTCGGGGCATTGCTCTTTTTTATTCCCGGATGAAGGCCTCATTTTTATGGCGGACATCTGCCTTTCGGCGGTAGGGCCCTGGTACGGCGAGGACGACGCCGATATCGACGAGTTTATTGAAACGATAGACAGAATCATAGCCCTTAAGCCAGAGATGCTGGTCACCGGGCACAGGTCGGAAGTGGTCGATAAAAACATTCCCGGCATACTCGCGGAATACCGCGACAGAATGAATAAAAGAGAAGAGCTGATTCTGAATTTCATCCGTGGAAATCCCTCATCCATCAACCGGATCGCGGAGCAGAAATTCATATATCCGGATCATCCTCTCATATTCGTTCTCTTCTGGGAAAAATCCATGGTGAAGAAGCACGTCGAGCGCCTCGTCGCGCGGGGACTGGCGGAGCGGCTGGAGGACGGACGCTTCGTCGGCTCTATATAGCATGTTCTTTCCACTTTTCCCGCGGATTTATCGAGACATTAATTCAAATCCACGACGCAGCGCAATAGATCAATCGCCAAAATAAAACAGTTATCCCGCTATCGGTCCATTATCCATTTCGGCCGGCTCGCGGCCCATTGAGAGACGGTTTCGCGCAGCCAGGCCTCCAGGCCGGGTGCAAAATAAAATCGGGGACAAAGCAGGTCGTCTTCCGGGGCGATGATCCCCTCTTCCACGGCCCTGGCCGCTAGCGGGGTGTCGGGGTAGATCCGGATGCCGATGGTGATTTTGAGTAAATCGAGATCGAGGGAATCGGCGAAGGCGAGGCTCTGGCGCACGGTCTCCCTCGTCTCGCCCGGCCCGCCCAGGAGCAGAAACCCGAACCGGCGGATGGCGTATGTGCGGAGCAGGCCGCAGGTCCGCCTCACCTTTTCGAGAGTAAAGCGTTTGTTCATGAGCTTCAGGATGACCACGGAGCCGCTCTCGAAGCCCACGCTCGCCTCCACGCACCCGGCCCCGGCCATGAGCGCCGCCAGCTCCTCGTCAACCCGATGCGGATACAGGATGCACCGCCATTTGGCATCCAACCCGGCCCGTATCAGCTCATGGCACAGTTTTTTCGCGTAGGTGCGGGGCAGGTTGAAGGTGTTGTCAACAAAGTCGAATTGGCGTACCCCGGACCGGACCAGCCGGGCCATCCATTCGACCACCGCCCTGGGCGAGCGCTTGCGTATGCGGGACCCGGAAATGGCCGGGGTGGAGCAGTAGTTGCACCCGTTGGGACAGCCGCGCCTGGTCTGCACCGGGAACCAGAAATCATCGCGGCCAGAGATCCGGTCCGTGAAGAGAGCCGGCTCCGGCAGGGGGAACCGGTCCAGGTCGCGGGCAAATTCACGTTTCGACTGCGAGGCCTGTCCCTTCACGAACAGGCCCGGCAGGCCGTCAGCGGATCCGCCGCACGAGATCCGTTCGAGCAGCCGGACGAGCACCGCCTCGCCCTCCCCCTGAATGCCGAAATCGGCGCCGGAGCGATCGAGCACGGCCCGCGGGAAAATGCTGTAGCCGGCGCCGCCGAGGACCACCGGGGCCGGGGAAATGCGCTTGCACAAAGCGATGATTTTTTGGTCCTCTTCGAACAGCAGCCGGGGATTGACGCTGACCTGGTCGTCGATGTTGCGGAGCGATACCCCGATGACCTCAGGCCGAAACTCACCGACCGTGCGCTCCAGCGCCCCGTACGGCTCCGGCTCCGCCATGAGGTCGAGCATCCGGACCTGATGGCCGGCCGCCTTCACCGCCTCGGCCACGCAGGCCATGCCGAACGGCACCACCGTCATGTTGATTTCCGCACGGTTGGCCGAGACGAGCAGCACCCGCATGTTATTCCACCCCTTCAGCCCGTGATGTTCTTTCCAATACCCGTAGTCGTAAGGCCATTCGTACTGATAGCATTCGGCCCGCGCCGCGATTCACTGGTTCAAGAAGCCCTGTATGATGCGATTCACCGCCTCATCGTAGGTGAGCCCGAGGCTCAGCAGCTTGACGAGCTGGTCGCCGGAGATCTTGCCGATCGACGCCTCGTGGGAAAGCTCCGCGTCCGGGTGGCGCGCCTTAAGGGAGGGGATGGTCTCGTTCGTGCCGTTGTCCATTATGATCGCGTCGCATTCGATGTGGCCGATACCGGCGGCGCGCGCCTCTATCGTCGCGTAGAAGTTCTGCGTTGAGTCCCCCTTTATGACCGAGCGCGACACCATGTTCGCCCTGCTCCCGTTCCCGGCAAGGATTATCTCCGTGCGCGAAACCGCGCGTTGGCTGAACTCCGTCAGTACCCTCTCGGTTATGAGAATCAAGCCGCCGGGCCCGAGCGTCGCTTCGTTCGAGCGCTCCGCCTCGTCGACACCGCCTATCTGCGTGAGCTGCATCTCGATCTGCGCGTCCTCCTCAAGGAAGACCCTGGTGGCGGGGTTGAGCGTTCTCCTGCCCTGTCCGGGCCCCGTCGCGTAGTGCTTTTCTATATATTTTACCTTCGCGTTTTTCGCCACACTGAACTCATGGATGCCGGCGTGGCCCTCCGCCTCCGCGCTTCCGCAGTGGATTCCGCAGCCGGCGATTATGGTAACGTCGGAATCTTCGCCGATGATAAAGCTGTTGTACACGACGTCGTAGAGACCGGCCTGGTTCAGTATCACGGGAATGTGAACCGATTCGTTCACGGTCCCCGGCTTTATGGAGACGATGATCCCCGTTCCCTCCGCGTTTGTCTCGATATCGATATTGGCCGATGTTTCGCGCGCGAGGAGCTTACCGTTCTTGCGGATATTGTAAGCCCCCCGGGGAAGGCCGTCGAGATCGGCCACCGCCTTGAGCAGCTCTTTATCTAAAGCATTCATTGTACGTCTCATCCCCGCAGGTCCTGTATCCGCATATGCTCAGGTCGTTGAGAAGCGGCAGGGCGGCCTCCATGTCTCCCTGGTATATGACCCCCCCTTCTTTTATTATGACGATGACGTCCGCGGCCTCGAGAAAGGCCCTGTTGTGGCTGATGACGATGGTAGTGGTGCGGTGAAGCTTCTGTTCCGACTTGAGCAGCTCCACCATCGGCTCGATGGTCCACAGGTCGATGCCCGTATCCGGCTCGTCGTACATCGCGAGCTTGGGATTCCGCGCAATTATGGTGGCCATCTCTATTTTTTTAATCTCCCCGCCTGAGAGCTTGGAATCGACCGGCCTGTCGAGAAAGGAGAGGGAGCAGATGCCGACCCTCTGTATTATGCCGATCAGCGCGGCCTCTTCTTCGGTTCCGGAGGCGATTGACAGGAGGTCGCGGAAGGTGATCCCCTTGAAGCGCGCAGGGCTCTGAAGGCTGAATGCGATGCCGGCCTTCGCCCTTTCGGTTATGGACATGCCGGTAATATCGGCCCCCTCGAAGATAATGCTCCCCGAGGTGACCGGGTTAATCCCCATGATCAGATTCGCCAGCGTTGTCTTCCCGCTGCCGTTAGGGCCGGTAATCGTGTAAAACCTGCCGGCTTCAAACGTGAAATTCATTCCCCTTATGATCTCGCGCCTCTGCGTTCCGTCGCCGGGTTTGTGCAGCTCCGCCGCAAAGGAGACATCCTTAAGCTCAAGCATCCCTTACCTCACCCGAGGCATCAGCCTCGCCGTCATGAATAGATTTGACCGCATCGGTTATATCCTGGTTACAAGATAGCGGAATAACCTCTGGAGATCAACATGATTATTACTGGAGTCAGCCCCCCAACCGCCCCTGGAGGGGGCTACTGCAGCGATAAAGATCAAATTATCCTGCTTTCATCCATTTCTAAGATTTTTAAGTCCCCCTTGGGGGGATTTAGGGGGAATAATAAAGTAACTTCGCATTTAAGGTTATTATTTTTACCATACGGGCGGAAAAATACGGTTATCCAAGAATACACAATAATACTTGACGCGGCGGCATCCGCAGGGCCTGATGAAAAAGCCATTATGAAAACTAAAGAGCTCCGGTTCAAGGGATCCAAAATAATCGTGCACCATGGCGGAAAGGGCCCCGCCCTTCTCCTGTTGCACGGCGCCTGGGCCGGGGCAAAACTGCACTGGTCTCCGGTGTGGGACCGGCTTGCCGGGCGGTTCCTGGTCATTGCTCCCGACCTTCCCGGGTTCGGCGGATCGGCCCCCCTGAAGACCGAGACCGCAGATGAAATGGTCGAATTTCTTCATTATCTCTGTGACGAATTCAAGATTAAACGTGTCACGGTGGTAGGAAACTCGTTCGGCGGCGGGGTGGGCCAGGTGTTCGCATCCCGATGGCCGGAGATGGTGGAGCACCTGATCCTGGTGGACGCGGGCCTCATCAATATGGTGCCCGGTCCGGTGCGTGCGCTCCTCAGGACCGGGCCGATGCAGAAGGTATTGACCCTTCTTTTAAAAACGCAATTTACAAAAAAAGCCCTGGAAAAAGCATTCCATGATATTCATGCGCTTGATGACGCAACCGTCGAAACAATCGTCGGAGGAGCACAGGTCCCGGCACGGATCACCAAAAATCTTATCATCAGCACCGATCGGCCGGTTTCGCATGAAACAACAACGAGCCTGGTATGGGGGACTGACGACAATCTCGTGGCTTTGAAAAAGGCCAGGCGTATTGCCTCCATGTTCCGCTTTCCCCTCCACACGGTCTCGAACGCGGGTCACCTCCCTCAGCTCGAAAACCCGGAAGAGTTTATAAAAATTCTTTTTAACATAACGGGCACCGCCTGAGGGGTTTCATGCAGATATCATTCATTCTTTTACCGCTTGTACCGCCTATAACATACCCCGTCCCGAAAAGTCGGAACGGGGTATGTTATCACATATAATGTTTTGCGCGCCTCATCCCCGGAGCAAAGTTCCGGGGTTTGGAGGCTTTCCTATCGGAAAGAGCGGACGCGCTGTGATAAAGCACTTGACAAAAACCCGTTGTAAAATGGGTGCTTAATAAGCACTAACCAGAACAAGTTTGACAAAAAATTAAAAAAAACATACGGTTACATTGTACGGTCGTGCATTCCGGCGATGACTTCGCGAGAAATCCGACGCCTTTCATATGAAAGGGTCTTTTCGTCGGCGATTGTTATGCGGAACAAATATGGCGAAGAAAACAATAAAAATAGACCTGGACTATATAAGACCGAACAGCAGCTTCATCCATCCCCTCTATTCCGAGGGCGGAGAGCTGATATTGGAAGCGCGCTCCTTGCTTACCAGGGAGTGGATACACGATATAAAAGCGCGCTTCGGCAAATATGTCCTGTACACCGACCCGAACCCGCGGCCGGTCGTTCCTGCCTACAGAATGAAGATCGCCTATAACAACTCCAGGGAGCTGATGGAGGAAATCCTTCATTCGGACAAGCTCACCAGGACGGCGCTCCGCAGCGCTGAAAAGATCGTTGAGGAGATAATAAATGATCTCAGCTCGGCGGAGGCAGATGCCATCGACCTTCTTAAAGAGATCAAGACGTACGAAGAGTATCTTTATAACCATTCGGTCAACGTGGGCGTTCTCTCGGCGTTTTTCGCCATGAAACGGGGCATATTCAACAGAGATGAGATCAAGCACCTTACTCTGGGCGCGTACCTGCATGACATGGGCGAGATTAAAATCGAAAAAAAACTTCTCGATAAGGAGGGCGAGCTCAGCATCGCCGAAATCGAAAAAATAAAACGCCATCCGCAGCTCGGATATGAGATACTCAAGAACATGGAAAGCGTCAATCCCGTCGTGCTTCAAACGGTGCTCTTCCATCATGAGAAATTCGACAACCAGGGATACTACCGGCTTCCCTACGCGACGCTGCCGGAATTCCCCAAGGTCATATCGGTCTGCGACATATACGACGCCCTCACTTCAAAGAGGCCGTATCGCGAGGCGGTGTCCGCCTCATTCGCGCTCCAGGCCCTTGTGAATTCCATCGATACGCATTTTGATTATGATATTATAAGCGACTTCATCAACAGAGTGGGCCCCCTCCTTAATAATACGCAATCGTTTTATGCGCTTAACGACTTCTGCGAGCTCAACACCCAGGAGCTTGCCATGGTGACGCGCTTCGGCGTCAATGATTTCCTCAAACCACGGGTGACGATATTTTTCAAGTTCGACAGACAGGGCGATCAGACCTCCGTAAGCTTTTATGAATCCCCGATGGAGATCGACCTGCAGGAAGATCCCTGCAGAAAAATCGCCAAAATAATAACCAACCCGGGCCAGATTACGGCAATCAGGCAAAAGCTGGAAAAACGGTATCTTCTCAAATATTGTTAATGCCGGCATCTCTTTCCGGATCACGCCGGGAAACGAACGATGTTAGTCCCATCCGGGAATACACACCAGGCAAACTGCGCCACATCAATATGAAATTTTGAATTTCCATATATCATTGGATATTTTTGCTTAAAAAAGGGAAAATCATCATGAATGATCCGACAATTAAGCAATTACATGATGCAAAAAGCGCAGCCGACCGCGACAAAGCCCCATTTCAGATTTTTTGCATTAATATCCCGCAGGCGGACATCGACGACCTGCACGCCCGGCTGGCAAGCACCCGCTGGCCGGACGAGCTTGCCGGCGTCGGGTGGGCGTACGGCGTTCCCCAGGACTATCTCAAGGAGACGGCCGATTACTGGCTCAACGGCTACGATTGGCGGAAGCACGAGGCCCGTCTGAACCGGTTTCCCCAGTTCACAACCGTTATCGACGGCCAGCGCGTCCATTTCCTGCATGTGCGCTCGCCCGAGCGCGACGCGCTGCCGCTGATCATTTCCCACGGGTGGCCGGGCTCGGTCGCCGAGTTGACGAACATCATCGGGCCGCTTGCGGATCCGCGCGGGCACGGCGCCGATCCCTCGGACGCCTTCCATGTCGTGGCGCCCTCGTTGCCCGGGTTCGGTTTCTCGGGCCCGACCCGTGAGCCCGGCTGGGACGTGCATCGCATCGCCCGGGCCTGGGCCGCGCTGATGGACCGCCTGGGCTACACGCGGTACGGGGCGCAGGGCGGAGACTGGGGCTCGATCATCTCGCCCGAGCTCGGGCGGTTTGCGCCCGACCGCGTTATCGGCGTGCACCTT
>CAZHAD010000106.1:0-8223 GCA_964529965.1 uncultured Leptospirales bacterium | reverse complement strand
GCGATGTGTATTCAGGAAAAAGAAAAAAATATTTGCAATTTATCCGATGGATACCCTTTCCTGTATAGGAAAGAACATCCCTGATTAAGAGATTTTACCGTTCAGAGGAGCCATGATCTCGATCGATTTCGAATGCGGGCAAGGCCACCGGTTTGAGGGCTACTTTAATGATTACGACGCGTACAAGGACCAGCTTGCGAAAAAGCTGATCTCATGCCCTTTGTGCGAATCAGTCGAGGTGACGAGGAAATACACCGGCTGCTCCATACAGGCGAAGCCGTCGGAGCTCGCACAGATCGAAAAAAAGCATCCGGATCTCTTCGACGCGATCAGTGCGCTTAATCATTTCGTGAGGGACAATTTCAAGCACGTGGGCGCCGAGTTTGCCGACGCGGCCCGCGCCATGCACTTCGGCCTTGAGGAGGAGCGCAATATATACGGCGAAGCCACCTCCGAGGAGGTGAAGGAGCTTCTCGAAGACGGGATCGGCGTTATGCCGCTCATTGATGTTGAGGATATGGTTAATTAAGACTCAGGTCTTCCGATACACCAGGCCGCTTGCGGCCGCCAGCACGATATAGATGATCGGAACCGCCACATTCAGATAATAACCCGCTGTAATCTCATACGGGGCCTTGCTTATCTCATGCGCGGAGTGCAGATAAATGACGTCCGCCAAATACAAAAGGCTCACCGCGATCCTGACCAGCATGGTCGCGAGACCGGGAAAATATACGGTCACCAGCATGATCATCACGATGCCGATCAGATAGTGCGCGACCGGGTTGTTGATATAAAAATACTGCTCAAAAATATAATACCTGGCCACCGGCAGCACCACGGCCACGAAGGCCGTGAACGTATTTATCACGATCCCCTTTTCAAAGATATTGATCTCCAGGAATTTCTCAAACACGATCACCAGTATCTTCTTGATCGTGTTGAAAATCCACAGTACGAGATCCGCCAGCAGATTCAAAAGGTGTCTCATTTCCTTTCCCCAAGAATAGATTTTATCGCCTCAGTGAATCCCGAAGGCCCGATCCCCCCCGTCACCAGCACGTTCGGAATGTCCGTGTCAACGGCGCTGCCGTCCCATCTCCTCACCAGAACCGGCATATCGACCTCCCGAAGCATCGGCAGGTCGTTTTCGCTGTCGCCGATTCCGATCGTGGCCGGCGCGGCGCCGCGCTCCTTGCGGTAATACTCGACTACTTTTTTCACCGCCGCTCCCTTGTCCGACTCACGCGACAAAAAATGGAAAAACCTGTCGCCTTTGGTCACCGCGCACCCGTAGGATTGCAAACGCCGGTTCAGCTTATTCATCTCGGGGATGCCCAGGCTCCTTCCCGAGTGGAGTATGAAGGGAAGGGAAAATCTCCTCTGCAGCGAAAAGCGAGCCTTCTCAGGAGGCAGGCCCGAGACCCTTGCGATCTCGTCGATGTCCATGTCGGTGACAAACGCCGCCTCTTCCCCCAATTCCCTTAAAAGCTCGGGGACGTATCTTTGTAACTCGGCAATCTCCTTGCCCGCCTGCTCGACACGCCCTTTTTCTCCGGGCCAGACGATGCCCCCGCCGTTTTCAAACACGAAAGGGGCCGATAACGAAAGCTCGCGGTGAAGCATCGTCAGCTCTGCGTGCGTTTTGCTCGACACGAGCACGAGAGGAACGCCGGCGCCGCTCAATATCGAGATGCCCTCACGCGCGTGATCGTACCGGTAGGTCCCGTGGTCTAGCAGTGTCCCGTCCACATCGGTGAAAACGACATGCGTCACTTCACGTTCCTCTTAGTCAGGATGAATTCGATCCTCCGGTTGAGCCTGCGGTGCTCGTCGCTGTCGTTCGGATAAAGCGGCGCCGTTTCCCCCATGCCGGCGAACGTGAGCCTGTCCGCGGTAATCCCGCGGCGCACCAGATAGTCCCGCACGGCCGAGGCCCTCCGCTCGGAAAGCTCGAGGTTGTCGTCTTCCCTGCCGACGTCATCGGTATAACCCTCGATGAGAACGTCATACGCCTCATACCTTCTGAGCACCTCATACACGCGCTCAAGAACGGACCTGCCCGCGGGCAATATCTCGTCGCTTCCCAGAGAAAACTCGATATTGCTGGTGCGGATCTTCAGGCCCCTTTCCGTGACCATGACGAGGATATCAACGTCAATCCTGTCGGCGCGTGATTTCCCCATGTTGCCCGCCAGGTCTTCAGCCTCGAAGATCATGAAATATTCGGCTGCGGATTCGACCTTGTCCCTTTGGCCGCCGGCGCCGTCCCATACGATCTCCCGTGGCACGGGCCCTTTTCCGGAAAAGCTTTTGAACGCCAAGCCCGCGGATGAATAAACCGTCACGCTCCATCGCGCAATCCCTGATAAATCATTGGCCGAGAGCCGTATTGTTAAAAAATCATTGTTTTCATCTCCATCGGGAGAAAAGAGCCGGGGCGAATGAGACACCGATAGCTCCGGAGGGGTGCTGTCGATAACCAGCTTCTTTTCAAACGACCGGATGGTATTGCCCCCGGCGAACCGGGCTTCAAATCTCACGTAGTAGACCCCGTCTTCCAGTTTTTCATTTTTCCCATTCCTGCAAGAATAACTGATCAGCTTCGGTGCATTACCTTTTACGGCGATCTCCCTGACGATTTTTCGCTTTGAGTTCGATATGACGACCCTCCATTCCTCAAGACCCCGCGCATCGGAAAGGTATGGGAACAGGTTGACACCCGTATCCTTGAAGAAGGAAAAATATCCGTATGACAGGGTCACATCCGCTATTTTATATTTTCGGGTGAGTGTGATTTCCCCGATCGCGGCTGCCGCGCGGTTCCCGGCCTCGTCCGTACACGAGATGAAATACTCATACAGTCCCTCGGGCGCGTCAGAGCCGCGGTCATCCTTCCCGTCCCACGTGACTTTTCCTGGAACAAAGCTACCCTCCCACCGGTAGATTCTGACGACCCTGCCGAGCGAGTCCCTGAACCCGGCGCTCCACACGTCTCCGGGGGCGGTCTTGATCTTTTGCGTCACCGTATACTGGTCTTTTTGATTATCGCCGTTCGGGGAAAGTAGATTGCCACTCGCATCGAGGGAGACCTCGGGTGCCTCGGTATCGATGACGATCGTCCCGGTCTTCGCCCCGGAGATGTTGCCCCGCGCGTCCCATGCGTAAAACGAATAGGCGTACGCGCCGTCCGGAAGGAGATTCCCCTCGGCATCCGTTCCGTCCCAGATAATCGTTTCGGGAACGACCCTCGATTCCCTCTTTTGAAAGAGCCGTTCAAAAAAAGAAACAAAATCAAGGGTGTCAACCAAATCCCTTTTATTTACGGCATAATCCTTCACGATCCTGTTCGACGAATCGAGAATCTGGAGCCTCCACCCCTTTATCCTGCTCCTGTCCGTCACGTCAAGGTGAAACAGGGCGTAATCATCGGCTCCGTCATGGTTCGGCGATATGTATCGGGGCTCCACGTGGATCGCGGTCCGCGGGGGCTCCCTGTCAAAAGCGCCGTATTCGCACGTCAAGCCCAGGTAATGCACGAACTTCATGCGCGGGTAAAAATTAATGGCGTAATTCAATGACGCCTTGAATGCGTCATTACCAAGCTTCAGCCCAAGGCCGGCGGTGAACGCCCCGTCGTTATACGCGTGCGGGATGATGTAACCGAACCGCAGGGTCAGGATGTCGAAAAGACCGGACTCCAGGCCGAGCTTTACCGGGTATTCCCTGTAATTCAGGACCGTGGCGTCGTTGAAAAATGAAAGGTTGAAGTTTCTGATGCTGAAGAACGTAAAGCCGTACCCGATGCTCACCGCGTTGAAATCCGCATATTTTTTCCGTCTCCCGAAGGGATAGCCCGCGTTCACCGAAAGGCCCATCCTCGGGCTCAACAGGCCGAATCCGTATTTGCTCCCGGTGTTATGAAATTTATAGATGAACCCGATGTTTCCGCCGGCATAATACGCCCCTCCGTGGTTCGGGCTTACGAAAAATGCGAGTGAGAATCCGAAGAGCAGCTCCGGTATCAGGTCCTTTGCCATGCCGACGACAGCCCCGTATCCGCTGCGAAAATCCGGGCTTCCGGGCACGAAAAGACAGCGCGCCGACGCCCCGAATACCCCGTATGATGTGGGTACCGCCAGGGACGCATTCCCGTTGTTAAAGCCGGTGGGGAGCGGGGGCGTGCCGTACTGGAGGCTCAGGCCCGTTCTCTCGAGGTCGCCGATCGAAGCCGGATTCAGGTAAAAAAGATCCACGCCTGAAAGCGAAACGCCGGTCCCCGCCCTGCCGAGCGCGCCCGAAGAATCTCCGAAGAGAAATATCTTTTTTGCGCTGCCGCCCGCGGCCGCCTCACGCGCGCACATGAACGTCACGGCGAGTAATGCACACAGTATCCTGTTCATCCCCTCCCTACTTTTTCCACGCGTACAGCACTATGCTTTTGGGGAAAAAATAATTAAAAAAGGATTCGGCTCTTCTCATGAATCCTGAATACAGGCCCAGATGCAGAAATCTATGGTATGCGGCGGTCAGGGGATGGGCCTCGTGATGCAGCCCCACCACGCTCCTGATCAGCCACCACACCGTGTGGAACGCGTGCTTGAATCCGACCCCGTACAGCACCAGGCCGTTCCTTGCCATAATGGCGGCGAGCTCTTTGGGAAAATACTTCCGAATGTGGCCCCCCGGCGAGGTGAAATACTCGTAGGTCAGCACGTCGTACAACGCCTCGCTGAATATGGTCGGCACGGTGATTGCTATCCTCCCGTTTTTCTTGAGCACGCGCGCGAGCTCCCTGCACGCCCTGTCGTCGTCGCTGACATGCTCCATGACCTCCGCGCATATGATGAGATCGAATGATTCGTCCTTGTAGGGGGTATTAAGGGCGTCGCCGAAATGCACCAGGTAACGTGACCCCCGTACCCGGGGCTCTTTTGTCATCATCGCCATGGAATAGCGGGTCTTCCTGAGGCTTTCCATGTCCGTGTCCATGCTGTACACGACCGCCCCGCGTGACAGAAGCTCCATGGAGTGGCGGCCGAATCCGCACCCCGCGTCGAGCACGACGTCGCCGGCCCCGACCGCGAGCCGGTCAAAATCGACCGTGAGCATTGATCGCCTCTTCATACATTGTTACCAGCTCACGCACCGCGTTCTCCCACGTAAAAATTTCAAGGACCCGCTGCCGCGCCGCCTTTCCCATGGTTTGTCGAACCTCCGGGTGATCCAGCAGAAAATCGATGCCCTCGGCTATGGCGGCCGCGTCACGAGGCGGGACGAGGTACCCGGTTTTCATGTGCGCGCCCACCACCTCGGGCAGTGCTCCCGCGGTGGTCGTGATCACCGGCAGTTCGCACGCCATCGCCTCCGCGGCCGGGAACCCGAACCCCTCGTACAAAGAGGGGAGCACCGCGATCTCGGTCTGGGAATACAGTTGAATGAGCCGGGATATCGGGATCTTCCCGGTGAAAGTCACCCTTCCGTTGAGCCCCAGCTTGTCGATGAGAAGGGGCACCGAGCTCCGGTTGGGGGCGCCCCCGTCGACGATGGTGAGCATTACCCTGTGCCTGGCCAGCGACATGGCTTTGAGAAGAAAGATGATCCCCTTCTTGCGGTCTTCCACGTTGCCGACGAAAATGAGGCTGTTCTTTTTCTTCTTCGCTTCCTTCACCGGGAAAAAAATATTCGAGTCCATGCCGTTGTAGATAACGCGTATATTTTCGAGGTTGACCCCGAACGCCTTCTGTATCTCGACCGCGGCGTTATGCGAAACCGTAATGATCCTGTACATCTTGTTGGATACAAATTTCTGCATCATCAGCGGATAGTAGAGGATCCTCTTCATTTTCAGATTAAACGTGGAAGGATATTCAAACCAGGTGGTGCGGTCTATGCTCAGGGGATGGTGGATGGTGGAAACAAACGGCACCCCCAGTTGCTTGATCAGGAGAAAGCCGTAGCCGAGGCATTGATTGTCATGGATGATGTCAAACCGGTGCGTCTTGAGAAGCTCTTTAAGCTTGAGGAAGGCCCGTATCGAAAAGGTCTCGATCTCGGGAAAGATTCCGAACTTGGCCGCTATGAACTCGTAAAGATTCAGCGGCATCAGGGTCGCGAACGGCTTGTGAGGCTTGATGAAATCCCTTCCCTTGTTGAAATAGTTATGATTGCTGATCCGGTGGATGACGATTCCCTTTTCATCGAAAGGGTACGGCGGGCCGGTGACGACGTGCACCTCGTGTCCGAGCCTGACGAGCTCTCTTGCAATGTACATCACGTAAATCCCCTGCCCCCCGCAGTAGGGGTTTCCCCTGTAGCTTAAAAGACAAATTTTCATTGCATACACCCCGGTGATTTTTTTATGCAATTCTCATCTTAAAATTTCACACGTTGCGAAATTAAATATTCTCCTTATCCCCATTCATTACACTATTCCAATTGCTGAAACGTTGGGTTCTGTTTTTTAATCAGTCATACCGAGAATTGAGTACGTCTATATAAACCTCGAGCGTATTCTTTGCGGCCGTCTCCCAGGAAAAATTCTCCGCCGCCCGTTTTCTGCCGTTCTTACCCATCCTCAGGCCCATCTCCGGTTCTTCCAACACTTTAAGAATGGCGTCCCGCAGCTGGCGCGAATCGCCCGGCTGAACCAGAATCCCGCACGTACCGTCCACCACCTCAGGCAGCGCGCCCGCCCTGGTCGCCACGACCGGCGTTTCACACGCCATGGCCTCAGCCGCGGGCAGTCCGAACCCCTCGTACAGGGAGGACATCACCAGAACGGCCTTTCTGCTGTAAAGGCCCGCCATATCCCTGCCGTCTACCCTGCCGGTGAAGCTGACCCGGTGCAGCACGCCGAATTCACGCGCCAGCCGTGTCGCGTATTCCTTTTTAGGCGGTCCCTCGTCAACGATCGTAAGCGTAACGTCTTCGGGGAGGTCTGCGAGCGCTTCCATGAGAAAGCGGATCCCCTTCTTTTGATCCTCGGTGTTTCCGACGAAAAGGACCGACCGCCCCTCCCTTCTCTCTCCCGTGTTCCGGAAGGACTCGACATCCATGCCGTTGTACACCACGGATATGTTTTCCCTGCGCAAGCCGAACGCCCTGTTCAGCTCGTCGATCCCTTCTTTTGAAGAGGTTATCACCCGGTCGAGCCTTTTAATGACAAACCGCTGCATCATCAGTGGATAAAAAAGCAGGGTGGTCATCTTTTCCCAGAAGGTTTCATTGCTTATCAAGTCTGCATCCCTGTCCCTCGTCAGGGGATGATGGATCGTCGATATGACCGGAATTCCGTATTTTCTCATGAGCAACAGGCCCCATCCGAGGGAATTTATATCATGGATAATGTCATATGTATTGGTTTTGAGGATTTTTTTTAAAATGAAAAAAACCCTCATGGTGAACGTTTCCATCTCGGAAAAAAAATGGAACCTCGTGAGCAGGTAGTCGATAAAATTCCAGGTTGAAAAAACCCGATGAAAACGGCTGCGACCGAAATCCTTCGTTTTGACTGCCCAGATATTAAGGTTTTCGACTTTGTAGACAGTGGCCCATTCATCAAGCGGCTCCGGGTAGGGTGGCCCCACCATGACATCCACCGACACGCCCAGCCTGGCAAGCTCCCTGCTCAAATAATACAGATAAATTCCCTGACCGCCGCAGAAGGGACTGCCGCGATAACATAACAGTAGGACCTTCATGGGTGATTAAGTCTATTTTTTTTCTTCAGGAAGAGTCGATCTCGTCGTGATTATGGCGAGACCCACCCAGAAAACCGCGCCCAATATCACCAGGGATATCGCGGCAGCGGGTATCGCCAGGGCCCAGAAATTTTTGATATAAATCCCGTACAGCAGCAGCGCCCCCAGGAACAAGGTAAACACGCATAAAAAGAAAGCCTTGATTTTTGAATAATCTTTTTTTTCTACAATGTCGGGCATTGGAGGCACCACCTTGATCGTAAGAATCGTCCAACCGATCCAGAATCCCGTGCCGATCACCGCCGCCGATACCAGGGAGATGGGAACGGCGATCGCAAAAAAAGTGAAGTTATTGACCCTGCTCAGATCAATTCCACTGAAACCGACATGGTCGCCGTTAAATTGATAGAGAGAATAAAAAAATAATACCCCCAGTATCAGGGTTGCGCTTACGGCGAGATAACCATAAATTCTGGGCCTGGGCATACTGCATACCTTAATACTGTCATAATCACCTGTA